>QIAL01000185.1 GCA_003225535.1 Acidobacteriota bacterium | reverse complement strand
TCGGACCACGAAAGGGTCGAAGTCGCCGTCGAGCACGACAGCCTCATGGGAGACCAGGACGAGATCGAACTCTCAGTTCATGCCTACAAAGATGGACAGGAAGAAAATTTGCCGGTCATCCCCCGCCTCATCTTCACCATGAAGCAGGAGAAAGACGCTTGGCAACTGACGGAAATCACGGTTGCCGGTCATATACCCCTGACGGACCCGGACTATCTCAAAGGATTGCGGAAGCAGCAGGACGAAGCCAATGAGCAGATGGCCCAGATGCGCATGAACATGATCGTCAACGGCCAGAAAGCCTATTCCGCTGCTCATCCTGAGATTGGCTATGCTTGCGCTTTGCCCAGTCTGGTGCCGCAGAAAACAGAATCTACCGGTGATGAAGCTGAAGCCACCGCGTCGTTCGATCCCGGGCAAGGGAGTGAACAATGGAATGGCTACCGATTCACTCTCACAGGATGTGGCGGAACTCCGTCCTTGAAATATCGTCTTGCTGCTGTTCCCATCGATTCGGAGTCACAGGGAAAAATTTTCTGCGCGGATGAGTCAGGAAAAGTAAGGTTCCTGACTAGTGGGAAGCCTTCCAGTTGTTTCAGCAGTGGTCAGGAGTTGAATCCTCAACCTGCATATGCTCCGGTCATTGAGTAAATCAATGGGAAGTCTGGCGTCTATCCGTACGCCAGTTCCTTTGCGCGCTGGGCAGCCTTGACCACTGCTTTGATCAAGGTGACGCGGAGCTTTCCTTCCTCGAGTTCCATAATCGCGTCGATCGTACAGCCGGCAGGTGTCGTGACCGCATCTTTAAGAAGGGCCGGATGGTCGCCAGTCTCAAGAACAACTTTCGCGGCGCCGAGAGTAGTCTGCGCTGCCAGTAGTGTCGCGATGTCCCGGGGCAAACCTACCTTCACACCCGCTTCGGCCAGCGATTCGAGAATGATGTAGATATACGCCGGGCCGCTCGCCGAAAGTGCAGTGACTGCGTCCATGTGCTTCTCGTCGACCACCACGGTACGTCCGACCACGTCGAACATATGGCAGGTCAGGGCAACATGCTCGGCGGTCGCATGTTTGCCTTTGCAAACGGCGGTCATGCCTGCGGCCATAAGACATGGGGTATTCGGCATGGCACGGATGACCGGAACATTCGGAGGAAGGTTCCTCTCGATCATCGATGTGGGCACGGAAGCCGCGACCGACACGATCAACTGCTTCGGAGAGACATGCTCGCTGATTTCCCGAATAACGTCTTCGACCACCTGAGGCTTCACCCCAATCACGATGATGTCGGCGCCCTTGGCCGCTTCCGCGTTGTTGGTGCCCACTTTCACCTTCAATTTCTCGGCCAACGCTTTGGCGCGCTCTTCATGGGCGACGGTAGCGCACGTTGATTTCGCCGAAAGCAGGCCATTTTTCAGCAGCGCCTGCAGGATGATTCCGCCCATTTTGCCGGCGCCCAGAAACGCTACCCTTTTCCCAGTCAGATCATTTGCCATGGGTACGTACGATTTCCCCTTCTCGATTTCACAATCTCACGACAGAGAGCACAGACGAGCGCAGCATTTCACCGAACCCTCGCGCCCCGACGATGCTGTTCCCAACTCCATGCTGTGCTCACGATCTCGTTCAGCCCGCGCGTGGCCTTCCAGTGCAGCAATGATTGCGCCTTGGCTGGGTTAGCAACCAGTGCGGGTGGATCCCCGGGCCGTCGCGGCACCATTGTGTGAGGCACGCTTTTGCCGGTAACCTTTTCGACTGCGGATATTACCTCTCGGACTGACGCGCCGGCTCCCGTCCCGACGTTGACCGCGAAGCTGTCCTTCCCGGCCGCCAGATGCTCGAGTGCCCGCAGGTGAGCACTGGCCAGGTCATTCACGTGTATGTAATCGCGGATGCATGTCCCGTCCGGCGTCGGATAGTCAGAACCAAAGACCTGAAGCGCAGGTCCAACCCCTGCCGCAGCGCGAAGGGCCAAGGGGATCAAGTGAGCCTCGGGCTCATGCAGTTCGCCGATCTCGCCGCTCTCATCCGCCCCGGCAGCATTGAAATATCGCAGACTGGCGTAGCGAAAACCGTAGGCGCGGTCATAAGCCTCCAGCGCTTGCTCAAAGAACAACTTCGAGACACCGTAGGGATTCACCGGCTGGCGCGGAATGTTTTCTTCGATCGGAACCTTGGCCGGGACGCCATACACAGCACACGTGGAGGAAAAAATGATCTTGTTAATCCCGGCGTCAACCGCTGCGTTCAGCAGGGCTAAGCCTCCTTCAACATTGTTGCGAAAATACTTTCTCGGATTCGTGACCGACTCTCCCACGTACGCATGAGCCGCGAAGTGCATGATCGCATCGCAGCCCGAGAGAACGCTGGTGAGAGCACCTTTATCGAGGATGTCCCCCTTGACCAGTTCGAACCCGGCGGCCAGGAATTCGTATCCTGTGCTGAGATTGTCAAAAATAATGACTTCGTGGCCGGCAGCTTTCAGCGCCCGTGCGGTATGACTTCCAATGTATCCAGCACCGCCGATGACCAGAACGACCACTATCGTTTCCTTTCCGATGAATCGAATCGCGAACCCGCTTGGAGTACCTCATTGTACACAGAGAAAGTCCTGAATTCCCGCTGCAATCGCCGATGTTAGGATGAGAGCGGTGAGCCTGTTCGATCAACACCTTTCGCGAGGAATCTATGACTGAACTTGCTGACAAGCAATGCGTCCCTTGTAAGGGCGATGTGCCGCCTTTGCGAGGCAAAGAATTAGAGAAGCTTCATTCGGATCTGCCCAAGTGGACGGTCACCAACGAGCATCACCTCCACCGTGAGTTCCGTTTCCCCGATTTCAAGCAGGCGTTGGAGTTTGTAAATCGCGTGGGCGAGATCGCCGAAAATCAGGGCCATCATCCCGACATTCTTCTTAAGTGGGGAAAGGTGGAAATCATGCTGTGGACCCACGCAATCGACGGCCTCACCGAGAGCGATTTCATTATGGCCGCGAAAGTTGAAAAGCTAAGCGCAGTCTAGTACCTCGAGCTATGCCTGGGCTCCTGCATCTTTTGCCGCAACTTCACATTCCCGGGCGAGATCCGCAAAGAACCGCTTCGTGGTGTTCAGTATCGTAGGTTCGATGGCAAAGCCGAGAGCACGAGAAACCTTGCCCACCAGTTGCATACTCACACGAATCGACGTTTCACCAGCAGAGACCCTGACAAACATCACATGCGTTTCCGATGTGATTCCCAGGACGTGACTCAGATAACTGACGCTCTCGTTCGCCGTAAAACTTTGAACCACCTGATCGACCATGCTGCGAAATGGCACGCGAGTCTCGATGGTCAGCCGGCTACCTTCCTGCCACGGACTGCCCTTTACCCAGCGTATCTCGCCAAAAATGCTGCGGTTCCGCCAGCGATTAATGTCGACATAAATCTCGAAAACGAGTTCCAGAGGACAGTGGACAGCGACTTCAAACGCAAAAGACTGCATAACAGGGATTACAGCCCGGGGGGGAGGAGCACGCCTGGACGCGAGTGTAAGTGAAAACCCGGAAAGCGGCAACTCATGCCGCGATCTGATTTTGGCGGAAACGAGGAGCGCGCAGCACCCAAGCCAACAGAGCTGCCGGAATCAGCATGAAGAAGCCGGTGCCAACAGCCATCGTGCGGACCGGTATCCCCAGATCGAGAAAATGGCCGCACAAATATGCCGTACTGGCAAAGGTAAAGCTGGCAAGCCCCAGGTCGGCGGCAAAAACGCGGCCTCGAAAACGATCTTCTGTTCTAAGCTGCAGCAGCGTAGTCGAGAAAACCCACACGGTCGAGCCTCCTGCGTGCGCCAGCATAGCGCACGCTGCGGCCATCCAGACGCTGCGACTCACTCCAATGAGCCCATAGCCCAGGGCGATGGTGATGTACCCGAACAAGATGCCGAGTCGCAACCGGTGATCGTTCTGGCCCGCCCACCGTGCTGAGATCAACGGACCAAAGAGAGCGCCGAGACCACGCCCGCCCAGCAGAATACTCATCCCTAGCATGGCTCCGCCGGTGGGATTAATGCCCCTGCCATGGACCGCGAATTCCCTTGCTCCCATAACTGTGAAAATCACCCAACTCGGCCCCACCATCAATTCCCCCGCCTTGGCAAAAACGGCTGGCACAAGTACCGGATGGCTGCGGATATAGCGGATACCCTCCATGACAGGCGAGAAATCGACTAGATCGCGCGGCCGGAGCGGAGGAGCGGCATCAGCATGAGGCTCTGCAAACCGCATTCCGCTGATCAGCAAAGCCGAGGTCAGAAAGGAAAGGGCATTGAGAACAAACGCCGCATCGCGTCCCAGGAAGGCCGCGACCACGCCGCCCAACGACGCTCCAATCAGCAGATTGACCGACCATGTCGCCGACGAGAGAGTGTTGGCCACGAGAACCTCACTCGACTCGGAAATGTTGGGAATCACGGCGCTGCGCGCCGGCTCGAAGAATGCGGCCATTGTCGTCTCAGCCACGAGCAGCGGATAAACCAGCCACACCAACGATCTCGACCGCACCAGAAGCATGGAGAGCACAATCACGAAGCGCACCAGGTCGGCGGCGATCATCACGTACTTGCGCCTCACCCGATCGTTCACGACTCCCGCCGTCGGCCCGACCAGGGTTTGAGGAAGAACTTGCAGCACCAAGGCGAGAGCCACGGAGCTGGCGTGTCCCGTCAGTTGCAGCAGTAGGGTGTAGATCGAAAGCGTGTAGAACCAGTCGCCAATTTCGCTCACGATCTGCGCCAGCCAAAGCCGCCGGAAATTGCGGTTCCCCCCGATCAGTCGCGCATAAGAAGCGAGCGAAATCGTAGCCGCGCCGTGTTCTGGTTCGGGTTCCATAAGGAATGGTTAGGGTAATCGTCAGGGACTGTTTGTAGCAAAGCGGGTTGTAAATCGCGATAAAGGACGAAGGCGGGCTTCGCCAGGAAGAAGAATCAGTTCTACGCCAGCGTGATATTCGTCAAGGAAAACTTACTGCGATAGCCGCAGGATTCGACCCGGCGCTAACGGTGGAGCCTGCTCTCAGAGCCTTGCGGCCAGTTCCGGAGCACTTTCTGGGATTCCTGCGTCGTACCACTGTGCACCGAATTGCTCTCTGATGGCAACAAGATTGCACTAATGCGACCCTAGGGACTTTCATGTATGCCCGCATGCTATTCATTCGCAGCCATTTACTTAACCCGACTCTTGCTGACAGAACATTGGGTTGGCAACACACATGCTTAGTCCCACCATGCGCCCCGTCTTAAAACTTGAGGGAACACTATGCGCGCCTTCAGAATCTGCTCAGTGTCGCTTGCCGTATTTCTTGTGACCGTTCTGTCCGCCACTGCGAATACCTGCAATTCCTTCGCGAGTTTCACCTGCTCACAGTCAACTCCTAATGTAGTGCACCTCCTGGGAACTGGCGCGACCGGCCAATCTGTCGGGATTGTGTTAGGAAGTAGCTTCAGCGTCACGTTTATGGGGAACAAGTCCTTTTTGGGCGATGATCTGATCATCCTCGCCGCCGCTCCAAACGGGTTGACAGGTTCCGTTAACGGAGTGTCGTTCGGTTCGCTTTCCAGCTTCCCAGAGGGAGGCGCCATGGGAGCCATCCAGGACACGTGGAAGGGTACAGGAGTCTTGTTCAACTCACCTTCCTTCGGATACGCAAATGTGGGCGTTATCGGGAGTGGCACTGTTTCAATCAGCGCCAGCGGCGTGGCTGCGGGAACTATCTTCTACGCGGAAGTCGTCAACCCTACGACTGGCAAGGTCCTTTACATCACACCGAACTCGGAAGCGGGGATACTGGGCGGAACTACAACCACTACACCCGAGCCTGCTTCTTTGACTCTCCTCGGAACCGGCTTGGTGGGTTTGGCCGCCGTGGTGCGGCGAAAAATGAATAAATAAATAAAGGATGAACGGCGCCCCGAGCATCTCATCA
>QIAL01001083.1 GCA_003225535.1 Acidobacteriota bacterium | reverse complement strand
GCAGAAACCGCAGGGGGCGCTCTCGTCGTTGCCGGCGAACCGCTAGCGCGGTCGTCCGACCACAACGTGTTTCCGAATAGGCAGGAAGAATGCGAGCGGCTATTTCAAGACCTTCGCGTGCGCAGCGACAAGATGCTGCGTACGTCAACCGGAGCCTTTTGCGGTGGATACTATTCAGCGACAGAACATCGTTTGACGCTGTTTACCGACAAGCTCGGCGTTCGCCCAATCTACTACGTGGTGACGCCGGAGTTCGCCGCATTTGCATCGGCTTTGCGGATCTTGGAAGCTGCCAATTTGAACAAGTGCGGCATCGACCTCCGGGGGACGTATGAAACATGCGCGTTCGGATTTCCGTTGGGCACGAGGACGTGCTACGAGGGCGTGCGCACAATCGGACCCGCCGAGGTCGTTCATATTGGCGCGGATAGCGAGCAGCACGACCATTACCTGCGCTGGCATGTGCTGGAGCGACATGATCGGGACGAAGCAAGTCTATTGGAAGACTTGAGTGCCGCTTTTTCGTCGGCGGTCGCGAGGCGCCTTAGAGGAGACAAGACCGTTCTGTCCCCGCCTGCAACGCAAGACAGGGTTTTCGCCGCGATGGCGGCGGCGGCGCTTGGGACCAGGCATCATCAGCTGGAGGTGACGTCCACCGCAGCGAAGGACGCGTACCGCCAGGCGCAGCTGCAACAGTGGGTGCAATCTCTGCCCGACGAGAACATCGCCGTTGACCGACCGCAGTGCATTTGGTCGGGCGACGGCGGAAGCGTTGCGCTGGGACACGTGTATCTCGATCAGCACGCAGTCGATGCGTTCGAACGCGGAGATGCCGAGGGAGGCATCCGAGCGTTTGTTCGCTACAACCGGATCAATGGAGCGTCAAACGGGGCGATGACACGACGGTTCCGCGAACAGTCGCGTGATTGGCATCTTGCCGGTATCAGGCAGGAAATCACCAATTTCGACGGACGGATCGACGGTCGATTGCTGCATCTATTCTTGATGCTCAATGATCAACGCCGACATATGGCGAAGCACTTCGAGAACATTGACGTTCATCGCTTTGAGTTTCACCTGCCGTTTTTCGACAGCGACTTTCTGTCGGTCGTCCTGCGTTCGCCTGTCCAGCGATTCTTGCGACATTCGCTTTACCATAAATGGTTGGCACGCGTCGCACCGGTCGCACTGACGGTGCCGTGGCAAACATATCCTAATCACGAGAAATGCCCAATCGCGATTGATCCTTCGCTTCGATACCAGTGGGATGGCAATTTGGACAAGAACGAAGACCGCGCCTTGACCAGGCAGCTCGGACGAAGTGCCATGCGAGCTTTGCTCACTGGACACTTTCCGAGCCATCTCATAGACCGGCTTGGCTTTGCAGCAGCAATTGCGTCTTGTCTTGCGGGAGCGTCCACGTACAATCACGTGGCGAGTGTAGGAGAGACCTTCGCGCGATGCTGGCAACGAAGGGAACAAGGCCATTGTGCGTGATGGAGCCTCACGAAAGCGTTCCGGCAGCCGATCTGCCAAGACCCGCGAGGTACGCGTGATTTGGCGAAGCGCGCTGTCATTTGCATCGCGGAACCGGCTGTCGATTCTCATCCTGCATCGCGTGTTGCCGAAAGGCGATCCGTTGTTCCCGAACGAGCCGGTAGCGACGGAGTTTGACGAGCTGCTGCGGCACATAAAGTCAACGTATAACGTCTTGCGTCTTTCGGATGCGATTGAGCGCCTACAGGCCGGCAGTCTTCCAAGACGCGCGTTGTCGATCAGTTTCGACGACGGCTACGCCGATAACCTATCGGTTGCGGCGCCAATTCTTCGCACACACGGTCTGCCGGCGACACTATTCATTACTACCGGTTATCTCGACGGCGGTTCGATGTGGAACGACGTCGTCATTGAAGCGTTTCGCGGGACGAAACGTTCGCAGATGGATCTCACGCATATCGGCCTTGGCATCCATCCACTGGCGTCCATCGATGATCGGCGCGTGGCAATCGAGCGTGTGCTTGGCCACATCAAATACCTTCCGCGACAGGAGCGTGAGCAGCGTGCTCAGGATGTACTGCACGCGGCCGGGGTGACACTGCCTGCCGGTCAGATGTTGTCGCGCGATTCAGTGCGCGAACTCTTGGATTTCGGCTTCGAGATCGGCGCGCATACTGTCAGCCATCCGATTCTCGCAAAGACGCCTGCGAACGAAGCTTGGCACGAGATCGTCGAATCCAAACGCCAACTTGAAGAAATACTTGGACGCACAGTCCAGCTTTTTGCGTATCCCAATGGCAAGCCGCACGAAGAT
>QIAL01000184.1 GCA_003225535.1 Acidobacteriota bacterium | reverse complement strand
CAGCATTACCTTCGTGAAGTCCAGCGACAACGCCACAAGGTAGCGCCCGTCCGGCGACCATCGCGGACTGAACAATCCGTCCGAGCCGGCAATCTTCGTGATCTTGTGTGACCTCAGGTCGAGCATGTTGATGCTCATGTCGGGCGTTCCAAACACGTACCCGTAAATCATCCGCTTCCCGTCTGCCGACCAGTTCGCATCAATCTGCCCGTGGTTTTCGGCGTGCGCCGGAGTCGCCTTGCCGCCTTGCTGGCTAATGACCATGATTCGCGAAGGCTGTCCCGTCCGGCTGCTCACATAGGCGATCTGCTTTCCATCCGGAGCCCAGCGCGGCAGTGCCGCCCGCTCTGGCGCGAACGTCAGCTGCACCTTCTCGCTGCCATCCGCCCGGCTCCTCCACATCGTCCCGTCCGGAATCAACACGTAGCTCACCCACTTCCCGTCCGGAGAAAAATCCGTGTCGGTCGCCGAAATTCCGGAAAGAACCTTCTCATAGTTCTCCTGCGCGGCATCGTACTTCACCAGTTCCGCCGTCGGCTTTACGCCCAGCGCCCATATCTTGTCGTTCTCTGCCGGCCACGGACTCCCAAACGACATCCGACCATCCGTCAGCTGCTCCGGCTCGACACCGCTTTCCGCCAAAACCCACAACGTCGTGATCGGTGGCCAGCTCTGCGTCGCCTGGAAGATGTACGACTTCCCATCCTTGCTCCAAACTCCACAGCACACCGCGTGCGCCTTGTCCCATCCGGCGAGCATTTCGTGGGGATTCAAGCCATCCCTCCCCACTTCCCACAGCGCCGAAGTGTTCGTCTCCACATCGCTCACGCTGAATCGAATCTTCTGTCCGTCCGGCGAGAACCGAGGACTAAACGGACGCCCCTTCACCGCCGCCAATTTCTTCGCGTTGGTCCCTTTCGCCGAAGTGATCCAGATCTCGTTCCCTTTCACCGAGACCAACTCTTCCGCATTCGGCGACCACGCCGCATCGTCAGCTGCCAATTTTCCCAGCCGCGTCGAGGCCACTTTGTTTAACGGAATCGTCCACAGCTCACGGTTCCGTGCCCCAGCATGCGCCGGAGACGCGAGCAGACTCGTGTGATCCGGCGACACATCCATCGCCCGCACATCGGCAAACGGCGTCTCAATCGTCGATTGCTCACCAGTGCCCGGAACGATCCTGGAGATGACTTGATGCCCGTCCTTCTCCTCCGCCACATAGAGCGCGGACCCGTCGGAAAGCACCGCCGTTTTTGCTAAACCGTCATGTGTGATTTGATTTGCGGTTGCAAAGCTCGGCGGATTGGCTGGTGCCCCGCCATCATGCAACCAGAAGCCCGCGCAGACCAACACCAGACAGGCGAGCGAAATACACCAGACACCTCGCGAAACCTTCATTCGGAACGCCCCTCTCTGAGACCCGCACTTTCGTCCCAGTTCCGACAGCTTCGCTGATATTAATAAAGACTAACCTCGCCGGCCGCTTACTCTGGTAACCGCACCGGACGAAGGTAACGCCCAATAGCTCGTGTAGCGACAGCTAATGCAGGCACACCTCGTGTAGGGACGGACGCATTCGTCCGTCCAGCGAAGGCGAAGCCAAGCGCCGATCCCATCACTCAGCGGGTCGCATCACCCAATGGACCATGTAATGGACCATGTGGCGACGGGCGCCTCGCCCGTCCCGCCGAAGCGAAGCAAGGCGGAACCCACCCAACCGCCGAACTCTAATCATTCCGCCAACCCCACCATCCTTGTCATTCCGACGCAGCGCGAAGCGCCAAGGAGGAATCTGCCGTCCTGGCTTCCGAAAACCTCCCGCATTCGTCACGAACCAAAACAAAGTAAAACGACTCTAGCGCCTACACTCCTTCCGCAGAAATCATCCTAAAAGCGCTGATTGATCCCCGGCCCTACTGGAAACACCCTACTACGTTAGGGGAATTTTCCCGATGCCCGCGTTCGTCTTGGGAATGTCACAATCACAAATTAACTTGAGTATTCCTGAAAGAAAATTGACATCGAGAGAAATGTCTCAGGCCAGAATCCTTCTAGTCGATGACGATCCCCGCGTTCGCCGCGTGATCTCCACGATGCTCTCCCATCACACCGGTTGGGAAATCTGTGGTGAAGCTGGCGACGGCCAGCAATCGGTCGACCTTGCCCGTGCGATGAACCCCGACGTCGTCCTCATGGACGTCAGCATGCCCGGCATGAACGGCCTCGACGCCACTCGTGTCCTCCGCCGCGAGAGCCCCCGAGTCGACGTCATCCTCGTAAGCCAGAGCGATCCCAAAATCATCTCCCGCCAAGCCGCAGAAGTCGGCGCTCGCGCCTATTGCTGCAAGTCCGATCTTGCTCGCAACCTGGTTCCCATCATTGAGCGTACCCTCGAAGATCGCCACAGCAAGCACGTCGAAGGGGCTTCTCTCATCTTCGAGCGAAGCCACAGCGATCAAGCCAGCAGCCTGCTAGCCGCTATCGTGGACTCTTCCGACGACGTCATTATCAGCAAGAACCTTGACGGTATCATCACCAGCTGGAACACCAGTGCCCAGCGCGTCTTCGGCTATTCCTCTAAGGAGGCCATTGGCGCGCACATCACCCTCATCATCCCCAAAGATCGCATTCCCGAAGAAGACGGCATCATTTCCCGCGTCAGGCGCGGAGAACGCATCGAGCATTTCGACACCGTCCGCCAGCGCAAAGATGGCACCCTCATCGATATTTCCCTCACTATCTCCCCCGTTCGCGACTCCTCCGGCCGCATTGTCGGCGCCTCCAAAGTCGCCCGCGAGATCACTGACCGCAAACGCGCCGAACGCAGCACCGGCCTGCTCGCTGCTATCGTCGACTCCTCCGACGATGCCATTGTCAGCAAGACCCTCGACGGCATCATCACCAGTTGGAACAAGAGCGCCGAGCAGATGTTCGGCTACCTTTCCGAAGAAGCCGTAGGCAAGCACATCACTCTGATCATCCCCCGTGATCGCTGGGACGAAGAAGCCTGCATCATCGACCGCCTTCGTCGCGGCGAACGCGTCGACCACTTCCAGACCGTCCGCCGCCGCAAAGATGACTCTCTCGTCGACGTCTCGCTAACCATCTCTCCTGTCAAAGATTCCTCCGGAAACATCGTCGGAGCCTCCAAGGTCGCGCGTGATATCAGCGCGGCGGTTCGCGCCGCCGAGGCTCTCCGGGGCAGCGAAGAAGAATTGCGCCGCCTCTCTCAATCCCTCGACCAACAGGTCCGCTCCCGTACTGGCGAGCTGCAGGAACTCTCCTGGCAGCTCATGCGCCTTCGCGACGAAGAGCGCCGTCACGTTGCCCGTGAACTTCACGACTGCGCCGGTCAGTCCTTGGCCGTTTTGGCGATTGAAGTCGACCAGTTGCTCCAGAGGGCCTCGACCTCCCCGGGACTCGCTGCCGAGATCGAACAAATCCGCGAGACCGTCCGCCAGCTCCACAGTGATATCCGCACGACCTCCTACCTCCTTCATCCGCCGCTGTTGGACGAAAGTGGATTGCAGGCTGCCATCAGCTGGTACGCCGGAGGCATTACCGAAAGAACCGCTCTACACATTGATGTCGAAATCTCAGACGATCTCGGGCGGCTTCCCCGCGATCTGGAACTCGTGCTCTTCCGTTTCATCCAGGAAGCCCTCACCAACATCCATCGCCACGCCAGCGCAACGAAAGCCTCGATCATCATGTCGCGCTCGCAAGCTAACGTTATGGCCGAGGTCCGCGATAACGGATCTGGCATGTCCGCCGAACGGCTCTGCCAGGTCAGCTCTGGAGGATCCGGCCTCGGCATCCGCGGCATGCGCGAACGCATCCGCCAATTTCAAGGCTCCATGGAAATCCACTCCGATTCCACCGGCACAAACGTATTCGTCGAAGTCCCCATCCCCATCGATCAAGATCCAGCCCAATCTCAAGATCTCCAAGCCGCACTCTAAACCGTCCCCCCGCCTAACAGACAATCCGCAACTGACCATGTAGCGATGGGTGCCTCGCCCATCCCGCCAAAGCGAAGCAAGGCGGAACCCGCCCCACCGCCAACCCTTCTCCTCCCGCAACCGTCGAATCCTCGTCGTTCCACCCACCCAAACCCCGTGTCATTCCGACGAAGCGCGGAGCGCCAAGAGGGAATCTGCTGTCCTTCGCCTACGAAGAAGCCGCCGCAATCGAACATACACCCCCGTCCT
>QIAL01000183.1 GCA_003225535.1 Acidobacteriota bacterium | reverse complement strand
GAGCGCCTGGAGCAGGAGGCTAAAGACCTCATCCTGTCGCTCCCCGGCGCAGAAGCCTACATGTGCGACGTCTCCAAAGATGAAGAGATCGCCCGCCTCTTTGCCACGCTCAAAGAGCGTCATGGCAAGCTGCACACCCTGGTGCACTCGGTCGCGTATGCCCCAGCCGACGAACTCAAAGGGAGTTTCGTTGATACCACGCGCGAGGGATTCCGTGTCGCGCTCGACGTGAGTGTCTATTCGCTGATCGCTTTGGCCCGTGCGGCGGCTCCGCTGATGACCGAAGGAGGCTCGATCATCACTATGACGTACTACGCGTCAGAAAAAGTGGTCCCGCGCTATAACGTAATGGCGGTCGCCAAAGCGGCCCTGGAATGTTCCGTCCGATACTTGGCCTACGAACTGGGCAAGGAGAAAATTCGTGTCAACGCAATATCCGCCGGTCCGATTAAGACCTTGGCCGCCCGTGGCATTGCGGGCTTCGGCGACATGCTGCGCGAGCACGAGGAGCGTGCTCCGCTTCGCCGCCGCGTGGAAATCGAAGAGGTAGGTTCTACGGGAGTTTTTCTGGCCTCTAACGCCAGTAGCGGCATAACGGGCGAAGTCATCTATGTAGATTGCGGCTACAACATTATGGGGTTCTAGTCGTCCTGAGTCGGCCAAAATCCAGCTTCTTTTAAAAAAGGTGCCACGATGAATGCATTTTCTCTCCGGGCCATCGGAGTGATTACGATTTGCTGTGTTTTTCTGACTCTCACCGCGCGTGCCGAATCGTCTTCTCGCGCGGCCGCGGTTCTCGACTCCATGCCGCACGCGAAGTCGATCGAACAGGTAGCGATCTCCCCGGACGGAGCCCAGATCGCTTACATCGTGGGCGGGGAGATCTCCATCATTCCCGCCGCTGGCGGTCCGGCTCGAACGATTCCGGTAGAAGGCAAGCTCTCTGCCCGAGACGTGGCATGGTCCCCGGATTCCAAACAGATAGTTTTTCTGGCAGATTTATCCGGCGATGTTCCGGCTGCCCAGTTGTGGACGGCCGCCCTCGATGGCAGCGCGCCGGTGAAGCGGGCCGATTTAAAAGGCTACGCCGCGGCTCCCAGTTTCTCTCCCGACAATTCGAGGTTAGCCGTGCTTTTCATCGAGGGCATCCCGCGGATTGCTGGTCCCCTACAGCCGATGCTTCCACTCGCCGGAGTGATCGACGATCAGATCTATGAGCAGCGCCTGACGATGATTGATTTGTCTACGAATACGCTGGCTGCGATTACGCCGCCCGATGTTTACGTCTATGAGTACGACTGGATGCCCGACAGTCAAGGCTGGGCTGCCATCGCGGCTCACGGCTCGGGAGACGCTAACTGGTATGTGGCTCATCTCTATCACATCGACGCTGGATCCCATGACATGCATGAGATCTACATACCCAAGCGTCAGATTGCCGAGCCCCACGTTTCACCGGACGGTAAACAAGTCGCATTCATCGAGGGCCTGATGAGCGATGAGGGTTCGGTCGGCGGCGAAATCATGACCGTCCCGGTGTCGGGAGGCAGGGTCCGCAATCTCACTCCAAAGATCAACAGTTCACCATCCACGTTGGTCTGGACGTCGGCCGATCGCATCTTTTTTGGAGAAAACGTTGACGGCAAGTCTGGATTCGGCAGCGTCTCCACTGCTGGCGGCGCGGTCCAGAAGATCTGGGCAGGCGACGAATCTGTGAGCGCGCAGTCTTCTTTGAACGGCGCACTCTCTCGTGACGGATCGGTCAGTGCGGTAATCCGGCAGTCAGCCAGCACTCCTGCGGAACTCTGGGCAGGACCAATCGGAAATTGGAAACAGCTGACGACGCTCAACGCGGGAGTCAAGCCCGCATGGGGCGAGATGGTGAATTTCCACTGGACGAATGGAAATCTGCGGCTGCAAGGCTGGTTGATGTTGCCGGTCAACTACACTCCAGGAAAGACATACCCGCTCATCGTCAATGTGCATGGCGGTCCGTCAGCCGCTTGTCGAGCCCGTTGGGACTCGCAGACCATGGGCCCGCAGTCTGCGATGGGCTACTTCGCATTCTGCCCCAACCCTCGCGGAAGTTACGGACAAGGGGAAGCCTTCACACAAGGCAACGTCAAAGATTTCGGCGGCGGCGATTTTCGCGACATCATGGCTGGGGTCGACGCAATTTCGAAGAAGTATCCCATCGACCCTCGACGCCTCGGCATCCGCGGGCACAGTTACGGCGGCTACATGACCATGTGGGCGGAAACGCAAACTCATCGGTTTGCGGCTGCGGTGACCGGTGCCGGGCTTTCGGACTGGCTCAGCTACTATGGCGTAAACGAGATCGACGAGTGGATGATTCCCTTCTTTGGCGCTTCGGTGTACGACGATCCGGCGGTGTATGCCAAGAGCGACCCGATGCACTTCGTGAAGAATGTCAAAACCCCGACCCTGATCCTGGTCGGCGATCGCGACGGCGAAGTGCCAGTCGAGCAGTCGGTCGAGTGGTGGCACGCCCTGAAAGCCATGCACGTTCCCGTGAAGTTCGTGGTGTATCCCAATGAGGGACACGTATTCGTAAAGCCATCGGACTGGCAGGATTACTTCCGGCGTTCGCTGGAATGGTTCGACGAATGGTTCGGGAAGACGTCGCCCCAGCCGTAGGGCTGCCTCCGGCTGGTTACACCTGCGTATATCATCTAGCTGTGACTTCCATCGCTGGAGCCGCGTCCGAAGATTCCTATCGCCGGATTCGCCAGCTGCAGGCCAACACCATCACTTGGATGATTATCGAGGCCATAGCCTCTCTGTGGACCGCCGTCCGCGCCAGAAGTCCTGCCCTGCTCGCCTTTGGCGGAGACAGCGCAATCGAACTGCTGTCCGCAGCCGTGGTGTTGCGTCGGTTTCAAACCCATGCCTCTGAAGAACACGCCGAACGACGAGCCGCTCGCATTGCGGGCGTTCTTCTTATCATTTTGACGGGATACGTTTTGGCGATCTCGGCGTTGACCCTGCTCGGCTACATCGAACCCAAATCGAGCCGGACAGGAATCGCGATTCTGGCCGTTGCCTGACCGCAACCTGAACGGTCAGAACGAGAACCCGATCCCGCCGGAGATGAGATTACTTTTCCAGTTATTTCCCGAGAGTGTAGCCAACGCTTCCCTGGACAAAGTAGCCGTGATCCAGTCGCGGATTGGGGAGTGTGGTCGAAGAATGCCTGCGGAAACGCGGCGAAAACTCCGGTGCGCCCTGGACCTCAACCCATGCACGTTTGTTACTCAGGAAGTTATATCTGAAAATCAGCGGAAGCTCGAGCAACTCCATATCGTCGCGGGGAAAGAACTGATTGTTCACGAGGGAGGTGGGAAGAACGATCTTCCGGACCTGAACATTGAACCCGATGGAGAGGTCACGAGCCTTAAACCGCGGTCCTGCAAACAGCGCATACTCCCGAGCGTGATTGGCGGTATCGTTGGGCAGACGAATCTCGCCGCCAGCCACGAGACTAGGGCGACCCTGCTTTGCGTTGCTTTTGAGGACGGTCATCTGTCCGTCAATGCCGAACTCTAAACCGCTTACTGAAGACAGTGAATCGAACTTATCCGATGTCTGCCCAATATCAATTCCAAAAGTTCCTCGTTGACAATAGGCCGGAACCGAGACCAACACGACCAAACACACGCGCACCAGGTGCGTCTTGCAGCGCTTCATCCCTGCATTTCCTCCCTTTTGGGAAAAGTAAACGCTTCCGCAGATACCAGATAGAGAGCGGCTAGTTCTTCAAACCTTCAATTCTATCTGTGAAACTTGATTCTATGTGTGGGATGCGGAAGAAGCGGGAATCGTTTTGTGTATGGCACACGAAACGATCTTATCCTATACGGGCAGCTGCATGGGTCCACCAGGCGCGCCTTTGCCAACGCGTGGAATCAACGAGTCTTTCGACGCTTGAGGATTACGATCCCTGCTTTTCCAAAACGAGTTCAGCTTTTTTCGCCGATACCTTCTCCTTGCGGTAGGCACGGGCAACGTCACCCAGCGACACCGGCTCAGAAACTGGTCCAAACTCCCACAACGGGCGCTCTCCCTGAGCGTAGGAATAGGTATCCGGCGCTCCGCCGACGAGTGGGCGCTCGCAAGCCATAGGAGTGAGCGAAGCATGCAGAGGATGATCTACGATCTGGATTGGGGTCACCTGATTCGACAGCGCCGAGGCTTGACCGAAGGCACCGGCTGAGCAAAGAATTACGGCTAATAAGAGTAGCGGCTTCATAGTTTTTTCCGTTCTAGTCCACCAATCGAGACAGCAGTCCGATTGCCAACGGCAAATCATTTATTTGCTTAGCATTGCGATCGATACTTTATGCACGGCGCAAGACTTTTCACATTCTCCAAGCCTTTACTTTTCCTCCAGTTGCTTGCTGTGTGCCCCTCGGTGTATGTTTCCGCTGACCGCCGCCTTGGACTAGAGAATGCGCGCACTCGCCTTCGCAATTCGTAATGTTCGGGACCACTTCCGAATCGCCGCCGTGTCGGTTCTGGTCGCCTACGGTCTAGTTGGTTTTGCGCGGGCACAGACTGACTGTGCCGACGGAAACGGGGTTCTCGACAACGTTCCGCTCAAGGGGATGACAACCCAAGAGTTGATTCAGAAGTTTGCGTCACAGGAATCAAAGGTCAAGGAAGTACGATCCCATTACACCTACACGCAAGATGTGCTGATACAGACGCTGAACGGCACTGCAGTCGATGGCCAGTTCCACGAAATCACCAAAGTCTCGTACGACGACAAGGGCAAGCGGCTCGAGACTGTCAGTTTTTCCGAGGTGTCCACATTACGGGATGTACAGATCTCGGCAAATGACATGGACGACGTTCGTGTATTCATGCCTTGGATATTAAGCGCCGATCAATTGCCTGACTACAAAATCACCTACGCGGGCCAGCAGCACGTCGATGACCTCGACACCTACGTTTTCCACGTGGAGCCTGTGAAAGAGGAAAAAGACAGACGTTACTTCCAGGGACGAGTCTGGGTCGATAGTCGCGATCTACAGGTGGTGAAGCTATGCGGCAAGAGCGTACCCGAACAAATTCGGCGCAAGAAAAAAGATCCCATCGAGGTTCGTCCCACGTTTGTCGGATACCGGCAGCTTACAGACGGGTATTGGTTCCCAGCATACGCACGCGTGGATGACACACTTCGTTTCGGAGTGCAATCAATTCATTTGCGCGAGATTGTCAAGTTCAAGGACTATAAGCGGCGAGAACCCTCTGCCGCTGCGGTATCAAAACCATAAAGGCATGCCCCGCCGGGAAATCAGAACAGCACTTGAACCATGATTTCAGGTATGCTGTACTGCACTTATGGCTGAAGAGAAAGAAAAAAACCGGGCTAAAGATATCATCCTCTGGATCATCACCGTCGCTTTGGTAGCTCTGGCAATCTTCTGGTACCAGAAACCGAAATAGTTTTGGCGGCGATCGTTTGCTTTCCCCGTGATCCCTTCCAACCCGCCGTGGGCTACGTTCGCAATCCTGGCCCTACGGCGAAGTAGGTTTTGCAAGTTCCTTCCCATTACTCTTGCCGATTTTAACCGGTAGTTCTAATACTCAAACGAAGTTTACAAAAACAGAACAAAAAACAAATTTAAAACATTTGCACACGCACTGGCGTTCTACTCTGGATTAGCTAAAATCTGCACCGGGCCTGAGCTGGGAACTGGATCTTCTGCCCGATCCAAATGGGTCTCATCCCTGCCGGGTTCGCCTGCTTCGTTCAGAACGAAACTCCCAAGGAGAAAACTCAAACTATGACTCGAAGAAGTTGTGCCTCCCCCACTTTGCTCGTCGTACTGTGTCTGCTGGCCTGCCTGAGTCTGATCGGAAGCGGGCTTGCCCAAGACGCGGCAGTGGAGAAGCCGCGTGCGAGGTATGCGGTCATGCCTCCGCACCTGCATCCCGCAATTGCTCCCCCGCCGGCTTCGCTCCAGAGTTGGAATGGCTCGTTCACCTATAACGGAAGCAAGTACACCTACAACATGGTCGGTGCGGCGCCATCCGCAAATACCACGGCGACCGTCACCACCTACATCATTCCCGTCAAGATCACGATCACAAATCGGAACGGGACAAAAACCACGTTCGATCCCTCCCATGTGCTTTCGAACGGGAAAACGGTCACCAACAACACGCTGCAATCCCCACTTTTCGATGCGACGACTACCTATGTTCAGGGCGGAGTCAATGTCGGTACCACTCAGTACATCGATGCCTTCCAACGCGCGAACTTCTGGGGCACAGTCTCATCCCATCCGAACTCGCACCTGCTCCTGAATACGACGGTGCTGGCGGAGCAAAGTCTCAGCCCATCGCGAACGTATGGCAAGACAGGCAGCCCGTTTGGGTTCACCGCCGCAGAAGTTGATATCAACTGGTTTGACTCGCAGATTCCAACGCTGATCACGAAGTTGGGAATTCAGCCCAACCAGTTCCCCATCTTTTTGCTCTACAACACCTATCTCACGCAAGGCGGCTGCTGCATCGGCGGATACCATAGCTCGGAGGGCAGCGTCAGCAACCCGCAGGCCTATGCCGAAGCCACCTACGTCGATCACGTCGGCGCATTCTCGCAGGATGTCTCCGCCCTTTCGCATGAAATCGGCGAGTGGGCTGACGATCCACTCACCGTAAACTTCAATGGCAATAACACACCTTGCGGCATTCTCGAGGTCGGTGATCCAGAAGAGGGCTTCTCGAACTTCGGAGCATTCCCCTACGTGCTGCACGGGTTCACCTACAACCTCCAGGACCTGGTCACGCTTCCCTACTTTGGCGCCCCGGCCACCACGTCTGTAAATCACTGGTTCAGCTTCCAGGGGAATTCCTCGCTGTTCGTGTGTTCGAACGGATCATAGGTTGCTGTTGGGTCCCCCGTCGCAAGCCCGCCTCGTAAGGGGCGGGCTTTTTGGTGCACAAAGGCGAGCTCGGGCCTCTATTTTCCACACTAGGGGTTTCTCCCTGCCATCGGGTAATATACTTCGGCTGCACCATGAACCTCGCTGGCGGCGCGTCTGCGCTCGCTTTCGTTCATCGATGAATCGCGAATATCACAAAGGCTATAGCCAGGAACTGCACCGCG
>QIAL01000182.1:6464-7770 GCA_003225535.1 Acidobacteriota bacterium | reverse complement strand
ACGTTTAGGCTACCTCCGAGGTTTACAGTCACACGTCCGAATGGGTCAGTTCCGTTCGGTGGGCTATTGAATACATAGGAGTAGAAGTTCAGGCCGCCTCTAAATCTAATTGGGTCCTCGGAGACAAACCGCTGGAGTTGTGGGTTGTAGTACCTGGCGCGGTAGTAGTAGAGATTACCAGCGTCCAGTTCACGGCCGGTGTAGGCAAAACCATTCGTCGTGGCCGATCCGCTGGCCGTCGTGTTGCCAAAGGGCTCGAAGGTGTAAGAAGTTTGCGCCGTGCCGGTTGAATCCGTTAGCGCCAGGGTGCTCCCAAGTGCATCGGTCAGGAAGCTGCGTGCGCCCGCTGAGTCGGTGCGCTGGAATACCTCGTCGACTCCTCGCGTAAGCGAATTGGCCGTATTCGTTCCGCCGATGACTTCCTGTACGGCATTGGCGCCATCGTAAAGGAAGGTCGTCGTCGTACTTCCAATGGTTTTCGACGTGCGGCGTCCAAATGCATCGTACTGAAAACTTGCCCCGGCCAAGGTTGAAACCAGGCGATTGCGAGCATCCCACGTGTAGCCGTCCGTTCCGCTGCTGGTCATGTTGCCGTTGAGGTCGTAAAAAAGGTTGGCCGTGCCCCATGTTGTGAGTTGATTGTTCGCGTTGTAGGCTGTCTGCGTCATTGCGTTTGGCAACCCGGTCCGCGCAAAGCTTCCGCCCACGGTGTTGCGTCGCCCGCCGTTGTCATAGCCATACGTCAAATTGCCCAGCGCCGTCTGGCCCAGCGAGTACGTCAGTCCTGCCAATTGCGATGCGCCGTCGTAGCTGTAGCCCGTCACAACGCCATTGGGCAGCGTTAGGGTCGTTCGCCGGTTCGCATTGTCATAGCCGAAGGACACTGTCGTAGTCCCTTGCGTAATCTGCATCAGGCGATTGGCATTATCGAAAGTATAATTTACTACGGCTTGACCCGGCACCGTCAAGCTGGCCCTTCGGCCAGCATTGTCATACGTGTAGCCCACCGTGCCCTGCGGCGTGGCGTCGGAAGTCAGCCGATCCAAGTCGTCAAAACCCCGCGCGATCGTCCCAGAGATGGAGTCCACGACCTGTCTAAGCCGATTCCCGGCATCGTAGGTGGTGTAATTGACGGTGCTTTCATAAGTCGTTCCGGTCGTCCAGCCGTAACCCGCGAAGGTCATTCGGTTCAGCCCGTCGTAGCTGAACTTTGCCACCTTGCCGCGCCGGTCCGTGAACTGGACGAGGTTGCCGTTGCCGTCGTAGCCGTTCGCCTGGCACACTCCCCCCGAGAAAGTTCCATAAC
>QIAL01000182.1:4300-6327 GCA_003225535.1 Acidobacteriota bacterium | reverse complement strand
AAGCCGACCAGCAGAATCCACAAAGCGAGACACGGTTCGACCCAGGGGGTCTGTGGTCCCCACAAGGTCACCCGAGTCATAAGCAAACTGCGAAGTGTTTCCCACAGGATCAGTGACCGAAACGGGCCGCCCAGCAGAGTTGTATACCAACGAAGTGCTGTTGCCGAGGGGATTCACGATAGCGACGAGATTGCCACTCGTGTCATAGGAGAAGGACGTCTTGTGTCCCAGCGGATCTGTCACGGCTGTGAGCCGATTGAAAGTTGATTCATAGGCGAAATTTGTCGTGACGGCATTCTGCGTTCCGGCGAGCCGCGTGACAGAGGTCACGCTGCCCATTGGGTCATACGAGTAGGATGTTGTGCGGCCCAGGGCGTCTGCGACGCTCTGGACGAGCCCGCTGCCGAGCTGGCGGTTGTAAGTGATGATCTGCTGCTCCGGCTTGCCCACGGCAAATGTGTCGCTGGTCACGAACCCGTCGGAATTAAATGCAACCTGCTCAACATTTCCGCGCGGGTCTGTTACATTCGTCTGAGTCACATTGCCATTTTGATCGAGCGTGTAGGAATACAGGTACGTTCCATTGTCCGCTTGCACTTGTTCGTAAACGCGATTATTCGCATCGTAGTAGTTCGTCAGATAGACGATCTGTCGCGCGTCCTTGATCGTGAGCATATTGTTGTTGATATCGTACGTGTACGTCCATAGCCCGCTGTTGGCGTCGGTCACAGTTGAAAGGCGGCCGCTCGGGTCGTAAGTGTAGCCGACCGTCCGACCAATATTGTCTTTCGCTTGCGTGATCCGATTGCTGGTGTCGTACGTGAACTGTATCCAACGGCCGCTAGGACTCGTTATTTGCGTCAGGTTGTGACTGCCGTCCCTCGTGAACGTCAAACTGTTTCCGTAGCGGTCACGCATCCCGATCGGGGCAGCAGCCTGCGAGACAGTAGAGTTAGTGGAATCGGGGAATCCGAAAACGGTGCCATCCTTCTTCTTAAGACACCAGGAAGCGCCATTGAATCCGCAAGAATTCCAAGTGATCGTGGCTCCGTAGAAATCCGTTGTTGTCGAAGTGGCCGTTAAGATGGCATCACTAAAGTTGCAAAAGCCCGTGCAAGGCGAGGTTCGCGTGAAATGAATCCTGCCGCCATCCGACAAGATCAGATCCTGATAAGTGTAGCCGGCCGGGAATGGGCCGCCGTCATTGGGCCCAACTATAAACATGTCGTAGTTATGGTTCGTCCCGATTCCAAAGGCTCTCGAAATGTAGTCATTGGGGCGATACGTCCTTGTAAGAACAAGAGGGATGACATCGGACAAGGTCAGATCTGTCTTCTTATAAACGAACAGTCCGGTCTGCAAATCGACAGGATCGCCGCGCCCTGGCGGGTCTCCAGGTGTTGGTCCGTTAGGCGGAGCGTTGCTGGGATTAGACACCATCGCGCCTGTGAATTCGTAGACTGCAACACCGGGGTTGGGAATGACTTGACTGCGGTCGGAACTAACTCTGCCCTGTCCGTAGACATACCAGCCTTTGTCGTCCGCATTGTAATTGTAAAAGTTGAAGACAGCTCCTGCCGGATAGTGGTAGGTGTTCGGATAATAGAGCCGCGCTCCTTGTGGTCCATTTTCATTTGCGACCTGGATGTAAGCCCCACCGGGCTGAATCGTGAAATACAGAGGCACGAGAACATCTTTGGGGAGTGGGAAAGGAGGCTGTTTGACCGGGACCGGCGTAATGCTCACTTGAGTGACTACGTTCCCTTTGCGATCCAAAATTGTTGTCTGAGGTGGAATGTGCAGCTCAAGACCGGGAAGCGCCGGCGTGGTCACCACGACTTCACTTTGCGTCGGAGAAGGAATCGTTACCGCATGCGCCATGTCGAGCAGAGGCATCCAGATCGTGTAATTCAGGACGTTGGTCTGACCGGCAACGATGTCCACGCCAACTTCGAACAGGCCGTAGCTCTTTTTCGGCGTGTTTGCGGTTGTCCCATCGATCCATATGACGCAATGTCCCGCAGAGA
>QIAL01000182.1:0-4220 GCA_003225535.1 Acidobacteriota bacterium | reverse complement strand
GCCAAGGCTGTCATGCCGGGCTTCGCTTGAAGCGGGGGCAAGTCGCGCCATGGAGAATTCTGAGGGTCCCCGGCTCCCGCTCCGCCACCTGTTCCTCCGGTCGTTCCGACCACACCAGTGCCTGTTCCATTGTCATTGGCCGTACCCGCCGTCGTGAATAAAATTTGTGGGTCAGTAAGAGCTTGACCCGAGTTGTCCGCCAATCCTTCGAACGACAGCGTGTAAGCAGTTCCGGGAGACAAAACCTCTTCTGGACTGACAAAGGCAAGCATTCCGCCTTCGGCAGGAACTACTTTGGCCGCGACCGTACCTTGCGAACTGCTCAGCACGACTGTGGAAATACTCACGGTTTGGACTTTCAATGGTCTTGAGAAGCGAAGGGCGATGAGGGCATCGACTGGTACTTCTGTTGCACCGTCATGTGGTATTGATTCGGCGACGCGCGGTGGCCCGCTATCCGCCGAGGGACTAATCGGCGTAGCTTGCATCCAAATCCGCTGGGTAGTGGGATCAAAGACTTCACCATAGTTGAGCGGTGAGCCTGTGCCGTCTACTCCACCCCAGACAAGCACTGTTCCGTCCGCCAAAAGAGTTGCTGTGTGTTTGCTTCGGGGAGTCAAAAGATCAATAGACACAGAATTGCCGAGGCCAGAGCGATAGTCCCATAGCTCCAGCTTTCGGAGTGTTTCACTCCCAGAGCCAACCCCTCCAGCAATCAGTACGCGACCGTCGGTCAATAATGTCGCCGTGTGATACGCTCTCGAAATAACGCCGTTCAGGTGAAGATTTTGGAATCTCACCGTAGCCGGATCGAAAAGTTCTGCTTCCTTAACAGTCGAACCGTCAGTTCCCAAACCACCCATGATCACGATCATCCCGTCAGGCAGTAAAGTTGCAGAATGCCAGGCCCGCGCATGGAGAAGTGTCACAGCAAGCGTCGTAACCGAGCCACTCGCGGGATCCTGAAGCGCTACCCGGTTGTCAGGTCCATTCGCAACCTCGCCACCAAGCAGCAAAATTCGCCCGTCCGGCATCACCGTTTGGCTTTGGCCGGGCAGCGCTCCGGCATTCGATTGGGTTTGGGGCACCATTCGATGTGTCGCTCGCGATGTGTGGCGCACATGCCCGCGCAGTGAAGCCGAGGCGGCACGAGGAAGCAAGCAGGTTGCAATTAAAAGGCAAATCCCGACTTTTTTAGGCATCGCGCTTCTCCCCATAGCTCTAGTGGCCCGTAAGTTGGACTGTTACTCCACCCGTTGCCGTCCCTTGCGGGTCAATGAAGATCGTGAAGGCCCCGGAAGTCCCAAGAGTGGCCGGACCTATTGTGTCGGTTGTGCCGCTGCAATAGCCCGATGTCAGAGTCGTCCCGTCCGGATTCTTCAAGTACAGATAGCAACTGCTGTAGCTCCCTGACGTGATGTTTATGGTCACGCTCTGCGCGCTCGTCCCGCTGAACGTCAAGCTGGCGTTCTGTCCCGGCACCGTGGTTGCCACGGATACTGCCGATCCGCCAATCGTGATCGTCCCCGTCGCATCCGCCGGCACGTTGTACAACTGCAGCGTCTCGCTCCCTACGTACGTGTAGCTGTGCTGCACCCACAACGTGTACGTCCCCGTCGTCGCCAGCGTCTGCACATCCATGAAGCAGTTGCAACCCGTGGAGATGGAGATGTTCGTCTGATTCGTCCCGTCCGGCTTCACCAGGTACACGTAGGCCGATGGGTTCGTCACGCTCGTCACCGCCAGGCTCACCCGCTGCCCCGCCGTCCCGCTGAACGTCAGCCGCGCATCCTGTCCCACCACCGTCGTCGTCACCGTCACCGCCGACCCGCCCGCTGTGATCGTACCCGTCACATCCGAGTCGTTGTTCAACTGCAGCGTCTCGCTGCCCACGTATGTGCTGTAGTGCTGCACCCACAACGTGTACGTCCCCGCCGTCCCGAGCGTCTGCGTGTCCATGAAGCACGGGTTGCACCCCGTATTGATTCCAATAGAGGTCTGGTTCGTCCCGTCCGGCCTCACCAAGTACACGTAGGCTGTCGGGTTCGTCACATTCGTCACGGCCAGGCTCACGCGCTGCCCAGTCGTCCCAGTGAACGTCAGGACTGCATCCTGCGTTGGTTGAGTCGTGGTTACTGTGACGGGAGGACCGCCTGGCGTGATGGTGCCTGTCACGGGTAGGACACTGGTTACTTGTACTGTGACACTCCCCGATGCGGATCCCTGTGGGTCAATCAGAATCTTGTATGTTCCGTTGGCGTTTAGCGTGACTGGATTGATTGTGTTGGTGGCACCGGCGCAGGACCCTGTGGTCAGCGTCGATCCATTCGGGGCGTACAGCGTCAGATTGCAGCTGCTATAGCTGCCACCCGTCAAGTTAATTCCGATCTGTTGAGCCACCGTGCCGCTGAAAGTAAGATATGCATTTTGGGTAGGAACCGTGGTCACTGTTACGGTAGGACCGCCGGGAGTGACAGTGCCCTGGAAATCCACAACGTCATAAAGATTCAGCGTCAAACTGCCCGCAGAGGAACCAGCAACGACAATCGTGTACGTCCCCGTGGTAGGCAATGTGGTGGCATCCAGAAAAGTGTTGCTAGTGCTTATTGACGTTGATGCGAATGCAGTCCCATTAGGATTATTGATTGTGATTGTCCCGCTCGTCAGCGTGACAGCGGTCGCCGTCAAGCTCACTTTCCGACCCGCGGTTCCATCGAAAACAACTAACCCGATCTGCCCACTCGCGCCGATGCTTCCCGTGAAAGAGCCCCCGGTTGTCATTCGCCCAGTGAACACCACACTGCTTGCTGTGTATCCAGACGGCGGCACGAAGAAATCCGCACTGCTCACGGCATTTCCATTGGGCGTCGATATTGAAACGTGACCCGAAGTGCCAGTCTGAGGAACCGTCGCCGAGATACTTGTTGAAGTCGCGGAGTTTACTGCTGCTAATCCTAGATTAAACTTTGTCCGATCATTTGCCTGCACGTCGAAATTTGTGCCCGAAATTGTGACGGCGGTCCCGGGAGCCCCGACCGTCGGCGTGAAACTGGCAATTGTTGGTCCACCGTTAGCACCCGAAGCTGTCACGGTAAATGACGTCGAACTTGTCGCGCTGCCATTCGGCGTGGTGATTGTAATCGGTCCTGTTGTAGCTGCCGTCGGTACAGTCGTCGCGATCTGCGTCGCTGTGGCTGAGTTGACCGTAGCACTCGTCCCGTGAAAGGCAACCGTATCCTGACTGGAATTCGTGCTAAAACCGGTGCCGCTGATTGTGACGGTTGTTCCTATAGGACCGCTCTGTGGCACGAAATAGAGAATCGCGGTCTGATTTGAATGGTTCCGAGAGATTGCGAGCAGGTTGCCAACAGCGTCGTAGCTGTAGCCGGCTGCGTCGCCCAAAGAATCGACAGCCCCCACCAATCGTCCTAACTCGTCGTAGTCATACGTGATGACGGATTGACCGGAAAGGCTAAGGTTTACGGTTGTCGTGTTGCCTGACGACACAGACACGCTCGGTTGGTTTTGGGTCTTGTAGCCACTCGCGGAAACCTGCACGGCATAAGATCCAGCAGCCAAAGTCGAAATCGAATAGTTTCCTGTGCTATCGCTAGTGGCCGTGCCCGCGTTGTCTGTCCCTTGCAAAGCTGTGATCGTGGCTCCCACAAATGCGGTGACGCCGTCCGACTGCGTAATCTTGCCGGAAATAGTCCCGGCCAAGCCGAGAGAGACGTTCACGGTAGTGGCCGCAGCAGCGGCGACGTTGTTGGAAGGCGAGATTGTCGTCCCGTAGCCGCTCGCTGTCACTCGAACGTCATAAGAGCCCGGATTTAAATTGCCTATGGCATACGTGCCGTCACTGACAGTCGTCGCGGATCCTTGGCTAGTGTTTGACGCTAGCGCCTCGACCAACGCTCCACTTACGGCGGTACCGTCGCTCGACCGAGCAACCGTGCCAGTGATGGATCCGACCCCAACCGTGAACGTCATCCCGGTGCTCGACTGTCCCGCAACGGTCACAATTACCGGACCAGTCGTCGCACTCGGCGGTACCGGCACCACAATTCGGCTAGGCCCCCAACTCGTCGGCGCCGCTGCTGCACCTCCAAATGTAACGGTGCTTTGCCCCTGCGTCGCACCAAAATTCTGCCCACTGATCGTGACTGAGATTCCTGCCGGTCCTGAGGAAGGTGGAACGCTAGAGCCGGAGGGAGCAACCG
>QIAL01001082.1 GCA_003225535.1 Acidobacteriota bacterium | reverse complement strand
CTTGGGCCGCGAACGACACCCCGCCGAATCGTTCGACTGCGCTCCCTTCGCCGCCTGCCTGCACATAGACAAAATCAACCGGGAACAAGTAGAAAAAGAAATAGAATTTTGGTCCCAGAGCATAGGCTAGGTCACTGGCGGCCGAAGTCAGTCCGGACAGGAAGAATCCTACCGCCAGGAAAGCCGCCTTCTCGGGGGGAATGCGGGTGCCAATCAAGGCAAAGTAACCGGCAATCGCGGACAACACGTACAAATAACGCTTGCCGCCGTAAGCTGCTGAGCCGAGCACACGTGTCCCGATGCCGCCGGTCAGTTTTGCTGTGACTAGTACTGTCACGAGAATGAAGCAAATCCAAAACGTCACGAAAGGCGCGCTTATGAAGTCTCCCTTCTTGGTCATAATCCGCAGAAGAATGGTAAACAGGAGACTGATAAAGCTCATGCAAAACCACCAACCCGGCTGGCCGGGCAGAAAGGAAACGATCAACGACGCGTTCCAGGTTAGAATCAGGAACGGATGATGCCAGCGAAGCAGTAGCGGGAGGCTGAGAATGCCCAGGAGCAGGGCAATAACGGCCTGCGAGGTAAAACTACCTGGTTGAGCGAGTAGATAACCCACCACTATCGCGATACTATCCAGTCTGTCGTAAAGCTAAATAGAGATCCTCGTAAGCTTCAATCATTTTCTCCACGCCGAGCTTCCCTTTGGCGCGGATTCTGGCCTCGATCCCTGCCTGGGTCAGAAGGACTGGATTATTTAGAAATCGCAAGACGGGAAAATGCCTGGGTCGTCAATCTTCAACTGCATCCCGTCTTGAGCGTTTGTCGGGATCGCAGAAATGAAATCCTGCCACCGAGGGACCGCAGAAGGTCGAGAGCTGCCCAAACGGGCGCGAGAGGCTCCTTGCGCAGCACGAAAATCCATGCTTTGCCCCAGTCCGGCGAGAGGCTTGCGTTCCTCAGGACTCGAATCATTTGAGCGAAATGCCGTCGGCGAAGCACCGGCAGGTCCGGATGCGACGCATATTTCGCTGCGAACTCTGAATGCAACTGGCATTGCAACTTTACCAGACTGATCACTCGAGGCCGGGCTTTTTTCTGCGACCACGACTCCGGGAACAGCCAATCCAAAAGGCCACTTACCTGTTCCGGTTGCAGTCCGGATCCTGGAAGTTCGTCTCGGATCGTTCGCGCAGCGATGAATTTTGCGTGCTCGATTTGTCGTTCACGTCTTTTCCGCGTGATACCCGGCCCCTGAGCAGCCGCGTCCAGAGGTCATAGTCCTGGCTCGTGTCGAACGCTTCGTTGTAGTTGAGTCCATGCTCACGCAACGCATGGCGGCGAAGCATCACTGTCGAGTGAACAAACGGGTTGGTCAGCAAGCTGGTCCATCGGATGGTCAGGTCATTTTCAGGTTGCCGTTGGATGGCAAACGGTTTTCCGGCTTCGTCCACGAGCAGACACGCTCCTCCCAGGATCGCCACTTCCGGATGTTTTTCCATGAAATGTATCTGTTGTTCCAGTCGTCCTGGCAGCGCGCTATCGTCGGCGTCCAGCCTGGCAATATATTTTCCACGAGCCAGCTCGACACCGCGCTTCAACGAGCGCGTCAGTCCCTGGTTTGAGTCGTTTCGTATCACTCGCACACGTGGGTCCTGGACATTTCCCAAGTATCTCGACGTTTCGTCGGTAGAGGCGTCGTCAATGATCAGAAACTCAAACTCAGCGAACGTCTGTGCCAGTATGCTCCGTGCGGCTTCTGGCAAAAAAGCCGCGTCGTTGAACGTGGCCATCAAGACTGTGACGACAGG
>QIAL01000165.1 GCA_003225535.1 Acidobacteriota bacterium | reverse complement strand
CGACCAGATCTTCATCATGAACATCGACGGCAGCGGTCAGCACATGGTCTCGACCGGCAAGGGACGCACCACCTGCAGCTTTTTCTATCCTGACGGCAAAAAGATTCTCTATGCCTCGACGCACCTGGCGAGCCCCGAATGCCCGCCAAAGCCGGATTATTCCAGGGGTTATGTTTGGGGCGTGTATGCGGGATACGACATCTTCACCGCAAATCCAGACGGCTCAAATCTCAAGCGGTTGACCGACACGCCGGGATACGACGCCGAGGCAACAATCTCGCTCGACGGCAAGAAGATCACCTTCACTTCCGTGCGCAACGGCGACCTCGATATCTACACCATGGATGCCGACGGCAAAAACGTGAAGCAACTGACCCACGAAATTGGATACGACGGCGGCCCCACGTTTTCCCCTGATGGCAAATGGATCGTCTACCGCGCTTACCATCCCAAGAGCGAGCAGGAAATCGCCGACTATAAGGAACTGCTGGCGAAAAACCTGATCCGCCCGACTTCGCTCGAAATCATGCTGATGAAGGCCGACGGCAGCGACAAGAAGCAGATCACGAATCTCGGTGCGGCAAGTTTCGGCCCAGCGTTCACCGCGGACGGGAAGAAGATCATCTTTTCATCCAACTATGATCCCGAAACGCATGCCACAGGCGGCGAGGGCAATTTCGAATTATGGATGATGAATCCCGATGGCAGCGGCTTAGAGCGTATCACCTACAGCGACGGCTTCGACGGATTTCCAATGTTTTCCCCGGACGGCAAGAAGCTGGTCTGGGCCTCCAATCGCAACAGCAAAGCCCCGCACGAGACCAATATCTTCATCGGGGATTGGGTTCCGTAAAAACATTGGGGATTGTTGCGGTAAGCCACTCACCTTCAAATGTCATCCTGAGCGAAGCAGCAAGCGCGATAAGCGCTTACTGCGCAGTCGAAGGATCCCTACAACCGTCGTGCCCCCAAAGTCCTGAAAGAATTTCAAATCGGATTAGCGAACCTTAGCCGCTGACCCCACGGAGCGCAGCCTCCAGGCTAGCCACGCGACGCACGTCACCATTCCGCACCATCCCAGAATCCGCACCACCAGCGCAATCTTCGTGTCATAGTCGAGAACGCCCAGACTCGAGAAGATTGCGTGGAAATCGTGCTCCACGAAGTCGGGATCTCCCGTTGTGACCAGGGGCAACTCCTGCGCCCGCGCGTCCGCCATGTAAGTCGCTGTGTAGAGCCAGTTCTCAAAAAAGAAGAACAGACAGAACACAAAGCCGCCCGTTTGCCGCTGCGTGAAGAAATATGCAGCTAGAAGAAGTGGCACGAGCCACTGCAACAGCGTTCCTCCCCAAAGTCCGATCGTTGCACCAAACCATCCGAACAGGTTGTGACCGCCTTCGTGAACAACTAGATTTGCCGAATCGATGAACAGGAATCCGCCATGCTCCGCGAAAGCGTAGGCGAGAAATCCGCCATAAAAGATCAGCCACGCGATCACGGCCGCCCGCGAAACCGGCTTCCAAGGCTCTTCCAGAATGGATTGCAGATAGTCGAGCATGTTCGGATGTAGTTATCTTAGGCAGCCCTACGCACCGCGGCAGGTTACGAACGTGTGGCCCGTCGCAGCCTCCGGCATTTTCTTGTAAAGTGGAGGATCATGAAACTCCGGCACTGGATGACGGCGATCGTGTTGCTGCTGCTCGTGGCGGCAGCTGTCGCCGGACTGCTGTGGACGCGCGAGCTGCCGGCCCCGAGCGACGAGGCGGCTTCCACGCCCACCCACAGACTTCTGGGACGAAAAGCGCCAACTCAGCAGCGTCAGCTCGTGGACTTGCGGCCCTTACAGACTGCGCACCGCATGGCCGCCCTGGCTGGCACGCAAGAAGAGCAGGCGCTGGCACATGAAGCCGAAAAGGTCGGCGATCACGAAGTCGACCTCGCCTTTTATGACGCCCTGCGCCGGGTTCATGAAACGCCCGCCAAGCTTTCTCCCGAAGCCAAAGAAATTGCCGATCGTAAGGCTAAGGCACAGCAAGCCGTCAAGGACGATCAGGAAAACATCAAGCTGCTCACGCGCAAGGTTGCGGCCACGCCGGAGTCGCAGAAGGACAATCTCCAGGATCAACTCGACGTCGCCACAGCGCAGCTCGAGCTCGATCAGGACGAATTCGACGATGCCTCTGAAGATCTGGAGCAGGCTGGCGGCGATCCCGAGTCGAAAATCAAGCGCCTGCAAGAGCAACACGAAGCCGGAAATCACAACTCGCTGGCCGTCGGCTCTGCTGCGAATCCGCACGAGCAGGAATACAAGTCGCGCACCTTGTTGGCGGCTGCGCAGGCGTGGCGGGCTCTCCGGGACAAGAAAGCGCAATTAGAAGACGCCGTCGAAGAGACCCGCACCAAGCAGCTGCGTCTGAACCAGCGGCATGAAACGCTGGAGGCGCAGGTCAAGAAAGAATCTGAGAATCGCGAAGGCGCGAAGCAGCAAGCGAAAGATTTTACCCAAAACGGCAAGGCCGCCAGTCGCGAGGAATCGAAGTCGGTATCAAAAGCGGCTCTCGATTCATTGAAGCAATTCACCCGTGATCAGAAGAATCTGGCTGATCTGGGACGCCGCGTGCAGGACGAGCAAGATCTCGGAGACATCTATTCCAACTGGATTGCACTCGTCGAGACCCGCCAGCGCGCCGCCATGCACAGTATGATCGAGTCCGCCCTCTGGATTCTCCTTGCTCTGATCGCCGTATATGTGGCCAACCGGATTATCGAACGACTGTTCACCGGCATGACGGCGGAGAACAAGCGTGTTGACACCTTGCGATCGGTAGTCAAGTTTGCTGCGCAAGCGGTAGGCGCGCTTGTCATCCTGTTCGTCATTTTTGGGATGCCCACGCAGACCACTACCGTGCTCGGCTTAGCCGGCGCCGGACTGACTGTCGCGATGAAGGATTTCATCGTCGCCTTCTTCGGCTGGTTCATCCTGATGGGGCGCAACGGCATCCGCGTGGGCGATTGGGTCGAGATCAATGGAGTAGGCGGAGAAGTCGTCGAAGTCGGCTTGCTCAAAACTGTTCTCCTCGAAACGGGTAACTGGACCGATTCCAGCCATCCCACCGGCCGCCGCGTCTCCTTCGTCAACAGCTTCGCGATCGAAGGACACTTCTTCAACTTCACCACCTCCGGCCAGTGGATGTGGGACGAACTTAGTGTGCTGATTCCTCCCGGCCCGGACCCATACCCGATCATCGATGGAATTCAGAAACTCGTCGAAGAGGACACAGCGAAAAATGCCGGCAAGGCCGAGGCCGAATGGCACGAGACAACGACAAAGTATCGTGCCAAGACCCTTTCGGCGCTGCCGGGGATCTACGTTCAGCCAACCGCCGCCGGGATCGAGGTACGTATTCGTTACATCACACGCGCGTATGAGCGGCACGAGG
>QIAL01001081.1:1716-2157 GCA_003225535.1 Acidobacteriota bacterium | reverse complement strand
TCGATGCGATCGAAACCCAGACGTCGGAACCAAGCCGTCACTTCTGAGGATTCATGTCGATGCGCATATTTCGGCGTAAATCGGTCCCGTGCGGCATGAATACCCCGCGCGAGCGTGAGTTGTTGAATCGCGGGATTTACCATTCGACGTGCGCCATTGAACATGACATAGCCGACACCCATCGCGCCGAGGAATAACTTTGCGCCCAGCCAATTGGGCGCCGCGCTCAGCGTGGGTCGGAAAACGCGTTCCACCGCGTACATGACTCGTCGAAAGGCCGTCTCTGCAATCGAGCCCATACCGTAGACCCAAAGGTAAACGGTGCCGCCGGACCGACACAGAGGCGCAACGCACTCGAATGCCTTCTCGGTAGAAAACGTATGGTGTAGCACGCCCCTCGAATAGATAACATCGAACGATCGGTCATCGAATGGCATCGCG
>QIAL01001081.1:673-1663 GCA_003225535.1 Acidobacteriota bacterium | reverse complement strand
CGAATTCTTGTGCGCGAGGTACGTCGTAATGCCTATACCGCAGCCAACCTCGAGAAACATTCTCGTCGATCGGTCCTTCAATGCGGGACCGATTTCTCGAAGAAAACGACGTTCATGATCCTCATAATTCATCTCCCAAATAACGCCATCGTAGTCATAGTCGAGCCATTCCTTCGAAAAGGAATTCATTACGGCGAGTTCACCACTTTCAGGCTGCAACTCCAAAAATCGGTAAGAGCGATAGGGCTCGACTTCGCGCGAGTGCTCGTGGAGGAAGCGCGCGTGCAGCGGAGTCGTGTAGCACAACAATATCGGCAAGCCGTCGACGATGGGAAACATCGCTTTGCACGGAGGACAAAGCAGCAGCCCTGAGAGAACATATTCCTGGAAACGCGCGTCCAAAACGTTCCTCGTGCGCGCAAGCGCAAGCGTCTCCTGCGCGACGTCCATCGTTGTCGTTTCGAATGGTGCAATCACGAGCGCGTGTTTACACGACGGACACCTCAGTGCATCGATGAACCTAAGCCACATAAGTCCGTTAGCGCTTTCGGTTGATGGAGTTGGCGTCAGTTGCAACGATTTTCTCGTATAGCTGACATTGCTGCGTAAAACATGCAAGCGAAACAGCGCCGACGTATCCAAGCCCGAATATGCGGAGGTTCATCGTTCGACGCTTCCTTGTATCGTCTGAGTATCCCGCTCGCTCGACCGCGCATTTGTCCGTTGCACATCTCGCACTCGGTTGGCGACCCCATCGACGCCTTGGTTCGGCGATTGATGCGCCCGCAACGCAAGGCAGCGGTCGATGATGCCGTCGAGCCGCTCCATCGACCGACTCCAGTCGTGATGCGACTTCATCCGTGCGCGGCCCGCACGGGCAAGTCTCGCGCGCTCGTTCGGGTCCTCCAGAACGCTCAGGATCTTCGCGACATATTCGTCCGGCGCGCGTGCAACCAACAGATGCTCTCCGGGAATCGCATCGACACCGCC
>QIAL01001081.1:0-664 GCA_003225535.1 Acidobacteriota bacterium | reverse complement strand
CAGAATCTTGTTTTGTGTGCCGCGGGCGATGTTGAGCGGGGCAATCATCAGCGCGGCACGCTGCAGATAGGGGCGAACGTCCGGGACCGATCCGGTGACCGTAACCCCGTGCGAGTCCGCGAGTCGGCGGATCGCATCCGACGGATTGGCGCCGACGATTTCCAGCCGGACGTTAGGTCGATGCTCGCGTAACCGCGGTAAGACGATTTCACAAAAACTGAACATGCACTCCTGGTTCGGGTAATAATCCATGCGGCCGACGAAGCAGATCGTGTCGGGCTCGTGCGGTTCGTCCTTCGGCCCGAAATATTCGCTGTCGACGCCGTTCGGAAACCAATCGGTCCGCGTACCGGTACCGTAGCCTTCCAGCGTTTCCCATTCGGCGCGCGTCGTCGCCGTGGACAGATCGAACAACGCGGCGAGACGCTTTTCCTCGGCCGCCATTTTCATGCCTTCCAGCCGATATCCGAGACGCAGTGGGAACGGCTTGTAGCGCGCATATTCGAGCCACTTTTGCGAATCCATGTCGCCGAAATCCAGAATCTTCGGCGTCCCCATATGTCGTGCGACGTAATGCGCGACAGAGGAGCAATGAACAAAGATCAGATTGAAGCGTTCGGCGGCGAGCAAAGCTTCGACGCGACGCGCCATTGAGCGTGAAAAG
>QIAL01000164.1 GCA_003225535.1 Acidobacteriota bacterium | reverse complement strand
TCTAACCATCCATGTCATTGGAGTTGCCTGCTTCGCATATATCGTGGCGAAGCGATTAGTTCCACTGGTGCGCGCTGAGGGCGATCCTCGTTTTGACCGGCCATTGACTCGCTTAGGAAAAGTCTTCAAGTTCTGGCTGGGGCAGTGGAAACATCCGCGTTACAAGTTCGCAGGAACTCTCCATCTTCTGATCTTCGCAGGATTCCTTCTCCTTGCAACTCGCGCGTTCTCTGTGCTGATCGTAGGAGTCTCCCCTGGTTTCGTGATGCCAGGTCTTTCAGGAGAATCCGGCCGAGTCTACGACCTGATTACGGATTACGCTGCGACGGTCGTCTTCCTTTGTATGGTGGTGGCTGGAATCCGTCGGCTCGTTTTCAAGCCAGCCCGGTATGCGGTGCCCGCAAAGTATGGCAAGAGCCGCACGGCCGACGCCGTCTTCCTTCTTGGGTTGATCGCCGTTCTGATGGTAGCCGACAGTCTGTTTGCTGCGAGCAACGCCACCGGTCACGCACAGCAAGAGCAACCCTTTGTAGGGTTAGCAATCCTGTCCCTGCCATGGATGCTCAAGGTTGCGATTGGCTCCATGCCATTGGCCACGCTGTGGGTTCTCAACGTCACCGCTTACCTCGTCCACGAACTGACCTTTTACTTTCTGCTCTGCTATCGGCCCTTCGGAATCCAGTTCCACGTGGAAACTTCGCTCTTCAGCATTTACTTCGCAAAGTTAGAACGAGGGACACTGAAGCCGGTGAGATGGGGCGTGCCCGACGAGCGTCTCGATCAAGTGAAATCCTTCGGCGTGAGGACGTTCGAAGATTTCACATGGAAACACATCCTCGATTTCTATTCCTGCGCCGATTGCGGGCGCTGCGCAGATAATTGCCCGGCTCATGCGGCGGGACGTCCATTGGCGCCACGATTCCTCACCACCAAGGCCAGGGACTACGCATTTCAGCATTATCCCGTTCTCGGCAAGGCCAACAATGGCAAGCCATTAATCGGCAATATTTATTCGGAAGACGAAATCTGGTCGTGCACAACTTGCGGCGCATGCGAAGAAGAATGCCCGCTGCTGGTCGAGTACATCGACAAAATCGTCGACCTGCGGCGTGGGATGATCGATGACGGCAATGTGCCCCAGTCGCTGCAAAAGCCGCTGAAGGCCCTCGACAATCGCGGCAATCCATACGGGAAGATGGAAAAGAAAAAAGCCGACTGGACGAAGGTCGAAGAGTTCCAGCGAACCTGCAAGGTCAAGACGCTCGGCGGAAACAGTCGTGCTGACACTTTGTACTTCGTCGACAGCATTACTTCCTACGACGACCGCATGCAGTCGATCGGGCGATCCACCTCGAGAATCCTCAGCCATATCGGAGAAGACTTCGGAATCCTGGGCGCAGCAGAAAAGGACAGCGGCCACGACGTTCGGCGGTTCGGCGAAGAAATGCTCTTCATGGCGCTACGTGATCACAATACCGATGCCATCAAGGCATCTGGAGTGCAACGAATCGTCACTGCCGATCCGCATGCCTACAACGCGTTGAAACACGACTATAAGGATGTGCCACCCGTTGAGCACATCAGCCAGGTGATCGCCAGGGAAGTGAGGGCTGGCAACATCCGGTTCAATCGAGTCGAAAACGAAGACAGGGTATATGCCTACCACGACCCCTGCTACCTGGGACGTCATAACCAGATTTACGACGAACCACGCGCTGTGCTCGACGCCATTCCAGGTTTGAAGCGCGTCGAGATGAAGCGGTCGCGAGACCGGTCATTCTGCTGCGGTGGAGGCGGACTCATGCTCTTCTACGAGCCCAAAGAAGAGCAGCGGATGAGTGTGCTTAGAGTCCGCATGGCTGCCGATGAAGGGGCGAACGTGATCGTGACGGCGTGCCCGTTCTGCATGGCGAATATTGAAGATGCGATCAAAGTGGCAGGCCTGGAAGGCAAGATGTCTGCCGTCGATCTGACCGAACTAGTGGACCAGCATCTGGTTCGCGAAGTCAGCAATAAAAAGACTGAGGAATTGGAAACTGTGACTTGCGGAGGTTGAACGTGGAAATTCTAGTTTGTGTTCGAAGAGTGCCCGATACCTCGGAGAACGAAATTGAGCTCAACGCGGCCGGGAATGACATCGAGCGCGAAGAGTTGGTGTACTCGGTGAATGAGGCGGATAACTACGCGGTCGAAGAGGCCCTGCAGATCCGCGATCGTGTCGGCGGCAACGTCACCGTAGTGACAGTTGGCGGCGAGGACGACGAAGAGGTTCTACGCCGTGAATTAGCGATGGGTGTGAATCAGGCCGTGCTGCTCTCTGATGAGGACTTCAGCGGATCCGACGGCCGAGGCATCGCGACCATTCTCAAGGATTTTGCACACAAAAGTCGCTACGACCTGATCCTGACCGGGGTCCAGGCCGACGACGGTGCTGCCCAAGTAGGCGGAATGCTGGCAGCGATGCTCGACTATCCCTTTGCTTCTCTGGTGAATTCCATCACCGTGGAAGACGGAAGGCTCAAAGTCAGTCGCGAGATCGAAGGTGGCAATCGGGAAATCAACGAGATCGATCTTCCGTGCGTCCTCTCCATTCAGACCGGCATCAACGAGCCGCGTTACGTCGGGATGCGCGGTATTCGGCAGGTGGCCTCCGTGCCGATCCCGACGTTAGGAGCTTCGGATCTCGGGGTTGAGAAAGACTCCGTAGGAGAAGCGGCGGCGAAGGTAAGGCGAGTGGGCTACTTTGTTCCCGCGTTGAGCAAGGGAGCGGAGATGCTGCACGGCAGCCGGGAAGAGAACGCCCACACGGTTCTTGAGTTGGTCGCAGCAAGAGGAGGGCTGAAATAATGGCTCGCATCTTTTCTTATATCGTTCACAGAGGTGGCGTCGTTGACGATTCTGCGGCAGAACTCGCAGCAGTCGCGCGAAGAATGGATCCCACCACACCTCCTTCCGCAATTGTTACTGGTTGGGGTGTGGATCTCGATGCCGCGTGTAACGCGCTCCTCTCTTCTTATGGGGAGGTCTGGAAGGTATCCAATGAAGCGCTCTCCTATCCCAACGCCGAGTTAGTCCGGCAAGCGTTAGTGAGCATTCTGCCGCCCAACAGTATTCTGCTGGTCTCACACGATCATTTTGGGATCGATCTGTCGCCAGGCCTCTCCATCAAGGTGAATTCAGTTTTTGTTTCCGATGTGCTGGGAATTGATGGGTTCGAAGGGGACTCCCTCAGGCTGGTGCGCCAGGAATTCGGCGGACAAGTCAGCGCTCACGTGCGATGTGATGTTTCCTCGGGCGCGGTGATCAACGTTCGTCCTGGTGCGTTTAAACCGGAACAAGTCACGCCGACTTCCAGCGTGGTCCTCGACAAGTCCTCCGCCGTGGGTGCTCTGAAGGCACGACGCCGCTATCTCGAAACAATCGTTGCCGAGGCGGGCGATGTGGATATCACCAAGCACAACGTCCTGGTCTCCATCGGACGAGGCCTGCAAGAGAAGGACAACGTGGTTCTTGCCGAAGAACTCGCCGAGGTGTTGGGTGCAGCGGTGAGTTGCTCGCGGCCAGTCGTCGATGCGAAATGGATGGAGAAGTCTCGTCAGGTCGGCTCGTCGGGAAAAACTGTGAAGCCCAAGGTCTACCTGGCTTGCGGCATCAGCGGCGCGTTCCAGCATCTCGCCGGCATTAAAGGAAATCCGTTCATGATCGCCATCAACAAGAACCCCAAAGCCCCGATATTTCAGGTGGCGGATGTTGGAATTGTGGATGACGTCCTGGAGTTCCTGCCGGAACTAACCAACAAAGCTCGTGAAATGCGCGGCGTTGCCGCCAAGTGAGGTCGCATTCATGCTTGCATACAAAACACTGAAACTGAGCGTTAA
>QIAL01000244.1:8237-35082 GCA_003225535.1 Acidobacteriota bacterium | reverse complement strand
GTGGCAGTATAACAAGCGGGCAGGGAAACATGGTGACGCTCTTCCTGGAGCGACAAAACAAAAAGGACGCCCGCGGGCGTCCTTATGCACAGCGATTGAGTTAAGCTGCGGCGGTGCGGGACAAAGCAGTGCTCCGCAGCACGGATGTCAGTACGTTGCCCACATCATCAGTGGGGCACACATCACTGGCGCCAGCTTCCAGCGCAGCCATCCACATCTCTTCGTCAGGAATGCGATGGGTGCAGACGATCGGCAGTTTTGGAAAGTCGCGGTGCAGACTCTCGACGTCGGTAAGCCGCCAGTACTCGATGTTGAGAACCACGGCCTCCGGATTATTTCGTTCTACCTTGTCCCGCAATTCCTCGCGGGAGCCAGTTACATCTACGGAAAAATGAGGGCAAAGTCCACCGGCCAATGAACGTGCCACTCGCGGATCCTTCTCAAGTACCACTACGCTTTGAGCCATACTTCCCCCGATCTTGAATCGTCGTCAACGGCTGGTTGTCGATTCTCGACTAGACTGCGGGGTGGCTGGGAAAACCACAACTCCACAGACAGCTTTTGGATTCTCGAGTCGCCGCAGCTTACCGGCGAATGGGCGCCTTTTCTGCAGACGGCTCGAATGGTTCGGCCTGGAGTTTCCCGTTCTTCTTTAGCAGGACTTCCACTTTTCCTTCTGCCTGCTCCAGTTCCTTCCGGCAGGCGGACGAAAGTTGCATTCCTTCTTCAAAGAGCGTCAGTGACTTTTCCAGGGGAACCTCTCCCCTCTCCAGCTCCTGAACTATTTTCTCCAGTCGCTGAAGGCACTCTTCAAACTTAGCCAACGGGGTTTCGCTCCGTGTCTCTATTGTAATGCAACTATTTCGCGAAGGTGTCCAGTCTTTTTTGTAGCAAGTATCAAAAAAACTGCGAGTGACATGTCCCGATATGGAATTGCACAAGTACGGAAATGCTGTAAGGAATTTGTAAAAGCCCCGCCAATCAAGGCATACAGCTGCAAGATCGATTTGGCGAATTGAGCGATTGATCTCAATGCAATCAACAAAAGGAAAATCTAAGCGGGAGCCGCTGGCTGTGTGCCCAGCGCTTCCAATACGTCCACAGCGGACGAGTACCGGCCCATCGGCGCGCTGATCTGCGCTCCTTGTACCATCTGACGCGCAGCCGTCAGCATTTCGCGGGCGATTGCAACACCCTCCGACCTCGCTGCGTCTGGAGTTTGCGCGCGTGCCATGCGTTCCAAGATTGAATCGGGTACCGAGACTCGCAACTCGTTCTTCATGAACTCAGCGTTACGAACACTCACGAGCGGCCATATTCCTGCGACCACCGGAATGCGGCAATGTTCGATGCGTTTCAGGAAGTTCTCCAGCAACCTGAGGTCAAACACAGGCTGAGTCACTGCGTATTCCGCTCCCGCCTCGACTTTGTATTCAAAGCGCCGGGTCTCTTCGTCCAGATCTGTGAGTCCGGGATTCGCGTCGGATTCCCACCGAGGTCGAGTCCATCGTTCAAGCTGCGGACGATGTTCACGAGCCCAATCGCATCGACATCGAAAACCGCGGTCGCATCCGGATAGTTTCCCATCTTCGGAGGATCGCCGGTAATGCAGATCAGATTCCTGATTCCCACCGCTGCAGCCCCAAGCAAGTCGCTTTGGATGCACAGCACGTTCCGATCACGGCAGGTGTAGTGCAAGATGGCATCGATGCCGACCTCGCGCTGAATGAGCAATGAAAGCGCCTGGTTGCTCATGCGAGCCGACGCGCGCGGACTGTCCGGAATATTAACCGCGTCCACACCCACCGATTTCAAAAACCGTGCGCCTTCGACTTCTTTGCGGATGTCGGTTCCCTTGGGCGGCACGATCTCGACCATGGTTACAAACTCGCCGCGGGCCAGCTTCGAGCCTAAGGCAGACCGTTTCTCGATCGGCACAGCAGGAGTTGCCTTTGGGGCAGGACCGCCAGTGACGTGCGCGGGGCTGTTTTTTCCCCGTGCCTCGCCGGCACGCAAGGCCGATTTCATGACCCGTATGTGGTCGGGCGTGGTGCCGCAGCATCCACCGACGACGCGAACTCCTGCCGCGGCGAATTTGCGGGCGTAGCTGGCCATGTACTCGGGAGAGCACAAATAGATGTTTCTACCGTCCACTGAGCGCGGGATTCCTGCATTGGGTTGTGCTGCCAAGGGAAGGGAAGTCGCGGCGCGGACCCGCTCGATCGCGTCCAGCATGGCGACGGGGCCCACGCTGCAGTTGCAGCCAATGACGTCGGCTCCCCATTCTGCGAGTTTCGGCGCGAAAGTCTCCGGATCGGAGCCGTCCAGGCAGTTTCCGTCTTCGTCGATCGTTACTTGCGCCACCAATGGCACCGAAGGCGCCACTTCGCGGGCCGCCAGGATCGCCTGATGGATTTCCTCGAGATAACCGAATGTCTCCAGGATCAGCAAATCGACACCGCCCTCGACGAGCGCCTCAATCTGCTCACGGAAGGCCTCGCGCGCTTCCTGGAACGAGGTTTTGCCCAGAGGTTCAATCCTGGTTCCCAGCGGGCCAACCGATCCGGCCACCCACACATCGAAGCTCTTGGCGGCTTCTCGAGCCAGACGTGCCCCGGTGCGGTTGATGTCCCGGACTTTGTCAGCGAGGCTGTGCCGGGCCAAGCGAAACGAATTTGCACCAAACGTGTTGGTTTCAATAATTTCGGCGCCAGCCTGTAAGTAGTCGTGGTGAATTCCACGAATCAGGTCGGGCTGCGAGAGATTCAGTTCATCGTAAGACCGATTGATGAAGATGCCCTTGGCATACAGCAGGGTGCCCATCGCCCCGTCGCACAACACGGGGGACTGCTTGATCCGCGATAGAAGGCCAACCGCCATGATTGCTGAGAATACAGGATGAAGCCCGGTTCGCGCATCCCAGGGCAGACGAGCACGCATTGCCACATTCCGCAATGTGCGTCGCACGGAGGGCGCGGTTCAGTCTGTTATAATCCACGATTTCACGGTTAAATCTACCTTTTTCATGTTCTTAGGAGCCTGCCGTTTGAAGAAACGCATTCTGATCGTGGTGGTGGGATTGTGCACCTGCCTGAGCTTGCTCTCGTGTGGAGGAAAATCGAACGGTCAGGTAACCGTGCGGGATCGGGTTCTCGCGTCTCAGGGGGTTACCGCTACGCTGGTGTTCGGTTCGCTAGTAGTGGTCAACGGCCAGAATGACACTCTCCCGCGCGTTTCTCCGCTGAACGCCGGAAACTCTCCTGGTCTGATCGTTGTTTCCCCGACTCGGAATATTGCTGCGACTTTCGACTCGAACTCGAACAACGTCTTCGCGGTGGATACAAGCAGGCAGACTTCCATTGGGAACGGTATCCATCTCCCCGGCGCGACTTCCAGCATCTCGGTGCCCACGGCTGATCCTACGGTGTATGCGGCCGTCCCCACCGCCACCGTGAACGGTTTCGCGTTCCTTGGTGCGGTTGAGGTTTTGAATTTCTCGACCAACAGTTTTACGACCATTGCCGCCAGCAACGCCCAAACCGTTGTGTCGAATTCGCAGGGGACCGAGTTGCTGGTCTTCAGCCCGGACTCCGATGCTGTAACCGTTCTGTTCCCCGGAGTAGCGGTGCCGCCTGTCGATACCAGTTGCTACACCAATCCTCCGAACCAGGTGTGCAACATTGTTAGAGATTCTCGCCTGAGTCGACCGGTCAACGCAATCATCAGCGGAAGCACAGCTTACATTCTGAACTGCGGTGCGGAATGTGGAGGAACGCAGCAGGCGAGCGTCGCCGTCTTCGATCTGGGGAGCCTTACCGTCACGCAGACAATTCCCGTCGATGCTGCAAGGATGGCGTATCTTCGAACCAAACCACTGCCGCGACGATCTGCGGGCGCCTCGACATCGTCGATCTTAGTTCCGGAACAGTCACCAGCCGCGTTTCCATTACCGACGGCTATCACAGCCGCATGGATCTGACGACCAACGGCCAGCTCTTCATAGGATCGAGCAACTGCACCAACATTGGCAATGTGAACAATCCGACGGGTGGCGAAATACGAGGGTGCTTGTCGATTTACAACATCTCGAACGGATCGGTGATCTTTCCTCCCGACAATGGTGATGTGACCGGCCTGCAAGGTTTTACCACACGCTACGTGGAATATGTTGCCGAGGGCGGCCAGTTGCGCGTCTACGACACCACCAAAGATATTCTCTTGATCAACGATTTCGTGCCGCAGGGAACCATAGATATCGTGGGCTTTGTTGGGGATGTGAAGGCAATCGACTTCTTCTAGGCCGCTACTTTCCTGGGTTCAGTAGCAAGCGGTGTGCTTTCGCTCCTTCTACCGCTTTCGCGCTGAACGGCAGGTTAAACGTCGTGCCCTCGTACCACGCCTTCCACTGATCCATATAGTACGGACTCAGAAAGTTGCCAGCCTGACCGGTGACAACATTCAAGGTCGACTGGTCCAGATCGGCAAGGTTCGCCGTGAACCGCTCTGACGGGCCGTGATGCCGGGTGACAGCTTTCACGCTGTAGCCGCTTCCAGACTGCTCCTCTACGCCCGGTCCAGCCCAGTACTTGACCAGAGGAACCTTTCCCAGCACCGGATGCTGAATCTCAACCGTATTGAACGCACCCCAGCGCCACGAAGCCAGGTCTTTGGGCACGTCCGGACCATTCACCGCCGCTTCCACCGCTGCGGCCAACAACTCATCGTAGTTCGCATACTTTTCTGGCAGCCAACGCTTTGGATGATGCAGCAAGACATTCTCCAACCACACCGAGCGCATCTGCCAGGAGTACGTGGTCCAATTCAGTGAACCATCGTCTTTTTTCTCGGTCGGCCCGGCGCCCAGCTTCGGCTCGAGCACCAAACGGCGAAGCTGCAGGATCGAACTTTCAGCGATCGTTGGCGCCGCCGATGCGGCCAGCATCCGACCATCCCAGCCGCGCATGAGGTCTGCCGCCTGTTTCGCGCGCGCCGAGGGTTTGGCGGCGTGATCGATCGCGTACACGAATCGCTCTGCCGCAAACAAATGGGCGTCGGAGTGAATATCAGTCTGGAGAGCGAGCATGTCCGCGGGGGAGAATTTTCTTCCCGACTCCAGTACGTGATAAATCCGCGCCGTACGCCACGGCGCCTCCCATTCCATAGCCACTGAGTGCGGATACCCGTCCGGAGTAATTCTCCCGTTCGCCGTGGCGATTATTCCCGATGGCGGATTGTAGATGTTCGGCAGCTTGTCGAACGGAATGTAAGACGTCCACTCGTGCGCGTCGTCGGCGCCGCTCACTGGGAGGCTGCCATCTCCGGACGCACGAATCGGAACTTTGCCTGTCGTGTGATATCCGATATTTCCATCCACGTCGGCGTACACCACGTTCTGCCCGGGTGCGTCCAGTTGCGAGAATGCCTTCGTGAATTCCTCCCAGTTCTGGGCTGCATCCACGTCAAAGAACGGAACGCGCATGCCATCGTAAAGTGTCCAATGCAATGCCAGAGGCCGCGTCTCGCCCGGGACAAGATCCGTGATGATCGGTCCATGGCGGGTAAGCTGAACATCAATGTTGATGTCAGGCTTGCCCTTGACGTGAATAATCTCCTGCCGGTGCTCGGGTTGCACCCATCCCTTGGGAGTCTGATACGCGCCCTGATCGTTAAAGTTCTCGACGTAAATGTCAGTCACGGTCGGGCCCACGTTGGTGAAGCCCCACGCCACGCGCTGGTTGTGGCCCACAATCACGTATGGCAGCCCCGGCAGCGTTACACCCGCAACGTCGAATGTGGCACAGTGCAGGTGCGCCTCATACCACAGGTTCGGCATCTGGTGACCAAGGTGCATATCATTCGATAGCAGTGGCTTTCCCGTGATCGTGTGTGTGCCTGAAACGACCCAGTCATTGGAGCCGTTTACCGCCACTTCTTCGGAAGCAGAATTCGTCAGAACTGCCGACCGGACTCTATTCTGCGTCACCGACGTATCCGGGGAATCCTCCTCCTCCTCGTCAGAATCACCTGCAGGTCTGTCCGGTTCATTCACGTCCTCACGCATGACGGTGGGCGGACGATCGTGCCACGATCCATTCACATACAAATCCGCCGTGAGTTCGGGCCCGAGCTTGGCGAGGATCTTCTCCCGCGCCAGCGCATCGTAGAAGTAGTGGTAGTTCAGGTCCTTGACCATCTGGTTGCCGATTACCACCGAGTCCTCAGAGGACCATGGCCTCGGCGCATAGCCGAGGATCCGGAATTCGATGGGCAACCGGTGGCCATGTGTGCCGATATAGGCGTTCACTCCGCGCGCATAGGCTTCGAAGTAACTCCGGTCGCGCTGGCTCGCCGCCCCAAGCTGTTTACGTGCGGCCGCGCGCAGGCCTAGAATTTTCTGCTCGCGGTCCAGCTTCAGCGTTTCTTCCCCGAGTATCTCCGAGAGTTCGCCGCCTGCGAAACGGCGCATCACGTCCATCTTCCACAGGCGATCTTGCGCCGTAACGTAACCTTGGGCGAAGAAAAGGTCTTCCAGAGACGCCGCCTCAATGGTCGGCACCCCATGCGTGTCTCGGGTTACGGTCACCGGTGCGGAAAGTCCGGCCACCTGTAACTGTCCGTCCAGTTGGGGAAGGGCAGACTGGGCAACGTAATACGCGTAGCCGACCGCGCAGGCCAGCAGCAAAAGCACCGCTAGGAAAAGCCAAAGAAGAACGCGGAGCACGGGGGAGCGGCGGGCGGTAGGAATCCTGACTTCTGCCATGGTGCTCATAAAGAATCTTTGATTGTATGCCAGCGGCGGTCTGGCGAGGTTGAAAATGAATTTCATTTTCAATATGCCAGTGGTATTCTGAATCGCCGCCCATGCTTCAGAAGCGCATCGACGATCAGCCCACCCTTTCCCGCCAGATGGTTCGCGAGGCCCAGGAAATCCTCCACCGCCATCTGAAAGGTGTCGGCCTGAAGCAGACCGCCCAGCGCGACACCATCCTGCGCACCTTCCTTGAGACGCGCGACCATCTTTCGACCGACGAACTTCACCGTCTGGTCCAGAAAAAGGATGCCGGCATCGGCTACACGACGGTTTACCGTACGTTGAAGTTACTGGCCGAATGCGGCCTGGCCAGCGAAGTCGCTTTCCACGATGGCATCGCCCGCTACGAGCATCAGTACAACCGTCGCAGCCATCACCACATGGTTTGCACCGATTGCGGCAGTTCGGTCGAGTTCTTTTCTCCCGAAGTCAGCCAGTTGGAACAGGAGATCGGCCGCAAATATCATTACCTGGCCACCCGCCACACCTTCCAGATCTATGGGATTTGCGAAGAGTGCCGCAAGAAGAACGACGCGCAGCGTAGCTGAAGACGGCTTGCGCTCGATGATGTCAGTCGTGGCTCCTATGAACCGTTAATCTCTTTCGTCGATAACTCGGTACCAACAGTGAAGCAGTCGTTCGGATCGCCGCTCTTCAGCACGCGGATAATGTCGGACTGATCGGTGCAATACGTACGGGCTGCCGCCGACCCCGGTTGCGCCGGGTAGACGAGCAGTTGATACTTCGAAATAGGGCCGTCGGGTTTGTCCCTGGTGCAGTTTTTCATCTCAAAGATGTACCCACTGCTCTTGCCGGAAGCGAGACTGCGGGCTCCCCAGTTTTCTGCAAGCTCAGAGAGAGCACAGGTGTAGCCCGCCTCGCGGTGCGCCTGCACATACGCGATCTCCGCCATATTCACGTTGCGCATCGAAGAAACGACCGACCCCTTGCCAATCCCAGCTGCCGCGTTATTGAACCCTTTCTCCTCCTTCCGTAGCTCGTAAAATCCCAGGCCGAAGAACCCTACAATGAACGCTACCCCCAAGTACCCGAGCACGATTCCAGTGATCGCCAGGCCGCGACCTTTCAAGCGTCCAGGGCTCTTGCGAATCTCGGAGAGCGCGATGTATCCGAAGATCACCGCCACGATTGAGAGAGGAAGAATGACGAAAAGGATCCCGCAGATCACGCTGAAAATTGCCTTGCCGCTGGTCTCGGGAGGCAGCCCGAACGCCACCTGCGGGTCCGGGGCCACACCAGCGCCCGCCTGCGAGTCGCGTCCACAAGCCCCGCAGAACCGCTCTCCCTCAGCCAGACTGTTGCCGCAACCCAGGCAAAACGAGCTCACCGGGATTCTCCTTTGCGCAGGAGCTTCATCTGAGATGCATTGCGGACTGTCTTACTGCAGAACATCGCCATGTCCCAAAGCCATCAAAATTTGCACGAAACATACTCTTCACAATCGTCTCCGTCAATGCGGTAAATGGATCTGTTGCGATTGTCCCTGGCACCTCGGTCTGATATGTTGCCCGCAATGGAGCAAATCGCTGTTGGATTGAAGTTATGCCCGGACTGTGCCGCCCAGATGCCCGAATCTGCAGCCTTCTGCCCCGGTTGTGGCCGTTCGATGCAGATCGCATTATCAGCCAGGCAGAAACCGGGCGCCCTCCCCGAGAATTTCTTTGGCGCTTTCGCGTACGTAACGTTCCTTCCCGCGCTTCTGTTCCTTTTACTCGACCCTTACAAGAAGAATCCGTTTGTGCGCTTCCACTCGATACAATGTCTCCTGTTCTGGCTTGTGTGCGTCGTAATAGCAGCTTTTGTCAGAGTGGTCTTCCTTGGCCTGCTCTTTATCCCGATCGTCGGTCCTTTACTTGCGGTTCTTGTCGCGGTGGTCGTTGCCTTAGCGGCGGTTTTCACGTGGATCGTTCTCCTGGTCAAAGCTTTTCAGGGGGAAAGATTTGCGCTTCCAGTGATTGGCCATCTGTCCGAACAATATTCTGGCGTGACATAAGCCCTTGTTAGTTAAATTGGCGATTGCTTTGATACTGTTTTTTTGATACCTTGCCGCGAATGCCGCTTGGGAGCGGAACTTCGTAGTCAGTCCGGCGTCCGGTCCCGCAAGACTCGGAGGAATCCTTTTATGGCTTTTTGCAACATGTGTGGCGCACAGATCGCCGACGGAACCACCACCTGTGCCGCCTGCGCCGGTCGTATGCCTGCCGCTCCCGTTGCCGCAGCTTCTGCTCCGGCTCAGGGTATGGCCGACAACGTTGCCGGGATGCTGGCCTACATCACCATTATTCCTGCGATTATTTTTCTGGTGATGGAGCCCTACAACAGGAACCGATTCATCCGCTTCCATGCATTCCAGTGCCTGTTCTTCGCTGCCGCGCTGATCATACTTCACATAGGTCTTTCTATCTTTACTGTCGTGCCATTTCTGGCGCTGATCACCTTTCCATTGCATCTCCTTGTTAGTTTGGGCGGATTCATTCTTTGGATCGTTCTGCTGCTCAAGGCCAATCAGGGGCAGATGTACAAGCTCCCTGTCATCGGCGACTTGGCGGAAAAGCAGGCGAATGCGATGTAAGCGAGCTCGTCAAGACAAGGGTACACAACACTTGGCTTCGGACCCGGGTTCGTAACCAGCGGTATCCTCTTTCACCCACCTCTTGACTTTCGTCTCGTAAGCGGTCAATCCTATTAGCTTTTACCTGCGTTGTGAGCCATCCATTGCCAGGTGCTCACGGGCCGGAATCTGGAACGATCGGGGAATTCTTTGCGAGTCCGGGTTTTCTACCACGACAAGTGTTTTGATGGAGCTTCTTCGGCCGCTTTGTTCTCTCGTTTCTATCGCGAGCGCATCCGCAGTGACGTCCAATTCGAATTCACTGGACTGGTTCACCGTGCCGGCGCGTTGTTTGATGAGAAGCAGTTCGATGGCGATGAAAATGCCATCGTCGATTTCAAGTACTCCAGTTCACCGAACATTACCTGGTGGTTCGATCATCACGAGAGCGCGTTCCTGACCCCGGCCGACGCGGAGCACTTCGAACAGGATCAGAGCAATCGCAAGTTCTACGATCCAGCATTCAAGTCCTGCACCAGTTTCATCGCCATGATTGCGCAGCAGCGCTTCGGCTTCGATCCGTCATCTGTAGCTGACCTCGTGTACTGGACCGACGTCATCGATGGAGCTCTTTATCCGGATGCGAAGACAGCCGTCGAGATGGAGGCTCCCGCGATGAAGTTGACCATGGTGATCGAATCGGCTCCAGACCACGGCTTCGTGCCGAACCTGATCCCTCTGCTCGCGTCCAAGTCGTTGGCGGACATTCTGCAGGAGCCCTCCGTCGCGCCCCTGATTCCGCCGCTCCTCAAGCGCCACGAACTTTCGATTGGAATTTTGAAGGAGCGCACCGAGTGCAAGGACGGCACTATCTTCTTCGACGTGACCGATCACGACCTCGAAGGGTACAACAAATTCGTGCCGTATTACTTGCATCCCGAGTCGGTGTACAGCGTCGGGCTCAGCAAGAGCAGCTTCCGGGTGAAGGTCTCCGTGGGATCGAATCCGTGGGCGCCGCAGGAGCCTGAGGTGAATCTCGCGCGTATTTGCGAGCGCTACGGCGGCGGCGGTCACGCTCGCGTCGGAGCCATCTCATTCAACGTGAATCAGCACGCCGCAGCGATCAAAGCTTCGGAGGAAATCGTTGCTGAGTTGCGGACCGCCATACGCCAGAACCAGAAAAAGAGGGAATGAACCTCTGTGCTCCCTTTGTGCCCTCTGTGGTGGTGCTGTTTTACTGAACGACTGTTCCGCTGGCAAAGCAGTGAGCCAGGTTCCCGTCATCCGACGATCGGATAGTCCCAGACTGATCCGCGCAGAATGCTTTCCGTCCGAAGGTGTTCGCGTTCGGCGCAGCCGACAAATGGAAACTCGTCGCGGGCGCCCCCCCACAACTGGAGAGCGTGAACACAAATCCATACTTCTTCCCGCTGGCTAACCCGCTATTGATCAGCATCGCCTGATGCTCGTTCGGTTCGCCTCCTCCAAAGCCGTCGAGGTCCGAGAGCGTGCAACTGAAGCCAACTCTCGGATAACTGGTCGCGTATGTGATCTCCGCCGTAAGAATCGTTCGCATCGCCGCCAATACCTGCGCATCGCTTCCTGCTGATGACGTAGGGCTTTGGGTTTGAGGTGTTGCCGAGACCGGTGTAACGGTGACGTTCGGAGTCTCCCGTGCCTTCATGTTTTCAGTCATCGCCTTCAGCAAGTCCGGATCCGCCAGGGGTAAACGGATCGTGACCGAAATCTCGTTTAACTTCCAGATGCGCGCTTCCTGCTTCATCGTGAATGTCATGCGCGGCATGAAAGGAGTGCGTTGCGCCTCACCATTTTTGTAGGTCTGGAAAGACAGTTCGATATCGTCTCGTTCCCCCCGCAGAGCGTCATTCTCCACGGTTATTTCCACCTTCTGCCGAGTCTTCGGATCTTCACCCGACAAAAGCACCGACCCGGTTTCGAAAGTCTGAAAGTTTGTTCCTTGCGTTTGCAACTGGCCTGCTAACAACGAGTACTGCTGCAGATTCGCCAGCGCGCCAGATTTCTCGAGAGCGGCCAGCGTAACGGCTGGAAGATGTTTGGCGAACGTTCCCGACGTCTTGCTGAAGAACATTTCCAGCAGCGCTTGTCGCGCCGTCTGCGGAGTCGAAACCTCATGCGCGGACACTGCCGCACTCCAAATCGCCGCCACCGCGAGCACGCCAACAACTGTTCGCATGATGATTTCCTCGCCGTGATCGTGACATGTCCCCCGTGCGCCATCCAGTTACTGAGGTAAGTCAAACATAACGATCAAGCGAAGTTAGGAGCCCATCTGGGCGATCCTGACTGGCCGTGATACCCTGCATCTTGCACTCGTCAGCGTTCATGCGCCAAGACGGAAAGACGACTGACCCCCATCGCAATCAGCGGCGCGTACTGCGGGCCGTAGCCGCATTGGAGTTCTTCAAAGGCGTCTTCGTGGTGCTGATGGGTGTTTGCGCCATTGCTCTCGTCCACAAAGACGCCTGGCTCATTGCGGAAAGTCTGCTGGCTCGGCTTCACATCAGCACGGACCGCCGTTCAGCCCAGATATTTCTGGACTTCGCCGACAGCGTGACCGATGCACGCCTCTGGGCTGCGGTGCGCATAGCCTTCGCTTACGCTGCCTTGCGATTCACGGAAGCGTACGGTTTGTGGAAGGCACGAACCTGGGCCGAATGGGTCGCGTTCGTTTCAGGAGCCCTGCTCCTCGGAAACCTCGCGATTGTCTGCTACATGCTCTATGTCATTCTTCAGAATCGACGCGAGAGACGGAATGCCATGCCCCCTTCGCAGTAGGCGGAACACCGCTCAGGGAGCGGGTTTTGAGCCGAATTCCTCTGGCAAATCGCGTCCATCCGGTTCATAATTGCCGGGAATAGGTTTCGAATGTAGGAGGTCGATATGCGCCTTGACCGCGCACTACTCCCGCTTTTGGCTCTGGTCGGATTCTCCTTCTCGCAGGACACAAACTTTTCGGTGGGCCCACAGTATCTCGTCACAACGAGTTCGCCGATGCTGCTTCGTCCTATCGCGACCCCATCTCTCTCACTGGGAGAAATGCAGCCCGTCGCGGCGAGCGCCGGCACATACGAAACTACCGCCGAGCCGACCGCGCCTTCATCCGCATCTCCGAGCGATTCATTTCTAGGCGGCGTCTACTGGGGAGAACACCAGAGCACCGAAATGGTTGGGCGCCGGTTGGAAACCCCGAGCATGGCCCCCTCCGATACTGCCTGGTACATGAATTCGGTCGCAAGCCAATCTGTGTCTGCGCTGACTACGGTCCCTGCAGAAGCCGCTGAAGTCTCATCCGGATCCAGCGTCATACAACTTTCAGGTGCTCAAATCCCCTCGAACCTTCCCTCGAGTATCTTGGACGTAGGTGTTACCGGGACGGGTAACACGCAATCGCTTCTTGCGCGCGGCTACGGGTTACCTCTTGGAGATGTCGCCGCGTTCTGGAAATCCCACAAACGGAGCGCTCCCCGCGTCTTCACTAACTCGGATGTGCATCCGAGGAAATAGCTGCCACCGCTGAGGCGGTTCCGCAGCAAAGCGGATCTTCACCCGGTTATCGTCAACCCTTCACGTACGCCAGCTTCGCCGCTACTTTGCCGTCCTTTACCGAGAAGACATCGACTCCCCGCAAGTGCCAGGGCTGGCCGTTGCGCATCTTGTGATAGATCCACAACACCGTGGCTCGATTGCCGCTCACGATGATCTCTTCGGCTTCGAATCGCGCATCTGTATTCTTCTCGAACCACACTCGCCAAAACTCGACGACCGCCTGCTTTCCCTCAACCCGACGACCGTCCGGCGCGGGCGAGGTGTCTTCGAATACCGTGTCCTCGGTCAACAGTCCCGCCAACGCGTCAGCGTCATGGCGATTGAACGCCTCATTAAACCGATCGATCGTCGCACGCGTTGCTTGCTCCTGCGACGTCGTGCCGGGCTTGTCTCGCATGGCTTTCTCCTGTGAAGAACAGAGATTCGTAAAGACCAAAATCCAGCAAATTGCAGACGCTAGACCATACCGTAAGCTGTGCATGTCGATTCTCCGCACATTCCGTGCCTCAACGCGGCCGAGTCCCTGTTCATGTTAGCCTGAACCGCACTTCCATTCGCTTGAGGAGCTATGCAAGACGCGAACCCTTCGCACCTGGACCTACAGGCTACAGCCAAAGAAATCATGCAGCAGTACGGGTTCGAGCCCGATTTTCCTGCGCCGGTCTCCACGCAGCTCGCGAATCTCAGGCAGCAGCCGCAAGCCTCGGCGTCTGGCGATGTCCGCGACATGCGCAACCTCCTGTGGTCCTCCATCGACAACGATACCTCTCGCGACCTCGATCAGATTGAGGTCGTGGAGCGTGCATCCAATGGCGATGTCAAAATCATGGTGGGCATCGCCGATGTCGATGCCTTCGTAGCGAAAATGACTCCAATCGATCAACACGCCGCCCGCGAAACAACCACCGTGTACACGGGGATTCGAAACTTCCCCATGCTGCCCGAGCAGCTTTCGACCGGTGTTACTTCGCTCCTCGAGAACCAGGACCGCCTCAGCATCGTCATTGAATTCGTCGTCGGCTCCGATGGCAACATTAAATCTTCCGACGTATATCGAGCGCTGGTTCGAAACAAAGCCCAACTCCAGTACAACTCCGTCGGTGCGTGGCTGGAGGGAACTGCCGCGGCTCCGCCCAAGGTCGCCGCATCGAGTGAATTACAGGATCAGCTTAAACTGCAAAGTGACGTCGCGCAGAAACTCAAGAGCCAACGTTTCCAGAACGGTGCTCTCAACCTGCAGACCGATGAGGTGCATCCGCTCGTCCTCAACGAACAGGTAGTCGACGTTGTGAAGCAGCAGAGGAATCGCGCTACGGATTTGATTGAAGACTTCATGGTGGCCGCCAACGGAGTCGTGGCCCGGCTGCTGCAAAACGTTTCGTCCTTGCGCCGCATCGTACGTACGCCCAAACGCTGGGATCGTATTGTGCAGCTCGCCGCTACCAAAGGCGAAAAGCTTCCCGCCCAGCCCGACTCGAAAGCCCTGAACGATCTCCTGTTGCGGCGCAAGGCTGCCGATCCCGATCATTTCGCGGATCTCTCCCTTTCCGTTATCAAACTCATCGGTCCCGGTGAGTATGTTCTGGAGCCCGCCGGAGAAACCGTGCCCGGGCACTTTGGCCTTGCAGTGCAAGACTACACGCACTCCACCGCGCCGAACCGCCGCTTCGCCGATGTTGTGACGCAACGTCTGATCAAAGCAATGCTGGCGGGTCAACAGAATCCCTATTCCGACGATGAGCTGACGGCCGTTGCCTCGAACTGCACGCAGAAAGAGGACGCGGCTCGAAAAGTGGAACGTGAGATGTCCAAGCGTCTGGCCGCTGTCGCCATGCAGCGTCGCGTGGGGGAAAACTTCGATGCGATCGTCACTGGAGTCACCGATCACGGCACATTTGTCCGGGTCCTTCAGCCGCACGTCGAAGGACTTCTCGCCCAAGGGGCGCAAGGTCTCGACGTGGGCGACAAACTGAAAGCCAAGCTCGTCCGGACCGACGTCCGCAAAGGCTACATCGATTTCGTCCGCGCCTAGGGATCTATCTCAGTCCTCACGTTTGGTGCCAAGATTTGCCAGCGCACCTGCATAGCTAATAGTCGAACCCAAATTCCAACGCTAAGCTCAATACAGCAGTCTGTGCGGAACAATTGGGCGGGTTCTTGCTGCGATGGAGCCATTTCGTGTGCATTTCCATGGCCGTCACTCTCCCGGTGTCTCTTGCCGCCGATGAGACTGCAGCGGCAATCCTGCGCAGCAGTGGTTCGGATGTTCTCGTCAACAGGAATCCCGCTCCCACGTCGATAGCGCTGTTTCCCAACGATCTCGTCGAAACTCCCCAGAACGCGGTGGCGCGCATTGAACTCAGCGGATCTGCTGCCGACATCAACGCCGATACAGTGGTGCAGTTTCAGGGCGATGAACTGGTTCTGGACCATGGCAGCGTTTCGGTCAGCACCGCGAGAGGAATGCGCGTGCGGGTCGGCTGCCTGACCGTGGCTCCAGTGAACCTTTCGCAGTGGACGCAATACAACGTCTCGGACGTAGACGGTAAAGTGACAGTCAATGCGGCTAAGAGTGATGTCTACATCGATAGTCGAGCGAAGAAGGCGCAGGAAGCGAAGAATCCATCCCGCTCGACCCGCGATATCGTGCGCGAAAGCGAGCAGAGGTCTCGCGAAGAGAAATGTGGCGCCGTTTACATGAGGGGCGATAACGTTGCGGGTTTAGGTGCCGTCATGAATTCAATGTGGGCGAAAATCGTTGCTGGAGGCGCTGTCGGCGCCGTTGTGTGCTTGGGCTTATGTCACGACGACGACCCCGCCAGCCCATCAAAGCCATAGCCGGCGTCGAGCCATGTCGATGGCTCTTAGGCTCTTACGATCACATCGTTTCCGGATTACTCCGTCACCACCGCTTTCACCAGATTCCGCGGATGGTCAACGTCGTATCCCTTCTTGACGGCGACGTAATAAGCGAAGAGCTGCAGAGGGATGACTTCCAGAATCGGCAGCAGCAACTCCGGAGCGGCCGGAACATAAAATACTCGATCGGCAATGGTGGCAACCTCCTGGTCGCCCTCAGTTGCCAATGTTACCAATTGCCCGCGTCGCGACCGTACCTCTTTCATGACATCGAGTGTGCGGCGGTACCGCAGCACTGAATCAGGATCGTTGCGGTCACAAGTTGCCAGCACCACTACAGGGAGGTTCTCGTCGACCAGAGCATTGGGACCGTGCTTCAGTTCCCCAACTGGATATCCTTCCGCGTGCGCGTACGAGATTTCCTTCAGCTTCAAAGCTCCCTCGCGTGCGATCGCGTAGTGCACGCCTCGTCCGAGGTAGAGGAATTTCTCGGCATGAAAATGTACTCCGCCGAATTTTTCAGCGAGGCCATCCCAGGTAGAAAGATTCTTCTCAATTGCCTCCGGCAGTTGCAGCAAACGCTTCAGGTACGATCGCGTTACCTCCGAGGTCATCCGTCCCCGCTTACGCGCAAGAAACAGCGCCATGAGATAGAGAATCGTGACCTGCGTGGTGAAGCTCTTCGTGGCCGGAATCGATCGTTCGGGCCCTGCTCCCGTAATGAGAGCCGCGCCGGCCTCGCGGACGATGGTCGTGTCTGGCATGTTCGAGATCGCGATGGTCTTCACACCCCGCGTCAGCGCCTCGCGCTGCGCGGCCAGCGTGTCGGCCGTTTCGCCCGATTGTGTAATGACCATCACGATGGGATCGACCGCGGCGTGCGTCGAACGGTAGCAATACTCGCTCGCATACTCGACATCGACCGCCACGCCGGAAAGATCCTCAATCATAATTTCGCCCGCCAACCCCGCGTGGCGACTTGACCCGCTGGCGGCGATAATCAACTTCTCAAATGTCAACAGCGCGTTCTCGATGGGCTGGAGTTCGCCCGGGAAAATGATGTCGTCCTTGAGATGCTTCTCAATCGTCCGGGCAATCGCGTCAGGCTGCTCATAAATCTCGCGCCGCATCGCGTGAGCAAAGTGATCGCTGGAACCATTCTTATGTTTGTCAGTTGGCATAAATGATGATGAAAGTTACGAAATAGAACTTAAGACAAAGCGCTGTGTTCGGTCCAAAGTAGCGCCGGCGCCCTCTTGGCCCCGGATCCTCCATGCAATCCCGCTATGCCTTAGCAGCCCCCTCAAAGTGGGCTTCAATCTCCTCCAGCGTTTTCCCTTTCGTCTCCGGAAGAAACCATGTCGCAGTGACGAAGTAGATCACCGTACACGCCGCGAACCCGAAGAACATCGTCGAATACCCATACTTGCCGACTGTGGGTAGAAAGACTGCGGCAATGGTGGTCGAAACCGCCTGATTGAGCACCAACGCTATGCTCATCCCGTTCGATCGAATCCGCGTCGGCATCAATTCCGAAAGGGCCAGCCACACGCAGACCCCGGGCCCCACCGCGTAAAACGCCATGAAGATGAACAAGGTGATCGCCACAATCCACCCATTCCGCGACGTCGGCACAGGAGTAATCAGCGCCTTCTCGATGGTGAGCGGAGCTTGTCGGGATGCATCCAAGTCACCCAACGGGTTCGAAAAGAACGCAACCACCCTATTGCCGGGGACGCAGCCTTCGCGCGTAATCTCGATCGGCTTCGTAGCCAGATCGTTTGAGCGCACAACCTGACTGGTAGCGCGAAAGTCTCCGTACGAATAAATCACTACCAGAGATGTGGGCCGGTCGGTGGCTGCGTTCCCGCTATCCTTGAGCAGTTGGTCCGCTAGCTGAGTGCTGTAAGTGAGCGTAAGCTTCTGGTCGGCCGTAACTCTTGACTGCACCGCCGCTCTCGTGTCGACGCGATGCTTCTCATTTCCGAGGAAGAGCGCGCCGGTGCAAACGAGCGAGATGATAATTCCTGCGGTACCCAAAGCCAGAAGAAACTTGCGGCCCTTTCGATCGACCAGCACGACGCCGCCAAAGGTTACCAAAAAGTTAATAATCTGGAAGACCAGATATCCCCAGTGCGACGCAAAATCCGAGAGCCCGCTCTGCAGCAGAATATTTGTGTTGTAACCGATAATCGAATTAATTCCAGTTGCCTGATTGCACGCAAGAATAATGCAGGCCAAGATGAAAGGAATTACGTACTTGCGGCGCAGCAGTGATTCCTTTGCTTTACTTCCAACGCTGGTGGCTTGTTTTTCGGCGGTGGTGGTCTCCTGCATCTCCCGGAGTTCTAGATCAGCCTGCTCGTTCGTTCGCGATCGGAGAAGCGCGGCATAAGCTGCTTCCTGCTTGCCGCGTCGCAGCAACCAACGCGGGGACTCCGCCATCAGGAAACTGCCAATCACAAACAGGATGCCTGGAGGCAATGAGACCCAGAAGATGCGGCGCCAGGCCGTATTCTTGAAAGCAAGCAGTTGGGCAGCATCACCGAGTTTGGCTACCTGATCCACCCGGAAACTGTAGTAAAGGCCCAGTGCCGCCGCGATTACCAGCCCGAGCGTCAGCAGCCACTGAAAAATCCCCGTACCCTTGCCACGGTTTGATGCCGTCAGGCATTCCGCAAGATAGAGGGGAACAACTACTCCGATGAGCCCGCCACTAACGCCCTGCAACAACCGTCCGAACACCAGCGATCCGTACCCGTGGGACAAAGCGATCATCGGGATGCTAATCACGAACATGATGCCGCTGAGCGTCATCAGGGACTTGCGCCCCATCCAATCCGCCAGTAACCCAGCGAACAGAGTGGAGATCACGCTCCCGAGCAGCACTGCCGCAACGACTAGGGAAAGTTGGCCTCCATTAAAGCCCGACGTCGCCTCCAGATACGGCAGCGCGCCCGCAATAATGCCGACGTCGACGCCATACAGGAGCCCTCCGAGGCCTGCAACGATAAGAAGAAAGCGGTTATAGAAAACTTTCTTGTCGTCGAGAACCGATGGAGCGGTTGTCGTCATGGGAGCCATCATATGTGTCGTTCAGACCGCAATGAGCGGTATGAACCTACCCGCCTCACTTTGATTTTTGCGTGAATTGCACCCCGAATTGTAGCCCACCCGGCGCCAGAAACCGCCAAAAGTGCTATAGGCGCCAACGAAAATAGTTCCTCGACAGGTTTCGATCCTCATGAGCCTCGCCCCGAGTCAAGAATCGCAGAAGGGGCAGCGTTCGATTTCTTCAGACTGCGCGAGGCCACCTAGTTGTCGTGTGGACCAAATATCGGCATGGCTGTGACACTCGGCCAGAACACAAAAGACTCCGTCCAGTTTGCGTCGGAGAATTCCTGGTTTCCGCACGGCTGGGCCGTTATGCCCGCCACCGCGTTGGTGCGCAAAATTACATCAGGCAAGCGCTCTCGCGCTGTTCTTTCGGCGACGCGCCACACTCCGGTGACGCGACACACTGGGATTTATCTAATGGATGCGGTATTCCACGGAGATTGCTAGTTCTAAATATCTTATACCGATGGCAAAACCTGGTCCGAGCTGCTATACTGCCTTTTTGTATTAGCGGTATTCGCGTCGCCTTCCGTCCGCTATCTGGCCAACTCCCCCCTCGGACAATCATTCCTCCAGCGATGCGGACTGTCGTCCCCACTTCGTCATGGCGGATAAACTTGCGCACGCTTCCGTTCTGAATCCCAGACTGAGCACCAGTCTCAGCCAGAAGAAGATCCCATCTCTCGACGGACTACGCGCGGTCGCCGTACTTCTTGTAATTTGTCACCACCTGCACGTTCCATTTTTTCCGGAAGGCCGAGGCGTTCTGACATTCTTCGTGCTAAGCGGTTTCCTGATTACCTGGATGATGCTCAAGGAGTCGGAAAGAACCGGGGATGTATCCATACGCAACTTCTATATCCGGCGTGTCCTCCGCATCTTTCCCGCTTTCTATGTCTTCCTGATCGTCTCGCTCGCTGCGCGTTGGCTTACCGTTGCTTGGCCGAATCGATCCCTGCTCTACGACTACTTGAGCGCCTTCTTTTACACCATTAATTATCGTCTCGCCCTGACTCCCCACATCGCTCACACCGCTCAGCACACGTGGGCGTTGTCCGTTGAAGAACAGTTCTATCTTCTGTGGCCCTGCGTGTTCGTCGCATTTCATAAGAAGCTTCGCCAGTTGACGAACGTCCTGGTTGCCGCCATTATTTTGATCAACATCTATCGCATGGTCCTTTACTTTGAATTTCACGCCCGCGAGAGATGGCTGACGTATTCGTTCGACACGAGGGCCGATCACATCCTTATCGGCTGCCTGCTGGCCGTTCTTCTGAAACGCGGCGTAGGAACGTCCTTCTGGAACAGGATTACGGACCACACATGGTATTCACTAGGTCCGTTCTCACTGACGATCGCCTCAATCGCGATCTCGTTCCATCGCGGTCTTGCCTACCGGTTTTCCGTAGGTTTCGCCCTGGATCCGCTCCTTACAGCAATCTTGCTGGTGCAGGTTATCGCTCTCGGACACTCAAGGCTTTGGGGCTGGCTGAACTGGAAGCTGATGGTATATTTGGGAAAAATTTCTTATGGCATGTTCCTCTACCACATGCTCGCCAACCGCCTGGTGATCGTGCTGTTCGGAATGCACTCTCTGTGGTTTCGCGTTCCGGCGGTTATTGCCATGTCGGCGCTCTTCGGTACTTGCTCGTACTACTTGATCGAAATCCGGTTCCTGCGCTTGAAAACCAAATTCGAGCGGGAAACTCCGCAAAAACCTACTGCCGCATCCCTCCGCCCCAATAGGCCATACCCCATTACGAGCCGCCCACTGCCGCGAGAACTCGAAGTCCGCGTGAGATAATGAATTGCCCTGTAGCTCAGATGGATAGAGCAGCAGTTTCCTGAATATCCAGAGTGATGCTACGCGACGTAACCCCAACAACTGACAGTCGCCCTCGATTACCAAGCATCACGAAATGTGACCTCATTCGGCAACAATACCGAACGCGGTGTCAAGAACGTTCGGATCATTTTGCTTCCTCCCTGTAGAACACGATTTCCTTCGCGCCTAGTTGATTCAGTCGTACCTTTACAATCGAGAACGTCGACGAGCTTCCAAGGGCATTTTCTCTGAGTTTGATGATCCGCAACTGCCTAGCTTGTTTAAAGCAGATCGGAGCCGACACCGACGGCACAGGGCTTTCGCGGCGGCCAGATACAGAAAGCATTCGCGTTCCACGTAGCTTCCCTAAGCGTCTTCAAGCTAGAGTTGTCAGCACCAAAGCAATCTATTGGTCGTTTCCATGGAACTGTGATCTGTCAGAACGACCAGCGTGCGCAGATGAACAACACAATCTTGTTTTTCTGACGGCGCTGTACTGGACTCTCGAAAGAGAACTCCTCAGGGCTAGTACACTTGCCAGTTGGAGGAGACTCAGTGTGCTCATAGCTTAGATTGGTCACAGGATTAGGCCAGATTCGCGTGAACGCGGATTCTCACATCTCTATAGAGAGTTTCACGGAGCGTCAGCCATGAAAACACAGCTATCGGGTACAAGCACACTCGTTTTAGGCTTAGTCATCTCGCTCTCTCTGGTGGCCTATGCCCAAGACAAGCCTCGCCCTGAGGCTTACTCCGCCGTAGCGATCGGCACAGGTGGAAGCGTAGGTGGGAAAACAATGTCGTTTAATTTTCGTGTCACGCAGTACACGACCGATGAGGAACTGCAGAACTTCGCGCAACTAGTCAAGGACAAGGGCACTGATGCTCTTCGCCGCACATTGGAAAAGGAAGACAAGGGCCGCATCAACCCTGTAACCTCCACTGGCAATCAGATCGCAGTGGCGCGTAAACGCCAGCAAGGTGCCGACACGATCATCACTATCGTCACCGCTCGTAACATGCCCTTTGTTGAGCTCTATCGCAACGGACGCACGACCGACTATCCATTCGGTTTCCTCCAAGTGAAACTTGACGCCAGTGGCAAGGGTACTGGTCAAATCATGGCTGCAGCTAAGATCCGGTTCGATAAGAAAAAGGGTCAGTACGAAATCGAGAGCTATGGCAACCAGTACATCAAGGCCACCAACGTCCGCCCGCAATAAGAGATCACTTTCAAGTTTCGGTATCGTACGACTGAGTGATGAAGTTCGGTAGGCTCGCGCCTACGAACGACCCTCGCCTGATGGACTCGTGCTCATGAGCACGAAACTTCCTCCCAGCCCCGCGGCTACAGAAGCGGCAAGCGTCCCGATCTTGGATACGTCGAGGAACGGGGTGTCGGCGAATGCCAACGTTGCAATGAACAAAGACATCGTAAAGCCGATTCCACACAGGCAACTAGCGCCGAACAGGCTACGCCAAGAGAAAGAGTCGGCTTTTGACGCCAACCCACTACTTACGGCCAGCCAGGAAAACAGGGTGATTCCGATGGGCTTGCCGATCCACAGCCCAAGTCCGACTCCCAGGCCAGCCGTGCTCGTCAGAGCGGGCGCGACTTTGCCGAGAATGTGTACTCCGGCATTGGCAAGGGCAAAAACGGGCATGATCACCAGTGATACCCAAGGCTGCAGCCCGTGTTCAATGCGCCACAGAGGTGTCTGCAATCGTTCACTCCGCCGTTCGAGCTCGTAGGCGGCGCTTTCCTGGCGGCGCAGTGCATCAATTTCTCCTTCAGAGATCCCAGCGATTCGTTGAAAGATCTCCCGTCCGCCTTTCAGGAATTCGGAAATCCCAAGAGACGCCTCGGCGGGGATAGTGAAGGCCAGAACGATGCCGGCGACGGTTGCGTGCACCCCTGATTTGAGTGTGGCCAGCCAGACGAAAATTCCAATAACGGCATACACGAGAGGCTTGCGCACGCCGAGTCGGTTGGCAAGAAACGAAGCGCCCACCCCGACCAGCGCGGCAATCAGGCTCTTGAACGAAATTCCGGACGTATAGAAGACGGCGATTATCAGAACCGCAGCAATGTCATCGACAATAGCCAATGCGGTCACAAAGATCTTAAGCGTGATGGGAACTCGCTTGCCGAGCAGGGCAAGCACTCCAAGAGTAAAGGCAATATCGGTAGCCATAGGAACGGCCCAGCCGCTGACGGCTTCTGATCGCCGATTCATTGCGAAATAGATTAGGGACGGAAGGACGACGCCGCCCAGCGCTGCGGCAAATGGCAATGCGGCCCGCTTCGCCGACGAGAGTTCCCCCGTGAGAATCTCACGCTTGATCTCCAGGCCAACGAGAAAGAAGAAGATGCACATCAGACCATCATTGATGAATTGGTGCAGGTCCTGCGCCAAGATGTATTTGCCGAAGCCGACGCTGACGGGCGTGTGCAGGAGCGCGTGATAGCTCGCTTCCCAAGGTGAGTTAGCCCAAACGAGAGCCGCAACGGTCGCGAAAAGCAGGAGGATGCCCCCAGATGCCTCGAGACGAGCGAATCGGAGGAACGGCGCCAAAATTGTATCGATTGGGAGAGGTTTCGCCTGAATCATGTATACCTTTTTTCTGTAGCAAGAGCTCCAGAGATCTTCGATTCCGGAACCGCGAGGCAGAACGCAATCGTAAACAAACTACCAATCGAGGGCGAATTTCATTTTCAACCAACCATTTTGACCGTTCCAGTACGCAGGTCATACAGCGCACCCACAACATTCACCTTGCCGTCCTTGACACGAGGTGCTAGGACTGGCTGCAGTCCCTTGAGACGTTCAACCCCAATTTCCACATTCTTGCGAATGGCGTTTTCTAGTATGTCGCCTGGCACTCCCTGACTCTGAGCGACTGCGGGCTTAATCAATTCCACAAGGCCATTGATCGCTCCGGGTAAGGAATCCTTTGCGTCGATGTGCTTAATCGCAGCCTTAACCGCCCCACAGCCGCTATGACCCAACACCATGATCAGCGGTACATTTAGTTCAGCGATCGCGTACTCGATACTGCCCTTGACGGTAGCGCCTGCGCCTTCTACCACGTTGCCCGCAACACGCACGACAAAGACATCGCCAACTCCCACATCAAACAGGATCTCCGGCGCGACACGGGAATCAGCACAACTGACGATCACAGCCTCGGGGTACTGGGCCGCGGCGAGCTCGCGAAAGTCCTCGGGCGCGCGCCGCGGACTCGCGGGTTGTCCTTTCACGAAACGCTCATTTCCGCTGAGGAGCTCGCGCAAGGCTTGTTCGGGATTGATGGGCGATCCAGATTTACCTGGCGCACTCTTTTGTGCGAGCGAGAACACCTGCGCAGGTCTTACGAGACCCGATCCCACAGCACAAAGTGTTGTGAACTCACGCCGCGACATTCTTGACGGATTATCCATGATCGACCCTCCTGTTGAATCAATCATCCAGGATTTAACTGTCCGTGCGGATTTCGGGCCACGCCACACTTGTCGCTGCGGGGCGTGCGTTGATCGCCCTCTTTCGCACTATGTAACCTTTCGTCCCCGAGCCCAAGGATGTTGCGTTACGCTATAAGTGCTGCGTTTGAGTTGCTGCTGTCAAAGCTCACAGCAGGCAAATTGGCCATACCGAGTCTTCACAAGGGCCCCCACCGGCTTTGGTCGCCATGGCCAAGTGCTGCTGTCCCGTGTGCAGCTGTCACGGACGGCGACGAAGTCCTCGTTATAAAGTATCTAGATTCCGCCAAGTCTAAGTCCCCTGATTCTGGTTCATTCAGTTCTGCCTCGCAAAACTGACAGTCGGCATAACCTAAACCCTTGACCGAGCATGGCTGGGGTTGCATTCGCCAGACGAACACTCCTGCGGCAGAAACGATCGCGTGTTGTAACTAATCGTCAGATCGGGTTTGAGAAGCTTGTTGACAGCCAGTCCCAGAACGCCAACTTAAGTGCCCGCGAAGTTGAGTTCACCGACACTGACAAGCACGGGAGACGTGTGGTATGTCCCGCATCCCAAAAGGTGATCGACCAGCAAAGACAGTTGGGGATCAAACCCGAGAGAATGACCATGGACACTCGTCGACGTTCTCGATTTGGAAAGGTACGACTGGAATGAACTAGGCCTACGCTATCCCCGATTACTAGCTGCCTCCGATTTGCGTTCCGATTACTTCCCCGGACACAATAATTTCGACTCTTCTGTTCTTCTGCCGGCCTTGGGCGGTGCCGTTGTCGGCTACAGGATTGCCCATCCCAAAACCTTGCGCCGCTAACGAGTTGGTGTCTATGCCTTGGCCGATTAGGTAGTCACGGACCGCGCCTGCGCGATTCTGCGACAGAGTCTGATTGAGGTTGGCGCTGCCAGTACTGTCAGTGTGGCCCTCGATCCCGAGGCGAAGAGACGGATAGTTGAGCACGATCCCCGAGAGCTTCGCTAGAGCCTCCCGCGCTTCGGACCGGAGTTCAGATTTGCCCGTGTCAAACAAGACATCACCCATGTTGACGACCAAGCCACGCGGAGTATCGGTGGTGGGCAGGACGCGATTGAACTGGTCGAGTAAGCGCGCCCGCAATTGTTGCTTTTCTCGTTGAGCGGCCTGCACAGCCTGCTCCTTAGCGGCGATCTCGGCATCTGACAGGCGCTTGGCCTCAGCAGCTTCGGCGTCTGATTTGCGCTTGGCATCGGCGGCCTCGGCAGCGGCCTGGGCTTCCGCTTCACCCTTCGCCTTGGCTGCAGCATCCTCGCGCTCCTTTGCGATGCGTTCCTCCTCTTGACGCTGCACTGCAAGAATGCGAGCGTCCTCAGAGAACTGAGCTGTCTGCCGAGCGGTCGAGATGATCGCGTTCCTGTCTGCCTTGCTGGCGAGGGAATTCTCTGCCATTTGCAGGCTACCCTCCGCCTTGGAGAAGACTTCCGGCGCATACTTGTCGGCCCCGCGCGACTTCGCGATCTCCACCGCATTGCGAGCTTCGTACATCTCCAGTGGGACATTGGGATCCAGCGTCAGGGCCAGCGGGTTCCCCATTTTCTGGTACTGGGCACGTTTCAGGAGTTTGTACTCTTTGACGGGGAAGATCTTTCCCTTGGTGTCTTTTCGGGGCTCGCTTTGCAGGACCACCATTTCGCTGGGCAGGCGGACGGCAAAATAGGGTTCGGCCGTGACAATCAACGAAAACGTCTGTGCTGGCGTAGTAGCGCCCAGTTTCCCTTCTCCGTTCTTGTTAACGAGGATCTCTCCTGTGTTGCCCGTGCGGCCCTCGGGTGTGACAACCCAAAGGACGTAGGTCAGAAATTCGGAACCGAGTGTCGAGGGTGGCTTCAGACCCTTCACCGCGACCTCAATGTTTGTTCTGCCCGCCTTCGGCTTAATCTCAACCTTTGCCCAACCAGTTGCTTGCATGAGCTCAGTGCCATTCAGATCGACTTTTGTGTCGCCCTTTCCGACCTCATAGCCGACGGCTGTCGCAGACTTGGTGAGCAAGGCAGACTGGGGTACTTTCTGTTCTTGTTGGTCCTGTTGATTTGTGGTAGCGCCCACAGAGAATACAGCGGACAGACAGCACAACAATAACGAGCAGGTCGTCCTCCAAGTAGTGGCTCGATTCATAACAGTATCTCCTTCTATATACGAAACGGTTTGTTGACTCCCGGAGAACGATACCTAACATCATTCGAGGAATGACCGGATAGCCTTAATTCGTTTCTGCAGCAGCTCTTGAGTTCGGCGAAAGCGTGGATACCATCGGAAACAACGGGCAATTACTTGCCGGGCCTCGGAGGAAGTTCCTTTAAACCTTAGATTTCCCCACCAGCTACCAAGGCGCAACGCCGTGAATACGAAACGGTTGGAGTATCACATTGATACTTGCGGCAAGGTACTGTCAAATCCGACAGGCGCATTCGGTAGTCATACCTGCGCAAATCAAGTCCCGGTTGACGGGCGACCGTGTCAACAGCTGAAACCAGGCGTCTGCGGTCAGAACCATTCGGTTATGAGTGAAACTGCGATTCTCAACAGAAGTACGGGAACGGCGGAGAATCTGGCGGGA
>QIAL01000244.1:0-8127 GCA_003225535.1 Acidobacteriota bacterium | reverse complement strand
AGCGGTTGGTGGTGAGACACGCCGGAAGTGGCTGGGCCGCCTCACCGAAAGTCGCTGGCGTGCGGTGGTGCTTGGTGCCACTGCGACAGCGATCATTCAATCCAGCAGTGCGGTGACCTCACTGACTGTGGCACTGGTGGATGCTGGCACGATGACGCTCCGCTCTAGCTTGGGCGTCCTGCTTGGAGCAACATTCGCCAATGATGGGTGTGCTGGCCGGGGTGGCCGTTACGGCGATTGTTCAGTCGAGTAGTCTCACGACCGGACTTTGCATCCTTTACAAACGAGATGATCGAATTCCGAAGTAGCACGGTTGACATGCAGCGCGGCGAGGTCTTGGAAGTAATCTCTACCGGCTGGGTATGCCGGACATGATAATCCGAAGGATCCTGCGTCACGCAAACGTGAGCACCACTGCGACGTACTACATCAAGACTGCTGCCGACGATGTTCGCAATGCGATGGCAAAACTTGAACAGAGTGTGTCTCTTAAATCGTTATAGACAGCTTGGGGACACCAAATCACGAAACTCGCGTCGTTCCTGCCTCGGTAAATTGACGTGAGATAATGGGGTTACGTCGCATTGGCCCCGTAGCTCAGGTGGATAGAGCAGCGGTTTCCTAAACCGTTGGTCGGCAGTTCGACTCTGCCCGGGGCCCCCAGTCCTATCTCTTTGGTGCTACTCGGTAAGCACGTGGTTTGCGCGTAATTGTGATGTTGTCGAATCGGCTCTCATTCAGGTTTATACCAGACTCCTCAGCCATTTCAGGGCCAGCGAGGATCACTCTCCGGAAAGACATGATTCGGGTCCATTGCCTTAGAGCCATTGGGCACCACCCCCGCCTTTGGAGTTCGGGCCGGCTGAATCTTGTACGTGCAATTCGGACAGGCATCTGTAGGGAGCAAGAACCCTGTCCGTGTGGGCTTTGCTGAAGCGCAACGACATCGAATTCCGCAAAAACTAACCTTGTATTTGGCTCGGCCCTCTTTCCGTTGCCTGTTGAGGAGTGCGGTCTGGCCGACGCTTACTACTCCGGGTCGGGATGGGGCCGAGCATTCGAAATGGAGGCGCTCACTGCTTGACGCAGAACCAAGGGTTTTCTTTTTCACGTGTGACCGAGCAACAAATGCCTGACACTCCCGGAACGGACGATAACAAGGACGATAAGAAGAAAGTGGAAGGCTGGAATATACGTCCGTTCGATCGAGATCTAAGAATTGCCTGTCAGATTCAAGCAAGAAAAGAAGACATGTACGATTACGAATGGGTTCAGAAGATCTTGCGCGAGGCACTAGGTTTGCAGCGCTAGCTCGATCGCTGGTTGCCCCGAGTCATACTTTGGAAGCGGGCGGATACTCGGCGTCAGAAACCTCCGCAAGGGCAGCGATGTCGCAAACGTGCACCATCTCGCGGCCGATGCTGACGATTCCCAACGCTTGCCAGCGGCACAAGTGGCGGCTTACGGTAGCCAGCGTCGTCCCAGTCAACTGAGCCAGTTCCTGGCGCGAGAGACAGATCTCCGAGCGCTCATTAAGGGCACAGCCGAATCGCTTCGACAAACGAATCAACTCGCTGCTCAGTCGTGAGCCCACAGTTTCGGTCGAGACCTCACGAAAACGTTCATCCATGTCCTCTAATCGCTCTTCAAGAGCGCGAATAGTATTGCGCCGGAGCAAGTGGAAGCGCTCTAAAATCTTGTCGAAGGTTGCGGCATCCCAGACCAGTGCTGCACAAGGCCGAACGGATTGAGCGTTAGAGCGATGCTCGTGGCCTAACCAGCACCCAAACGCGCCCACTATTTCGCCCATCCCAGTGAGCCTGAGGATCACGTCATTTCGCCTGGGCCCTGGCTGTGTGATCTTGACCCATCCGGAGAGCAGTAAAACTACCTGCTCGACGGGATCCCCTGCCGAGAAAATGGTGTGCCACCGCGGAAAGTTCTGTTCGCGCGCGGCAGAAATGATCGCGCAGCAGTCGGCGAGCGAGATGTCCGAGAACAAGGTCAATTGCTGAACGAACGCGACATTCTCGCTCTGTGACGTGGCACTACTCAAACTGCTCCCTCGTTGTCCTGTCCGAAATCCACAAGTCTGCACTATGCCAGTTAGCCCTCTCCAGTCGTTGGTGAACCGCAAAGGGCTTGTAAAAGGCTTGTAAAAGACTTGCGAGGAAAAATACGTGACGGCGAGGTATTAGTGCAGGCGGCCTATCAGGAAGCGAAAAAGCTTGCTGATTGCTCTAGAGCAAAGACCTTTTCCCGTCGAGCAGCGCCCGCACGGGAAGCGACTGAGGGAAATCTCAGTTCGGCTGGGGCTGGTTGTCGGTAGGTTCGGCTGCCGGTACCTTTCGCTTTTCGTCGGCGTCCACGGCGAACAGCATGTAATGATCAAAACTATGTTTCCGATAGTAGCGATGCCGCCGGAAATCCAGATAGATTTCGGCGCTTTGCGGAAGCCAGAGTTGCACCTTCTTCTTTGTGAACGGGACCGGACCGTACTCAACGACTTGATGTTCGCCGGCCAAACGGATCTGGGGCACTGGATTTACCAATTCTGATTCGATCCGCACTATCTGAAACTTGTCCGCTGTGATCCAGGCCCGCCCTTTTAGTTTCAGAGAGTACAGCTCGCCGCCGACGCGGTAGTCGTGCATTTGTGCGGGACGATCTTCGCGCTGCTTAAAATGAACCATCCAAGTTGGCTGACCCCGCAGCTCGCCGAGTCCTTCGCAGACCATTTCGAAGCTGTCGCGCATCTTCGGATGAAATACCAGTGCCAACGTCGCAAATCCGCTGCTAGAGATCTGATCGCGGAAATCGGCCAGCCCGAGGTGCTCCTGCCGATATTCATCCACCGCGATCGAGCCTTGCTTCGACTCCGTGAAAGAAGCGACATAGTTAAACGTCCGTGTCTCCTTGGTGATCGCATCGCCCATCTCATCGAGTTGCTCGTGCAACAGATGTTCGATCGCAGCAATGCGCGACACGTCGTCCACGAACTCCTCAACCCGTTTGCCGATCATCCCAGCAATGTCGGCCGGGCAACTCACATTCGCCGCCACAGATGGCTTGTTCAGGTCGATCGCTGGTGGTTGCCAAGGGCGCACTGAAAAAGTTGGTTCGGCGGCAGCGATCAGCGGATCTACTCCTGTGACAGCTGGGCCCGGGAGCGAAACGTTCGCTGCGCTTGCATTCGTCGCTACAGGCGCAGCCTCCAGTTGCGCGATGAGCACTTTGACTTGTGGCACGCTCGGATTCTTCGGAGTGGCAGCCACGAAATCCTTGAGAGCCTGTATACCTTCCTGCCTCTGACCGAGATTGACGAGTGCTTGTCCCAGAACCAACTGAGACGCCGTCGCCCCTCCCTTACCTTTGCTGATGGCGAGTTGCGCCTCGTCGCGAGCCTTGTCATACTTCTGCTGCTTCCAATACGAAGCCGCCAGCAGGTCGTGCGCGACCCAGTAATCCGAATCCGTGAGCACCGCCTTCTCCAGATTCGAAACAGCCCTGCCGTAATCTTCCTGCTGTAGGCTCAGTCGCCCCAACAATGTCAGCGCCTGTACATTGTGCGGACTCAGATTCGTTGCACTTCCCAGAAAGTCCGCCGCTCGGCCGAAGTCCTTCTTCTGAAAATAGAGATACCCCAACAGGAAGTTCACGTCGGGGTCTTCCGGTGCTAACTTGTAAGCCGCTCCCAGTCGCTTGTTCGCCTCGTCCCACTTCCCGGATTTGAGCGCCGAAACTCCGTGTTTCGCTTCTTTACGCGCCTTCGGCGGCATCCCCTCATTGATGTTAAGTTGCACCGCTGCCGGATCTTTCTCCAAAAGAATCTCAAGGGTAATCGGTGTGAACGAACTTAGTGCTTGGAATTCCCTGGTAGCCGCGCGATACCCAACTGCACTTACTTCCACCTCATAGTGTCCCAGCGGCAGATCGCCAAATCCGACTTCGGATCGCTCGTCGGTAGTTTGCCAGGTGATAATATGTGAAGTCGTGTTGCTCAATTTCACAAGAGATTGCCGATCGAGCTTTGTTCTGGTTGTCTCGGCAAAAACCGTGATTCGCAACAACGTGCCGCCTCGGTTTTCGTAACCTGGGGAACTACTCGTTGTGCTTCCAATGTTATTGAATACGTCGCCATGTTGACCGCGAGCGCCCGGAACGGCTAAGCCCATAACAAGCAGTAGCGTCAACAATAGACAGTGTCGGTGAGGTGCCCGCATTGGAACGAAACGGGTCATAACCGGGGTGGCAAAAAAGTCTCTCATTATGGTTAGATCCAGTCAATCCGTTTCGCTGGGAGGTGGTAGTACCGACGAAAACAAACGTCTGCTGTCTGACTGTTTCGTCGTAACCCGCTTGCGGCCCAGCCATTCTCCGAGCCTATGACGCCTCAAACATTTGCAACGAACTGTACGACAGCACGCAAGCCGGATCGCGCGACACTGCAGGCTTGGCCCTGAAGTTCACTGTTCCGACAATCGCTGCAGGGAATGTCTTTGTCGGCACCGTAAATGAGCCGGAAATCTACGGCCTGCTGACGAAGTGAATGAACGGAATTTACGAAGCAGGAAGATCCGATTCCTCGGTGTGATGGCTCTCCACCGAGAGCTTGCGAAGAGACAGCCTCTCCCGATGTGCCAGCAGTAGTCCGAGCGGTATGACCGCGGCAAACGTCACCAGCCACAAGAGAATTCCGCAACTCGCCGCCATTTCCGGAGGCACATCAAACACGCTGGAAAGGGTCGCAATCGTCGCCATCTGCGATCCGCCGCCCACAGCTGGCAATTGCAGCATCGAACCCAGCATGCTGGCAAAAATCAAAATCAGCAGTTGTGAAACCGGGATCTCTAGGGCATCTACCCCGTAGGAGTGCGTGACCTCATGGTAGGACAGTGCAATCATGTACCACATTCCAACAGAAACGACGCTCAGCGAGAGCAGCGACACCGGCCCATGGATGGTGTTTAGCCCCATTCCGAACTCTCGCACTTTCTCTCCCAGCTTGTGGCCCAAATTCGACGACAGGTGAGCGAACCGCTGTTCGACCCATCGTGCCGCCGCATCTCCATTCCGGCGGATGACGACCGCCGCCGCCGTCGTCCCTACCACGAATGCAATCAGGAAAAATCCTGCCTCGCGAAACCGCTGGTAATACTCAGGATGAGGAATCGACTGCAGCGCGCTCGGAAGGAAAATCGCCAGTGCCATCAGAACGCCGAAAGCTCCAATGTCAAAGATGCGTTCGACCGCCCACACGGCAAGCTGCGAAGAGAAGGGAAGACCCGTGCGCCGAGCCAGCGTCGGCGAGACCAATTCGCTCACCTTGGTCTGTGGTCGCACGGGTTTCAAGAAAATCTTCCAGCGAACCGCCTGCACGACGTAAGCGAGATAAATCAGGACGATCCCGTGGAAAACGTGCCACTTCTTGATCCGGTGGGTCTGGCTCCAAAACGTTCCCCAATCAAATGTTCGCCAATGCCGGTATTGCAGATAAACAAGAATTGCCAAAATGCAGAACACCACCAGGCTGGCCAGAATTCGCTTCTTATCCATGTAAGGGGAAAGCTCCGCGCCGCGGCCCCGCAACGCGAAGTGGGAAACGGCAAGTCAAAGGTAAACGAGCGAGCCATCAGGGTCAAACCCGTAACCTGGAAGAGGGATGACTAAAATGGAATGAACTGAGCGACCGCGGAGTGGTATTGCAGTATGAGATTTACTTGCCTTGCGTCGAGGCGACGGTAGTCTTACTGACGCTCTTGGAATTGCTCTTCGCCGCGACAGGTGGATTCGTTCTGACGCTTTTCTTCTGCGCGACATTGTTCTGCGGGGCCGGCGCCTTCCCCTGCGCGATCTTCTTCTTGTTGAAGTCCTTCACGATCCTGGCGACATACGCCCGCGTTTCATAATAAGGAGGCACTCCGCCAAACTGCTCCACGCGTTGCGGCCCGGCGTTGTAGGCTGCCAAAGCTTTGACCAAGTCGAAGTTGTATCGCTCCAGCAACTCTCGCAGATATCGGGTCCCGCCATCAACGTTGGCTTGCGGATCGAATGCGTTGGGCACTCCCAGCTGTGAAGCCGTTCCCGGCATGAGTTGCATCAAGCCCTGCGCGCCTTTCGGCGACACCGCTCGCACGTTGAACCCGCTCTCCGCCTTGATCACGCTGTTCACAAGATCGGGATCCAGCCGATATCGGCCGCTCGCCTCATTCACAACCTGCGAAAGATCAGTCGCAGGTCTTGCAGAAAAGGCAGCAGGTCTGCCGCCCGAGACCGGCTTCGCTCCTAGACCCTTTGTATTGCCGGCGGAAGGTGGTTCCTCGACGGGCTCCTCAGGAGCCGCCTCAAAATGCTCGATGTCCGCGGTCGGAACATCCACGAAACTCGACCCGTCCGCGCTTACGTACAGCCGCGTCAAGTCTCCAACGATCTCCCGCCGCTCATGCTTTATGGCGAACCCATTCTTGAGCACGGCAACTTCACCCGCAAAGCAGGGAAGCGCCGCCACGACGAGCGTAACGATCCAGACGACAGATTGTGATAAGCGAATCTTCATTCGAAAACAGCGACGCACTCGAAAAGCCCGCTGATGGCTGTCTAGCATTGCTAACCACCAAGGACTAACGACCAACGGCGCTTTGCCCTAACGCGAGATCGACCGCCGCCGCCAATCCGCATTCATGGTTCCCGCGTGTCACCTGCCAGCCCCGGGTCCGGAGCTCCTCACACGCATTTCCCATGATAACCGGATGCCCGGCAAACTCAAGCATCTCCACATCATTATGGTTGTCACCGACGGCCATGACCTCTTCGCGCCGGTAACCCCGGTAAGCCGCCCAGCGCTCCAGGGCATGCCCCTTGGAACAGTCTGCATTCAGCACGTCGATCATCGACAGATCCCGCTCCGGATATTCCGTTCGCAGCACCGTCACCGTCCCGTCCATGCCCGCCTGCTCCAGGGCCGTCAAAGCCGTATTCATTCGCACCATAGTCCCGCAAAACATTGCCTGCACTGGATTTGTGACTAGCGCCTTCTCGATCGGAACCACGAATTCGATGTATTCCATGTTCTTCTCGAGCCAGCGCCGTATGCTGGCCCCGAGTTCATCCATCCGCTCGAGCACAATGGCACCCTTGGTCTCTCGGTCAAAGGTCAGAACGGTATTCCCCCGGAACTCTTGCATAGCCCCGCACAATTTGCGGCAGGTCTCGGCCGGCATCATGTCCCGATGAAAGGTCTTCCCGGTCAGCGACCGCGTCACCGCGCCATTCGAACTGATCAGCCACAGATCGAATCCCAACTGCTTCGCGATCGGCAGGGCGAAAGTGTGCCGCCGTCCAGTCACCAGCACGATCTCGATCCCCGCAGCGTGCGCCCGCCGCAGGGCGCTCAGATCACCCTCGGAAATCTTGAATTCTGGATTCAGCAGAGTCCCGTCGATATCGGTCGCTAGCAGGCGGATGTTGGAAAGCGTCACCATCCTTCATGGTACCACCCGCTCTCTGCTCGAAACTTTGCGCTGCGGGAACTTCTCTCGTAAATTTTATTGCGTGGGGCACGACTTCAGAGGTTGCGGAAAAACTCCGATCGCCGCGATAGGCGACCACCGGGGCTGAAGCCCATTGTTGATTCTGCGCGCTTTACGCGGCGCTAAAGCGCCGCTCTTCCACGTTACCATCGGCATTCAGGAGTTTTTCCGCAGCCTCTTCAGTCGTGCCGACCAGAGCCAATAAATACGCGGGCTTTAGCCACTGAGGATTTCCGGTGCGTGAGGGTTTACGAGGGCTCCGCCTGTTGCCGCGCCAAGAGTCTGAGTATTCACGCCGTCGTGGATGTCGGCGATAGCGTGGAAGAGTAGCGCTTCAGTGCCACGTTAGACCCGGGAAAAAAAGGGGGCCTTAGCGCCCGTTGCCTAAGCCGGCAACCTGCCCAACAACCCGCTGGCCTTCCGAAACCATGGCCGCTCCCGCCGCCGCAGATATCCCGGCATCGTCGGTTTCTTCTCCAGGATTCTTTGCGCCCAGATGCGGGCTTCCGCATTCCGTCCTTGCGACGCTAAGTACAACGCGTAGTGGTAATACGTCTCCGAAAGAGTCGAAATCCGCGTCGCCTCGCGAAACATGGCA
>QIAL01000163.1:3935-4543 GCA_003225535.1 Acidobacteriota bacterium | reverse complement strand
CTTCTAGGCCGTCAGTTTCGGTCTGAGCCACGTCTGATTTCTCCCCCAAGGATTGGCGAATGCTCCATCATAATTCAATCGCGTGGATTCTTGCTGGAGACGGGCGTGAACCACGAGGGACACGAAGGTTCACTAAGGAAAACCCAAGCTGGGCCGACTTCCTTCGTGGAACTTCGTGTCCTTCGTGGTTAGGGCACTGGTTTAGAATCGGTGTCGTCCCGCGGGAGGCCTCTATGCTGCGGATTATCCTGTTGGTGCTGGTCGTAATTGCTGCCGTGCTTGTGGTTCCACGGTTGCTGTCGAGTTCGGCGAAACCCTCTGAGGGAAGCACGGCTCCAGATTTCACCTTGCCGTCGCAAGACGGCGGTTCCGTCAGGCTCAAGGACTACCGGGGAAAGTGGGTTGTCCTCTATTTCTATCCGAAAGATCAGACTCCGGGTTGAACGCGCGAAGCCCACCAGTTCCAGGTGGACCAGCCCAAGTACGCCGAGCGCAACGCAGTCGTCATGGGAGTGAGCCTTGACAGCGTGGACTCTCACAAGAAGTTCTGCACAAAGGAAGGATACAGTTTCAAGTTGCTGGCCGATACGGACCACAAAGTGACGGCT
>QIAL01000163.1:0-3898 GCA_003225535.1 Acidobacteriota bacterium | reverse complement strand
GAAGACTTACGCTGGCGTCAATCCAAATAGCCATAGCGCCGAAGTTTTGGCGGAACTGGATACGCTGCAGAAACCGGCGGCCGTTAAACCCTAATCTGCGGGTAAGTTCCTGTACATAAATCAAGGGCATGATGTCCCGATAGGGACATCTGACAATAGCCCGGCGTTTCCAACGCCGGGATCTGGTGGGCTGTTACCTCGCGTCCTGTAGGGACGCCTGACAGGTCGAGGTTTTGTTTCAGCCGTGCCTACGGCACGAACGCGAGTACCTACACCCGACCCGCCAGTGGAACTGGCGGGCTACTATCAACGGTCCCTCCGGGACCCGATCCGGCTGATACTCTAAGTAGATGGCGACTGCCGCACGGAATGACGTCCGCGATCCTGCTGCCAAGCAGGCGGGATACCGCTTTCCGCCCGGCTTTGAGCGCAATTTGCTGTGGTTCGCCTGGCGCCGGTTTCGTCCTGCCAATCCGATTTTTTTGTTCCAACATCTCGTTCAGGAATACGGCGACATCGCGCATTACAAGATCGGGTGGAACCATATCGTCTTCCTGAATCACCCCGACTACATCCGCGAAGTGCTGGTGGTGCAGAACGACAATTTTGTGAAGGAGCGGACGGTGCGCCGCAGCAAAATGTTGCTAGGCGAAGGCATGATCACCAGCGAAGGGGCTCAGCATCGCGCGCAGAGGCAAGTCGCGCAACCGGCATTTCATCGGCAGCGCATACCGGAATACGTAGACACGATGGTGGGGGAAGCGGCGCGGATGCGGGATCACTGGCGGGCCGGCGAAGAGCGGAATATTGCCATCGACATGATGCATTTGACGCTGAACGTTGTGGCGGAGACTTTATTCGCGACTGACCTCCGTGGCGAAGTTCACGAACTTGCTGATGCCATCAACCGCATCATGGGACTTTATAACTTCCTCGTAATGCTGCCGGCGGCAGAGTGGCTGGTGCACGTGCGTCCTCCGGGACTGGCGGCGTTTGTGCGCGCCCGCAAACGGATCGACGCCGTCGCGCACCGCATGATTGAGGCGCACCGCCAACATCATTCGGACGGAAGAAGTCTGCTGGACCTGATGCTGGCCGCCTCGCCTGACCGGAGCCTCGCGTCGGAGAAGTCGCTTCGTGATCAGGTGATCACCATCTTCCTCGCTGGATATGAGACCGTGGCCAATGCACTGGCCTGGACCTGGTATCTGCTCTCGCAGAATCCTGAGTGCGAGCTTCGCTTCCACGAGGAGATCGACCGGGAGTTGCAAGGGCGCTTGCCAGCCTATGAAGACGTTCCCCGGCTGCGCTACGTGGAAATGGTGATGGCGGAATCGATGCGGCTCTATCCGCCGGCGTGGGCGATGGGACGGTACGCGCTCCATGATTTTCAACTGGGCGAATTCTTCCTGCCAGCCAGGACCACGGTTCTGATGAGCCAGTTCATTACCCATCGGGATCCACGCTTCTTTCCTGATCCGCTGCGTTTCGATCCAGAGCGCTTTACGCCCGAGGCCAAGGCTCGGCGAGCGAAGTTCACTTACTTTCCCTTCGGAGCGGGATTTCGGCAGTGTATCGGGGAGTCTTTTGCCTGGATGGAGGGAGTGCTGCTGCTGGCAACGCTGGGGCAGAAGTGGAAAATGAGGCTTGTTTCGCATCACCCTGTCGAGCCGGAGCCATTGATCACGCTGCGGCCGAAGTACGGGATGCGGATGTCACTCGAAGCGCGCGCCTGATTATTTGGCTGCGAGATACATCTCTGCGACATGCTGCGTGATCTTGCCTGGTTCCGCGCCGGAGAGGTTCGAAAGCGCAACCACCGTTAGTTGATCGTCCACGTAACGATCGATCGCGGTTTGAAATCCCTGCCACGCGCCGTCGTGGTGAATGCAGCGATGTCCATGACGGTCGTCGACAAACCAGCCGAAACCGTAGTGGCCTTGGTTGGGCTGGCCATCTTTGAGCTTCGCGATGGTCCACATCTGGTCAAGACTTGATTTCTTCAGCAACTTGTCGGTGTAAAGGGCCGCGTCCCACTTCGCCAGGTCAAGAACGGAAAAGTAGAGGCTGCCATCGGCCGTAGTATTGACCATCGGCGCGACCCATTCCTGATTTTTCAATTCACCTTTGACCAGTCGGTATCCCGCGGAGCGGTTGGGAACGATGTCGGCTTCACTGATGATGCGGGTAGAGTTCATCTCCAGCGGATGGAAGATCCGCTGCTGCAGGAAGTCGCCGTAGAATTCGCCTGTGACGCGGTGAATCAGAATTCCGAGGGTGAGAAAGCCAAGATTGCTGTAGGCCCACTTCGTGCCTGGCTCATAGGAAAGCGGAAGGCTCTCGACGAGTTTCAGGAGTTCGTCCTCACTCCAGTCCTTTCGAAAATCGAATTTCTCGGGATAGTCGCCAAAGCCCGCGGTGTGGCTCAGCAACTCGCGTACGGTGACGTTGTCCCAAGTCTTTGGCGCGTCTTGGAAGTACTTGCTGAGCGGATCCTCGAGGCCGACTTTTCCCTCTTCGACGAGCATCATCACCGCCGTTGCGGTAAATTGCTTGCCGACAGAGCCGGACTGAAAGATGGTCTCGGGCTTGGCCGGCACTTGCAATTCCACGTTGGCCAAGCCGAATCCCTCGGTGAGAACGATCTTTCCACCCTTCGCAACGAGCAGCGACAGGGCGGGAATGTGCTGCCGCTGCATCTCGGCTTTCACGTAGTCCTCGACTGCTGATGCGGTATCGAGCGACTGAGCAAACGCAATCGCGGACGCAAAGAGAAACCACGAGATCGGAAGGTAGAGGAATCGACGCAGAGTCGTGGAGTAGGTTGGCAACGCGGTCCTGAGTCTACAGACAAAGCACCATTACCCACAAGAACTCAACGGGGCGGAAGGAGGGCATTAGTTGACGAAAGCTCGCGACGAGAAGGGTGGACGCGGAAACCGAGTCTTCGCCTTCTTCAAAATCAATTATTCATAATGAAGAGATACGAGTGGGTCCACTTGCGTGGCTCGGTGGGCTGGAAATAAGGAGGCTGTCAGACCAACAATGACGACTAAAGTTGCGACGACAGAGAACGTCCAGGGATCCATGGTTGAAACCCCCCAGATTTGGCTGGCCATTAAACGCATTACAGCACTGCTTACTGCCAATCCCGCAACCGTGCCTGCGACAATTAAAGTTAAGCCCTTCTTAAGCACCATCCGTAGAACATCGCTCCGTTGAGCTCCCATCGCCAATCGGACTCCAATCTCGTGGGTCTGTAATGAAACCGTATATGCCGTGACGCTAAAAATGCCAATCACAACCAGCAACAATCCCGTGATACCGAACGTTCCGAGAATGATCAGATTGAACTGCGGTCCGGCATAATACGAACTCTTAAGAATGTTTTCCATTGGTCCGAGTTCAGAAATAGCAACTTCTGAATCCACGGTGGCTATCGTGCGACTCAGACTTGGAAGAACGAGGTGTGCGTTTCGCGCCGTCCTCACCATGATCCCGCGCGGCCCCGTACCACTGACCGTATGAGGAAAATATACTTCTGGTCTTGGCGCTTCCTGCAAGCCTGTGTTCTTCGCATCCGCGATGACGCCGATTATTTCGAAATAAGCATCTCGGGGCCAATCCGTCGCCCATTGTTCGAGAGTCGTGAACTTTATCCTCTGACCGACGGGATCTTCGTTCCCGAAGTAATTGCGTTCAAACGTTTGGTTGATAACGGTTACATATCGAGCTAACTCGACGTCACTTCGGGTAAGCAGCCTGCCGCGAAGGAAGCGTCGGCCCAAGGTTTGAAAATATCCCTCACTACACATGTCAAACGTAGTGCCCCAAGGCTCGGAATGGGTTTTCCCAGGTACTACAATCTCGGTCCACCCGAAAGAATAAGGCGGGAAAG
>QIAL01000162.1 GCA_003225535.1 Acidobacteriota bacterium | reverse complement strand
CGATCCCAATCATCAGACCAACACTGACCTAAGGAGCGATTGGCAGCTGAATCCGAAAAACAAACTCAGCTTCATCTGGCTCTACAACGAGCAGAATCGCTTCTTCCGCCGCGACACGGCTTATCAGTTCGTCAGTCCAGAAGCTGCGTGGCGACAGATCGAACCTGCTTACATCTTGCAGGCTTTATGGACCAGCGAAATCACAAACAATTTCCTGCTGGATGTCCGGGCGGGTTACAACAAGGAAGTCTTTCCCCTGGGGCCCGAGCCCGGGGTGACGGCAAATGACATCAACCGCCAGGACCGAGTACTGAGCACAGAGACCGGAGCCGCACCCAACTACTTCGCCAATCCTGCATGGGTCTTCAAGTGGGCAGTCGGCGGTTCCTGGTACAAGGGTTCGCTGGCGGGATCCCACAACTTCAAATTCGGATTTGAGTGGGGTCAGAACTACAACCCGTATCTCCAGTACGTGAACCAAGGAATTAACGCGATTTATGACAACGGTGTCCCGGTGCAAGTGGTCGCGTTCAACACGCCGTTCACGGCGAAGTCATATTTTCGCGACACCAGTGCATACATCCAGGATGCGTGGACCCTTCACCGAAGACTCACGCTGAATCTTGGCCTTCGCTACGACCGATTCACCAGCTACTATCCCAAGGAAACGGCTGACCCGAACCTAATCTTTCCCGACATCTTTCCGCCGCAGACCATTGCCGCTTCCGGTAATTTAGTTCACTGGAACAACGTTGCACCGCGTGTCGGAATTGCTCTTGATGTGACTGGCCGCGGTACCTCGGTGCTTCGGGCCAGCTACGGTCGCTTCTACAAAATGGAGGGCACAGGACTCGTAGAGACGGTGAACCCGATCGGTTTCGCGAGCCAGACCTGGCGATGGACGTCTGCCGATGATGCGAACGGGGATAAGATTCCGCAAAGGAACGAGTGGTACGCTCCGTCAGATCTAAGCAGGCTATTGGGCGTCTCGGGCGGTGCGTCCGGCACGCACATCGATTCGAACCTAAGCCGTCCCTATTCGGACCAAATCACTGTTGGATATGAACAGCAGGTATGGGGCGATCTGCGAGTCGGAGCGTTCTACTATTTCCGCAAGAAAAAGAACTCGATCGGACTTTCGAATCTCGGCGAAACGCCAGCCGACTACACGCCAGTGACAACCTATAATGACGGTACGCCAATCGTGAATCCACTCACCGGGCAACCCCTGACGTTGTATAACCGCCCAACCAACGCCAACTTCAATTTCGTTCTCACCAACATCTCCCAACTTGACGACAATACCTATCACGGCCTGGAGCTAACTGCCAACAAGCGGTTGTCGCGGCGCTGGCAAGTACTAGCCGGATTCACCATTCAACGCCAGAAAGGCACGTTCGGACGCGGTTATTCCGACGATGCGTATTACGATGACTTCAATGACCCGAATCTGGGGATCAATCGTCAGAACAACTACCTGAACTTGGATTCCACCTATGTCTTTAAGGTGGACAGCAGTTACGAATTGCCCTGGAAGCTGAGTACGAGCATAAATTTCCAGCACTACACTGGATTTCCGATCCAACCGATTGCCTTCCTCGGGGGAGACACTTTCGTGGATCCCGGAGATGGTCAAACCAAGACTCAGCTCAATCAAGGGTCCGAGCAGATCATTCTTCAGCCTGCCGGCCCGGTGCGCTTACCGTCCGTCAATCTGCTGAACCTGCGGCTATCACGGGAATTCACAATCCACGAAAGCGTCAAGATTAAACCGCTCATTGACCTTTTCAATTTGACGAACAGTCAAACCGTAATCTCAACTGTCTCTACCTTTGGCTCGAGCTACCTGCTTCCGACCAACACCATCAACCCCTTCATTGCACGCATTGGCTTGAAGGTTGATTTCTAACGAATTCCAAACCCGGTACTGGTGAAACTGATAAGGCGGATGTGATCGCATCCGCCTTTTGCTCTGGAGGCATCGGTGCTCGAATCGAAGAATGGATTTCGAGTCGTACTGCTTTTCGTGATTGCCGCGTTGGTGGGAAGCGGCGTAGCCCAAACCAAGCCTCGCCTCACCATAGAGCAACTCATCGACATCAAGCATCCTTCCTCGCCAGTCTGGTCTCCCGATGGACAACAGGTTGCATTCATTTGGGACCGGGCCGGGGTAAGCAATCTCTATTTGTCGCATCTCGACGGCGCTCGGCCGACGGCACTGACCACGTTCCCTGACGGATCGATCCGCAAGATATTCTTCAGCGCAGATGGAAAATTCGTTTACTTCGCGCGGAACGGCGATCTCTGGAAAGTCGCTATTTCAGGTGGAGAGCCTACAACAGCCTGGAGCACACCATTGGGCGATGGCGATCTCACGCCGTCACCGGACCACACTCGTGTCGCCTTGACGAGCAAGCGTCGTGGAGGGGAGGGAAGTGATCTCATCGTCCGCTCGTTGTCGGACTCGACCGAAACCAAAGTCGCGCATGACAACGTGAGCATCTACAATCCGTTCTGGTCCCCAGACGGATCACAGATCGCCTATACAGGCGGCGCCGTCCTGATTCCTCACGATTCTTCCCCCAGTTACTCCGGTGAAAAGGTGGTTTACCGCAACCCGGAGTACATTGCGGGCCAACTTTTCGCGGTCTCTTCTTCCGGCGGTAGCGTGGTACCCCTCGGAACCAAAGGGGATTACGATGCCGCAGGGTGGATCGATTCGACTCGCATCGTCTTCGCGAGACAGTCGAATCAATTCAAAACGCGCACGATCTACGTAGCAGATATAAGGGATGGCCGGGTCACATCCATCCACGAAGATAACGAAGAGAAGTTCTGGAGCCTGCCGGATTGGGAGACCGGAACTGAACCTCTACCCTCTCCCGATGGACGCTGGATCGCCTTCCTCTCTGACACCGATGGATGGGATCACATCTATTTGATTCCGTCGGCCGGCGGGACTCCTATTCAAATCACAACAGGTCATTTCGAAGCCTGGCGTCCAGCGTGGTCGCATGACAGCACGCGGATTGCGTTCGATGCCAACGAACCGGATCACCCGGGAGATCGCCGGCTTGGGATTGCGACTCTTGGAAGCGACCCGGCGCACGCCACAATTGCGTACATCACCGAAGGACGCGGAACCAACATTGAGCCGTTCTGGTCCACTGACGACAAGCGCCTTCTGTATCAGCATACCGATACTCGCAATTCCGCCGATCTGTTCGTCGTAGAGCCGAAAACGAACCCAAAGCCCATCCGACTCGGTGACTCCATGCCCGCGAGCATGGACCATTCGACATTTATCGAGCCAGAATTCGTGCACTTCCCAGGCCCTGACGCGCAATCCGTGCCTGCATGGCTATTCGTGCCCAAGAATCTGGACCGCAGCAAAAAACACCCGGCGATCATCTGGATCCACGGTGACGGCATCAACCAGAACTACGATGGCTGGCACGTTCAGCGGAACTATGCCGTCTACTACAGCATGCACCAGTATCTGCTGCAGCAGGGATACGTAGTAATAGCGCCCGACTACCGGGGTAGCATCGGTTATGGACGCGAATGGCGCAATGGTGTCTACATGGACGTCGGCGGTAACGATGCGAAAGACGCATGGATGGCGGCGAACTACCTGAAGAACCTGGCCTACATTGACAGTGATCGAATTGGAGTGTGGGGCCTGAGCTACGGCGGTTTTTTCACGCTCATAGCCATGACCGACCAACCCACACTGTTTCGCTGCGGCATTGATGTCGCTGGGGTCGTCGACTACGAGATGTATTACAACGACCCCTACCACGGAGATTGGACGGAGAGCCGCATTGGAACGCCGCAGCAGAATCCCAAGGTATATGCCAACGCCTCGCCGATCTCACGTATCGACAGGTTGGCGCGTCCGCTACTCGTGTTGCACGGTACGGCGGACGTAAACGTTCCGTTTATTGAGTCGGTATGGTTGCTCGATGAGGTCGCGCCTGTTCGGTTCCGGACATCCAAGCCACGGCCCCGGACACCTTTTAATTGTCCGGTGGACTAGCGGTGTTCTCTCGTCCTTTTCCGTCAATAGCTTACGGTTTACCAGATTGGCAAGAATGTTGCATCTGTGAAGCAATCTGACTGCATGTGATCCTCGCGCACTTGAGACCGGGAGGACCGACCTGAAATGAGCACACTGACACAAGAGGCTCGTTATGCCCTCCGGCAGTTGCGCAAGAGTCCCGGTTTCACGACGTTGGTCTTAGGGACGCTGGCGCTGGGCATTGGTGCCAGCACTGCCATGTTCGGCGTGATGAACGCGGTTTTGTTGCGCCCGCTGCCGTTTCGAGAGTCCGAACGGCTGGTCAGAGTTTTGTCGACGCGCAATGGAGCCGTCGCAGGGCCCTCTCCGCTCGATGTGCGAGACTTCGCCGCCGCCAATTGCACTTTCGACCAACTCGTTGTATTTGACGCCTGGCGGAAAAATGTGAGCATTGCCAACAGATCGGTCGAGCCAGAACAGCGCCCGGTCGGTTTGGTTCCGGCGGGATATTTCGAAGCCTTGGATATCAAGCCGTTGTTCGGTCGCGTGTTCTCCAACGAGGAGCAGCGATGGGGAAATCAATTTGAGGCCCGCTATCCAATGGATCATGGGCTCGGCGTACTGCTACGTCCACTGCAGGAAGATCAGTCGGGGAATCTGCGCCCGGTGGTGTTGCTTCTGATGGGCGCGGTCATTCTCATCCTACTCATTGCCTGCTCCAACGTTGCAAATCTGCTGCTGGCAAGGAATTCGGCCCGCACGCGCGAAATTGCAGTGCGAGTTGCGATTGGCGCCGCCAAGGGAGAACTCCTTCGGCAATTTGCGATTGAAAATCTGACTATGGGATTGCTCGGAGGAGCAATCGGTTGCGTGCTCGCCTACACCGGCTGTGCTCTTATCGTTCGCTTTCATCCCAGCCGCCTTCCCCAACTCGCCGCCGTTAACATCGATCTCCGCGTCATAGCGTTTGCGCTTGGGATCTCGGTTCTGAGCAGTTTGCTCTTTGGCACGCTTCCCGTTTGGATCAGTCTGCATGTGAATCCTTCAGGCGCTTTCAAAGAGGGCGGCCGAACAACGGTATCGGGCAGAAAGCAGTTAGGCCGTTTATTTGTCGCCAGCGAGATGGCTCTCGCCGTGATGCTTTTGGTGGGTACCGGGCTGTTGACCCGCAGCTTGTTGCGTCTGCAGGACCAGTTACCAGGGTTTCGCGTCGATCACTTGTTGCGGACCCATCTTTTTCTCCCCTCAGCCCGATATCCAAATCCCGCCAGCATCACGCGTTTTTTGGACGAGTACTCCGCCCGCGTGACACGATCAGTGGATGCAGCCCTTCACCATCGAAGACCGTCCTGTATCCCGCCTTTAAGACACCCCTTCCGCAACGTTTAACGTGACGGACCCCCACTATCTGCACACGCTCGGCATTCCTTTGCTGCAGGGCCGAAATTTCTCGGATGCGGATACTGATACCAGTCTGCCTGTGGCTCTGATTAACCGTACTCTCGCACAAACGTATTTCCCCGGAGAGGATCCGATTGGCAAGCAGATTCGGCTTGGGTTGCCACAGCCGATGGTTTCGTCGACCGCGCCCAGCCTACGATTCACCATTATTGGTGTGATCGGCGATGCTATGAACCGCGGATTGACCCTTCCTCCCGCGCCGCAACTCACGACACTGTTCCGCCAGACTCCGGACCTGAATTACGGTTTCAAAAATCTGATTGTTCGCACTATGCTCGATCCGCTGCAACTGGCACCGCCCATCGGTCAACAATTGCACTTGCTGGATGCGGATTTGCCATTCGCGGAAGTTTCGACCATGAACGAAATCATGCAGCAGCAGACATCAGACAGGCGCTACACAACCGGGCTATTGATTTTGTTCGCCGCCTTCGGACTTGGGCTGGCTGCTGTCGGAGTCTACGGCGTGGTCTCCTACATCGTGGCTCAGCGTACGAATGAAATCGGTCTGCGAATGGCGTTAGGAGCGCAGCGCTCACAAATCGTTGGGTTGGTGCTGAGGCAAGGTATGGAAATGGCGGCTGCCGGGGCTGCGGTCGGCCTAGGTGGTGCCTGGGTTCTGCGAAAGACTATTTCTCAACTTCTTTTTGGCATTTCTCCGGCAGATCCGGCCACATTCGTGACTGCCGCTCTGGTGCTGATCGCTTTCGCTCTGACGGCGAGTTTGTTGCCGGCGCGCCGCGCCGCTAAAGTTGATCCCATGGTGGCGATGCGGTACGAGTAATCGCTCATAAACGCCTCAGCGGTTACTCTGCTCCACAGCTCATGCATAATTCGAAAGCAACTCTATTGCTAAGACAGATAATGCAACTGTGGGATCCAGATGCAGAACTTGTTGTTTCGTCATGAAGTGCGCAGCATCGACGACCTGAAACGAGCAGCAAAGGACTCGACTTTCACAGGTTCTGAGAGCCGGTTAGCTGAACTGATGCCGAACTGTCAGTCTCGCGACTTCTCCAACTTCAAACTCGAATTTGTCGGAGACGTGTCGAACCCTTTCGCGTTATGAGCGAAGCTGTTAAGATGTTTGTGCCAGGTATACTGTGATATTTGCCGCGATCAATTCGGGTAATCTTGCAGGGCGTGGCTGCTCCGGTTGTGAAATTTGTACGCGGTTTGGGCGGTTCCGCCAGTAATAGCGCTTTTTTAGGCAATTGATGCACGATATGCAATTCGTGCAACTCCGCATGGACACTGGCGATTGCGCATCTCGTTGATTTGGCGAGTGGGGACGTAGTTCAGTTGGTTAGAACGCTGCCCTGTCACGGCAGAGGCCGCGGGTTCGAGTCCCGTCGTCCCCGCCAATTCTTTCAACCACTTGCAATCCTAACGTCCGGCAAATCAGGGGATGTTAGGGGACGATAAGCGCCGAACGAGAATGGTCCCATTCCAGAACGATTCCAAACAGCGCTCATTGGATTAGGTTTGTCTTCGGCAAAATACCCGTCGGCAAAATAGCGTCGACCAATTTGTCTTGTGCCAAGCGTTTGGTCTTCGATGTCGCCTGCAGATACTTGTTCGTGACATGAAGGTTGCTGTGCCGCAAGTAGTCCCGGATGGTGAGCTGATGTTCGCCCATCTCCGCGAGCATCGTTCCGACGGCATGTCGAAACGTGTGCCAGCCCACTCCAGTGATTCCGATTCGTCTGAATGCGGCTGTATTTCCTTCTTCAACACTGAAGCGAGATCTAGCGGCTTGCTGCCTTGCAGTCTTTCGGAAGGAAACACGAAATCTTCCGGTTTGTTGTAGAGGCTTTGCGATCTCCACTCCTGCAAGGAATGCTTCAGGCTTGCATGCATCGGCAGCAGTTTTGCAGACGCTTCCGTTTTTGTGCTCTTCAGGTTTCCACCTCGACGCCAATAATACGAGTGTTGGACGGCTACGAGCGACTGGAGTGGCGGATGGGACCAAAGCCAAAATCAAGTGCGTGATGTCGGCTTTGTTCTCGCACGCCGTTCGGTGGGAGTTTTGTGGCCACAATCCCATATCTTCAGGGATACCGGTAGGGAGTGGAGGAAAGCGAGGCCCGAGCACTGGCGTACGGATCAGCGCCAAACGTCAGAGATCCCCCTTGGTTTTGTCACCAGAGCAGGTCAAGCTCGGATTGGCAGAGTTAGAGTTTCGGGATCAGTTGCTCGTGTTTCTAGAAGGGGCCTTGGGTATGCGTCAAGGCGAACTCGGGGCGTTACGCTGGCTGTCGTGCGATTTCGACAACATGAGCATCAGCGCCCTTCGGGTCGTGCGGTAGGCGCGAGAGAGCTGCCGCGATGCCTGTCTGTGAACGGGTGCCCTCTATGACGATCGCATAGAAGACTTCGACGTCGAACAGGCGATCAAGCTTCTCGCGGAAGAACTCCTTTCTTTGATCCACCGCGGCCTGGATGACCGGGTCTTCGTATTCCCGGAACGGAATATCAGGCCGGTTCGTCTTGAAGAGATATTGGTAAATGTGGAATCCAACCCCGAAAGTCTTCAGCGCCGCTTCGAGCCTCTTCACGGCATACTCCTGTGCCGTCTGATCGAGACTTTCGTAATCGACACCGCGCACGCGCAGAACAATTCCGAGATCCCCGCTCTTTGTCAGAAAGGCTTGGTCGTTCCAGAAGCCGTATAGATTTATCTGGGAATTCAGCGCTACCGATTCCTTCCAAGGCCTTATGACTCGATCTAGGCGGAGCATTTATCGCACCTCGACCAATGGAGGTTCTTGCTTGGCGGCGTCGTACCGTGTTCTGAAGCGCTCGCTCTGGGCGAGGATTCGCAACATCGCCGGGTCTGCGTTCGTCACCCAACGACCAAAGATGAAACCGCCGATGAAGACAACAACCCCCGGCAAGGAGACTTTCGAAAAGATTGAAAACTCCGACGGCGCCGACGCACACAAAGTAGAAGACAGTTCTCTCGACGCCCAAATACGTGAGCGGCTTGTGCAAGCTCTTGAAGACTCGGTTGCGGCGCTTGAGATTGGTTTCCTGCATGAAGACCCTTTTGCGAGGCCCATGTGCGAGCCGTTAAGGCTAAAACCGGAAATCCGACTCTCGCTGCCTAGTCGATCGTGTAATGGAAGAGGGCATTCTTACTGGCAGACTTACGGGACCTTAAAAGCGAAGGCTGATTTCTAATAAGCCGAAATAACAAAAAGCGTTGGCATGGTGGAATGGCAAACACAGTGTGACTTAAGAGGCTGTGCCAGTATTTTCCAAACGCGGCCTGCGCGCGGGCAATCTTGCAGACAGTGTCTGCAAAATGTCGTCTTGAGGGTTAGGCTGCGGGTACCGCTTTCTTTCGCAACAGTTCTCTTTCTCGCAGCCAAGTGAAGATCACCGGAGTCACAATCAGCACATGCAGTAGAGAGCTGACCATGCCTCCGAGCACGGGAGTGGCGAGCGGCTTCATCACTTCGGCCCCGGTGCGCGTCGACCACATGATGGGCAATAGGCCCGCCACGACCGTGGATACGGTCATGATTTTTGGACGCAAACGCAACAGGGCGCCTTCCATCACCGCTTCATGCAATCCCTGTACGGTAAGCGACGTGCCCATCGCGACTCGCTTTCGTTCCACAGCTTCTTCCAGATAGATCACCATCACCACGCCGGTCTGCACGGCTGTGCCGAACAGGGCGATGAAGCCGACCCAAACGGCGACGGAGAAGTTGTACCCCAACAGCTTCAGGAGAAATACACCGCCGCTCAATGCAAAGGGTACCGCGAGGATCACGTGCGAGGCCTCTTTGAAGGAGTTGTAGGTTTTGTAGAGCAAGAGGAAGATGATCAGGAACACAACTGGGATGACGAGTTCGAGCCGCTTTTTCGCACTGATCTGATTTTCGTACTGCCCACTCCACTCGATGTAATATCCGGGTGGCATTTTCACTTCACGTGCCACGGCGCGCTGCGCCTCGTCCACGAACCCGCCAACGTCACGCCCGCGGACGTTCATCAGCACGCTGCCTCGCAGCAGCCCGTTTTCGCTGCTGATCATGGAGGGTCCCATTACCACGCCTAGGTCGGCCACTTGTCCCAGCGGAATCTGCGCGCCGTTGCTGGCCGTCACCAGCACGTTATTGCGCAGTTCCTCGGGGGCTTGGCGGAAATCCGCGGCGTAGCGTACCCGCACGGGCAGACGTTGACGGCCGTCAATGGCGGTCGTGAGGTTCTTGCCCCCAATTGCAGTCTCGATTACGTCCTGCACGTCCCTAACGTTAATTCCGTATCGGGCGGCGGCTTCGCGGTTTACTTTTATTTCGAGGTACGGCGCGCCAGTGATGCGCTCAGAATAGAGATCCGCGACGCCGGGAACCGGCCGCAGAGCCCGTTCGATTTCAGTTTCCTTCTGCTCGATGGTCGCGAGATCGTTGCCGAAGACCTTGACTCCCACCTGGGTGCGAATGCCAGTCGAAAGCATGTCGATGCGGTTGCGGATCGGCTGGGTCCAGATGTTGGTGACGCCCGGCATTCGGAGCTTCTCGTCCAACCTTTGCAGGATCGTTTCCTTGGTCGTCCCAGCGGGCCATTGGTTCTTAGGTTTGAAATTGATCACGGTCTCAGTCATGTTCACTGGCGCGGGATCAATTGCGCTTTCCGCGCGGCCGATCTTGCCGACAACGCTCTCGACGAGCGGATCTTCGGCAATGATCTTGTCCTGCCAGCGAAGAATCTCGGTCGCCTTGGTGAGGGAAATGCTGGGGTCGGTAATGGGCATGAACAGGGCAGTCTCTTCATCGAGCGGCGGCATGAACTCGGAGCCGATCGTAGTCGCCAGCCAGAGGGCCGATCCGAATACCACTAGCGCCGCGCTTAGCGTGACGACCCTGTGCTTCAATGCCCAGCCGAGTACCGGTTTGTAAACCATTCGCAGACCGTGCATCACGGGATTTGCGTCTTCACGATGCAGTTTTCCGCGGATCAGGAAAGTGCAAAGCACGGGCACCAGAGTGACCGCGATTAAGGTGGAGCACACCATGGCGAAGGTTTTGGTGAAGGCCAGCGGGTGAAACATCTTGCCTTCCATGCCGGTGAGTGCAAACACAGGGACGAAAGCCAGAATGATGATGGTCATCGCAAAGAAAATCGGTCGGCCTACTAGCTTGGCGGCTTCCAGGGTGATCCGGCCAATCGCCGACTTGTACTCGCCATGTTCTTCGTAGTACTGCTCTGCGTGCCGCAGCACGTTTTCGGTCATCACAATCCCGGCATCGACCAGCACCCCAATCGCGATTGCGATTCCACCGAGTGACATGATGTTGGAGGAGATGTCGGCATAGTGCATGAACAGGAACGATCCCGCGACCGCAAGCGGCAAGGGCAGCGTGACGATGAGGATGCTGCGGAAGTGCCACAGGAAGATCACGTGCGCGAGCGTAACCAGAACGATCTCTTCGAGCAGTGCCGACTTCAGAGTATTCACCGCGTGAAGGATCAACGTGCTGCGGTCGTAGAAAGGAACGATGTGAACGCCCTTGGGTAACCCTGGCTCCAAGGCTGCGAGTTTCGCTTTGACACCGCTAATGACTTCTTGGGCGTTGGCTCCGTTGCGGATGACGACGACACCGCCCACGACATCTTTACCGTCCTTATCGAGAACGCCGCGCCGGAATTCCGGCCCCAAATGAACATTCGCGACATTGCGGATGTAGACAGGTGTGCCTGCGGTGGCACTGAGGACGATGTTCTCAAGGTCTGCCGTCGAGCGAATCAACCCGATGCCCCGAACCGCCATCTCCTGGTCGCTCGTTTCAATGACCTTCGCACCGACATTAGTGTTACTGCGCTGGACACCTTCGATCACCGAGCGCAAGGGGATGTTGTAAGCGCGCAATTTAATGGGATCAACGTCGATCTGATATTGGCGCACCCAACCGCCGATGCTCGCCACTTCTGCAACGCCGGACACCGAATTCAGCTGGTACTTGATGAACCAGTCCTGGAGGGAGTGCAGGGTCCCGCCGTCGTAGGGTCCCTCGACCGTGTACCAGAAGACCTGGCCCACGCCGGTTGCATCCGGTCCCAAAACAGGTACGACTCCCTCAGGCAGGAAACCTGATGCCAGGTTCAGTCGTTCCAAGACCCGAGTGCGGGCAAAATAGGGATCAATCTTGTCCTGGAAAATGATGTTGATCATCGAGAATCCCAATGCCGAGGACGAACGAACGTCTCTCACTCCTGCCAGTCCTTGCAAGTTGACGGTCAATGGATACGTGATCTGGTCTTCGACTTCCTGCGGGCTGCGGCCCGCCCAGTCGGTGTAGACGATCACCTGGTTCTCACTGAGATCAGGAATGGCGTCGATAGGCGTCCTGAGCAGAGCCCAGTATCCCCAGACAGCTAGGAGTCCGTAGACCAACAGGATTAGGAAGCGGTTCTTCAGCGAAAATTCAATGAGCCGGTTAATCATGGTTTCTCCTCATCACTGCGCGTTCAGCCGGGCGTGATAGCTACCCAGGAGTTGTCCGTTGCGGCTGGCGTTGACTTCGACATTCCAGGAACCCGCTGTCGGGACCTTGATCGTGCCCGCGTAGTCAGAGCCCTTCCATTTGAGGTCTCTTGTGGCGCGCATTTCGCCCATGCCCATGGCCGGCATCGCCGGCATAATGAGCGTGACCTTGACTTGCACATCAGTCACCGGCTTCCCCGAAACGTCCAACACGGTTACGTGCAGCGTCGCATCGGAGTTGCCGCGAGGTGTTTCCGGATCAGAACGAAAAGTGAACTTAATCTGAGGAGCAGCGCGTGCTTGTGCTGGATCTTGGTCGGCCTGACCATGATCGAATTCCTTCGACCCGCCAAACATCCCGGTCATGCCACCCGTGATTCGAGTCTGGGAGTCGATCAGGAAGCTCCCTTGGCTGACGATACGCTCGCCTTCTTTAAGGCCCGCGAGCACTGGGTAATAATCCGCGCCTGCAGGACCGAGCTGCACTTGCCGCCCTTCGAATTCACCATTGCCCTTGGCCACGTAGACGAACTTGTGCATACCCGTATCGAGAACGGCAGAGCGCGGTATGGCTAGAACGTCGTGTCCTGCGGGTGTGGCAAAGTTAACTTGCACGAACATGCCGGGACGCAGTCGCATGCTGGGGTTCGGAACCTCGATGCGAGCTGAAGCAGTGCGCGTCTGTGGGTTAATGGAAGTATCGAGAAATCCGACCCGCCCGCGTAGCGTGGTACCTAGCAGTGAGTCGGAGGTGATCTCTACGGACTGGCCGGTGCGGACGGCAGGCAGGTCAGGCTGGTACACGTCTGCCTTCACCCCCCTTGCGTAACTTTCCGCTCCGTCACGATGCCGCTGACGGTCGAGTAGACGGGAAGCTCGACCTGAGGCTTCGCCGATGATGCGATCTCATCAAGCTGCTGTGTCGTGAGTCCCCAGAGTTCCAGCCGGCGGCGGCTGGCGTTCACGAGGTCTTCGGCGCCCGACACTGCTAAGGACTCGGCATCCGTGCCAAGGCGCTTTCGGTTCTCAAGCGAAAGTCTGTATTCCTCGGCGGCAGAGAAAACTTCAGGGCTGTAAAGGGATGCTATCGTTTGGCCACGGTGAACTTGCTGGCCCGTGAAATCCAGGTAGAGCTTGTCGATGCGGCCACCGATGCGCGCACTGATCGAAGCCAATTGCGTTTCCGGCTCATCCACCTTGGCGACAGCCATGAGAGCGCGTTGAAGGCTACGTCGTCTGACTTCGACTGTTTGGACGCCAATGTCTGTTTGCTCTTTCTGGTTTAGCTGGATGCGGGAGACAGAGGCGTCCGCTTGCCCTTGTTCAGCACGCTGAGAGGTGGCTTGTTCCGGCGCTCCCTCGTACTTGAGAATCGGCGCTTCCGGAGACTGGGCAGGGCTACGGTCGGGATGCCAAATGCGAATTGCCGCGTAGGCGACCAAGGCCAACATTAAGCCGAGAGTGAGTCCTGTGATAAGAAACTTATTTTCATGCTGCGTCATTAGCGCACCTCCGGAGTGATCTGAACCAGAGAAGCTTGGGGGACGGTTGAATTCGATTCGTGACCCTCCCGCGTCAACGGAGCTCCCACTGCGCGTTCGAGATCCGCAATCCGCGATTCCAGTTCAGACACGGCGCGATAGTAATCGAGTTCAACTTCGAGAGTCGTGTTCTGACTGTCGAGTAGGTTGAGGAAGTCAGTGCGGTCGGCCTCATAAGCAGCGACGGTTGACTTCAGTGTCGCCTGCGCTTGAGGACGAAGTGTCTGGCTGTAAAGATCAACGAGGCGCTTGGCAGATTGCGCGCGAATCAGAGCTTCCTGAATTTCCTCAAATACGAGCGCACGCTGGTTGTCATACTCGGCTTTGTCAGCCGAGAGATCCGCCCGTGCCTCCGCGATCTCTGCGTCATGACGCCCGCGGTTCAGCCAAGGTAGTGTGACGGCGACCTCGGCCATGTACGTGTTGCGATAGCGGGCGCCGTCCGGCATGAGCATGTAACCCGCGCTGAGGTTGTAGTCCGGCGTATATGCCTTTTCGGCAAGCTTGGTTTGAGCCTCGCCCTGCCGCACACCGGAGGACGACATGGCTAGTTCGGGCCGATTCGCTAGAGCGTCTTTTTCCAGATCCAAAAGTGCAGGAAGCTTCTGCGGCGGAGAGTATTGGCCCTGAACTTCGAGTGGAGATCCAGGGTCCCGGCCCAGCAGAGTATTCAGTCTGGATCGCGCGAGGCCACCGTCCTGTTCAAGCATCACGAGGTGCTCCACCAGTTTGGTGAGAGCGATCTGTGCTTTCAGCACGTCCTGCTGCGGAACGCGTCCTACCACATACTTGATCCGTGCCGACTCTGAGGACTGGCGAGCCAGCGCCGCCTGCTCGTCATGCAGCAGGACTTCGTCTTGATTACGAAGCAGGTCGTAGAACGTCTTTCGGACTTCGGCCGTAACATCGCGCTTCTTGGCCTCCAGTTCCGCCTTGACCTGTTCCACTCCCTCCGCAGCAACTTGTGCGCGCAGTGCGCGCTTGCCTGGACCAGCGAGCGACTGGTTAAACATGAACATGTGCTGCGTCTGATTCAGGTCCCACGGCTTGGCGAGTGGTGTGCCCCAGCCGCGATACATGAACTCGGGATCGCTCAACGACCCGGCGCTGCGCACCCGTATCTCGGCGGTTGCGACACGACGCATAGCCACCCGGATTTCAGGATTGTTGGCCAAAGCGGCTGCTTCGAGTTCGGTAAGGCTCAGCGGCGGCGACGTCGAGGGCGGAGAGTGCTGATGATCCTGTGTCACGAGGGCAGTAATACCGGACAAAGGATCGACATCAGTAGCTGGCTCACTGGCACAGCCAAGCACACCGGCGAAGGTGATCATCAGATAAATACATGCATGTAGAGCTTTCATCACTCCTCCGTAAACAATTCACAAATAGAGGGATAGGACGCGTCTGTGCATCAGGCAGCAATGTGCGCAACAAGGCAGAGCACGGCCTTCATCTGTGTAATGAAAGCTTTCTAGACTCTCAGAACGGAGTTATAGCCGGGAGATGGTTCGGGAGGTGGGGCATGAAGAAACGAAAAATAGGAGTGCACCGTCGCTGCGGGTAATGCCCCTAAGGAGGCGACCAGAACGGTATTCGTTGGTGACTGAGCCTTGCAGCAGGAATGACTGGCCGGCATCATGGAGCTTCCACATTGCTCCGCCATATGGTGGCAGCACTCCCGTTCCGCGGGAGTCATCGTCGCACCTGGAAGGACACAAGCCACGGCTGGCCTGACGGCCCACAGAAGGGCAATTGTCAGCAGTGCGAATGCTCGTATCCTAGTCATCCTCATAAGTGTACTGCTTCCGCTGACTACCAGAAACAAGGATAGTACTTCCAACTACGATGTTAGCCCGCCCTTGACGATCACTGCTGTGACGGCGATCACAACTTCGAAGTTCTGAATGGCCGCGAGTTTATTGCTTTGCTGCGAAAAAGCCGAGAATTGGGTGGCCAAGTCAAATATCCCAATATCGAGTTGTCTCAATTACGCCGAAGACGTCCCACGTTCAGGCAACGTTCACCTTCATCGGTTACGATTGGCGGTCTGTTACCGTTTGTCGTCGGCACGAGAAGAGGAGGACTGACCGTGCGAAGAACGCTTCTGCTCCCGTTAATTTCAATCGTGTTGGCCTGCAGTCCAGGATCGCAAGCTCAGGAGCCTAGTTCAACCCTCAAGAAGGTAGGAGAGTTTGATCTGCCTGGCCCTCATGGAAAACGCTTTGATTACCTGACCATCGATTCCGAAGATCACTACTTGATCTCGGCACATTTAGCGGCGGGACAGACATACGTCATTGATTTGCGCACAAACAAGGTCGTCGCGACGGTGGCAGACACTCCGGGTGCAGAAGGTGTCGAGTACGTGTCTGAGTTGAAGAAGTTCTATACGTCGAACGCGGGCGACAACACGATTGGTGTCCGTGGACTTGAGACAAATGAAAGTGATCAAAAAGCTGCCGACCGAACACAAGCCCGATGGAAGCGCCTACGCTGCGCCCTTCCACAAACTGTACGTCTCTGACGAACGGGGCAAGGCAGAGGCCATCGTTGGACGTGACCAAGGACGCGGTTGTGAAGACCCTGCACTTCGATAGCGAGACGGGCATGCCGCAGTACGATCCGGTAGCTCGGAAGGTATACGTGAATCTGCAGGATTCGAACATCTTCGCCGTGATTGATCCCGCGACCGACGAGGTGATCGGCCGCTATCCGGTCGGACGTTGCAAAGGCAACCACGGTATGACGCTCGATCCGGAACATCATCGCGCTTTTCTGTCATCCGAAGAAAACAATCTAATGACGGTCTTCGATCTCGATAAGCACGAGCCTATCGCGTATCTCGACATGGCGGGTGCCTCGGGGAAGAGGTACTTCTGTTTGTCAAGAGGCTCGGAGCTCAGTTCGTTGCCGAGACTTCGTATTCCCGGGACGTTTGCGAACGGCTTGAGCTCCCGTTTATTGGCAAGCGTAAGTCGAACATGCAAGAGCCAGTTAATTCGGACGGAGACGGGGCATCGTCCTCGCCGCCGATAAGGTAGGCACGCTAAACTGGCAACGGGTCCAGCAGTGGCTCGGTGCAATACGCGAACCACCTTAATTATTCGCCTATTACATCGAATAGCGAAATGAGGGAATCTTCGTC
>QIAL01000161.1 GCA_003225535.1 Acidobacteriota bacterium | reverse complement strand
GCTTTTGGGCGATCTGGCCTCTGAGCTTCTGGACCTCAATCGGTTTTCTTCCTTTTTCAAACTTCTCTCGCAACGCCTCAAAATCAATCTTGCTGAGATCGACGTAGTTTTGCGCTGTTGCCGAGGGCCGGATCACGTAGCCTTCTGTCGAAACTGACTTGTCGAGAAGCTCGGCAACCTCTTCCATCACTTCCGATATATCCGCCGGAGGTATTTCTGAGCGAATTTTCTCTGCAATGACTGAGATCACCTTGCGGATCGCTCCGAATTCATTCGCAGCGGGGTCTGGCAGCAGGGACTTAAATAGTTTTTCGACATAGCCTGCTGACTCCATGAATCGTCGTCTGGTCTTGTCATCAATGACGAAGGTTGCGACCGCGTCGTCCTTCAGTTTTTCTCTCTGGAACCCACTGGAATCTCTGATTGCTTCGACATCCACACCGCGATCTCGGCAAAATACTGCCGTTTCCTGGATCGCTTGTCGAAGCAGCTTGACGAGTTCTAGTTTATCCTTGATCGGCAACTCGCCCTGCTTGGCTCCGCCTTTCGTCGTTCCATAGATCGCAAGGGCTTTCTGAAGGTTGCGAAAAATTCCGACGTAATCAACAATCAGTCCGTTCTGTTTCTCTCTCCACACACGATTTGCCCGAGCAATGGTTTGCATCAGGGTGTGATTCTTCATCGGCTTGTCGAGGTAGATTGTGGAGCAGGAAGGCACGTCGAAGCCCGTAATCCACATGGCACACACGAACACAATTCGGAGCGGATCGTCAGACTTCTTGAATTTCTTCTCAAGGTCTTCCTTGACCATCCTCTTACGATGGGCTGCGATGTCTAGCCCTTTCTTCTTGAACTCCTCGATCTCATTTTGGGATTGTGAAACCACCACCGCTGTGTCGGTTTCTTGGAAGAACCGCAGCCGTTTTTCTACCTCCGGCCTGTCTGCGGAGTCAGCGGCATTCAACTCCTTTTGTAAACGTTCTATTGCAGTCCTCCAATGCTTCTGGACTTTGTTGTACATCCGCACAGCAGTGGCTTTATCAATCGAAATGACCATCGCTTTGGCCAATACGCCACGGCCCATGAAATGCGCGACGATGTCTTCCGCGATCCGTTCTAAACGATCTTCTCTTGTGATCAATTGATATTCGCGGGAAAACTCGCGTTCAATCTTTTGTTCCTGGTCTTCGTCCAATTCCGCCGAGTCAATGATCCCGGCCATGTCATCAGTCAGGTTGGGATTTGTAAGCTGGAGTTCGGGAATACGGTTCTCGTAATAGAGAGGGACTGTGTTTCCGTCGTCGATGGACTGCTTGAAGTTGTAGATCGAGACATAATCGCCAAATACCTGCTTGGTCCGTTCTTCTCCAGCCATAAGCGGCGTTCCGGTAAAACCGATGAACGCTGCATTCGGCAGCGCATTTCGCATGTTCAACGCGAACTGGTCGTATTGGCTCCGGTGTGCCTCATCCGTGATGACGATAATGTCCGATCTGTCTGAGAGCTTTGGATAAGTTTCCCCTACATCGGTTCGGAACTTCTGGATCAATGTGAAGAGATAGCGGTGATCTTCCGAATTCAAAAGTGTCTTCAGGTGTTCGGCGCTCTGTGCTCGAACGCTTTTCTCGTCTTCGAGGACGGCACCCGTAGAAGTAAAGTTTCGATAGATTTGGCCGTCTAGGTCTTCGCGATCTGTAACGATAACAAAGGTCCAATTGCCGGGCAGCTTCCTTAGCACCTTCTGCGAGAAGAAGACCATCGAAAAGCTCTTACCGGAACCCTGCGTATGCCAGAAGACGCCGAGCTTGCCCTGGTTGTCCTTGATCTTTTCCGTCGCTTCAATCGCCCGGTTCACGCCGAGAAACTGATGGTTCTTCGCCAAAAGTTTCGTGGTCTCGCCTTCGGCTTCGCTGTACAAGGTGAAGTTCTCAACCAGATCGAGCAGACGGGAAGGCTGGCAGACCCCTCGAATTATCGTTTCTAGGCTGACGAGACCCTCTTCGCCTTCGTCATCGATCTTCTTCCACTCAGCAAAATGCTCCCATCCGGCTGTCATACTTCCGACTCTGCTTTTCGAGCCGTTCGAGAGAATGATCAAGGCGTTGTGCCAGAAGATTTGCGGGATCGTCGTCCGGTAGTCCGAGAGGTTGTATTTGTAGGCGTTTTCTAGAGATTTGTGGGACGCCTTGAGTTCGATGAAGACCAGCGGCAGCCCGTTGACGAAGCCGACGAGGTCGGCCCGTTTCCGCCCGTAGTCGCCGGAAATCCAAAACTGCGAAGCAAGGAAAAAGTCGTTGTTCCTCGGCTCGTCCCAGTCAATAACACGGACGACTTCAATGCTCTCTTGGTCATCGTCACGCCGAATGGGAACTCTTACGCCATCCCTCAGGAGCTTGTAGATGTCCTGATTGGCTCGAACAGGACTCAGAACACTTCGATCCTTGATCAGTTCTTCTGCCGCGAGATCGATGGCTAACGGGGAGATACCGGGGTTGAGTTTCAGCAGTGCCGCACGGAGCTGTCGTTCGAGCACAACCTGCTCGGAAGTCTCACGCCCGAGAAGAGAGCCGGTGCCGAAGGTTTCGTGGTAGCAATCCGCAGCTCCCCAGCCGAGGTCTTGAAAGAGGCCGATGGTATTGGCTTCGAGCGTGCCTTCGGAGTCTGGGTCGAGGTAGGTCATACCGTCTGGGCGGCAGCTTCGGTCTCAAATTTCTCAACGCTGATTTCACCGGACACCAGTTTAGGGAGGAGCAGGTCGCGGGTCGCTCGAAGGTTCAAGTTCTTTTGGACGAGAACTTCAGTCTCCCTTCGCATTGGACGAGCGATTTCCTCGAATCTGTTCATCAATGAGGATGGCGGCACTGGAACGGACAGTCTTACAATTCCCTTTACGTTGAGACTGTCCATAATGGCTCCTGCGTCTTTCTTTTTTGCAACTTCAGTCGTCATGAGCGGCGACAACAGGTACTCGATGAGAAAAGTCGGCTTGATCTTCCGAGGTCTTATCGCCGTCATATTTCTGCCGAGCGCGGCATGCACTTGCTCGGGAATTTGCGCAACAGCAGCGATGCGCCCAACGTTCGTAACGACGCAATCCCCGCTGCGAACTTCTATTCTGCTTGTCCATAGCTTGTAGGTGGAATCGTCGATCAAGAACTTCTTCGAGAGATCAAGCTCGCCGCTCTCACCGATGTTGAAGAGTTGCAACAGCAACCGGGTACCGTTATCCATGTGCTGTGGCTTCTTGGAGTGCAGACAGTCAATAACTTCTGCTACCTCGTCCATGCGGCTGACTTTCCAGCCCGCTGGAATCATTCCGTTTTCACTAGCTGTCCTCGTTGCTTTCTCTTTGTCGGGGAACCGAAAATTGACGAACCATTCCCGGTAGAGCATCTGCGCCATCTGCTCCAGAATCTTGATGCGCCGAGCGCTGTTTTCCATCAAATCATCGTAGGCTGACAACACAGCACCGATTCGCTGCTGAATTGCGAGGTCTGGAACCCGGAGAGGGAACGACAGGAGCTTGTCGAGGCTAAGGTTGTCTTGTGTTGCCCCTCGACTCACAGCGAGAAACTTGCTTTTCATTAAATCGAGAGAGTACTTAACGAAATGCAGGTCTGCCTTTGTTTTGTCAGCTACGAAACCGACAACACTGTCTGGAAAGCATGCTTGAATCTTTAAGATCGCTGTTCGCGCCGTGTTTGCGCCCGCAATCGTCATGCAAAGGGTATTTGGCCCCCACATCTTGCTCTGCTGAAGCCCAAACTCGCTGTAGGTCTGAGAGTAGTTGGTAATGTACGGGTCAGCAGCCATGATGTCAGCGGTCTGTACGAATGGATACGGACCGCCATAGAGCCGCTCATCGTTCCTTGGGCGATGGCGTGATTTTCCCCTCCCTACAAATCCAAGCTCATCTAAGCGACGGAGCCGCCATTCAGATGCCATCGTTTACTCCCCTAGTATTTGCCCTACGTTGCGGGCGATGGTCTGTTCGAGGTCATGAGCCTGTGCATTTAGGGTTTCCAATTCCTCATTCAGTTCTTCTAGGCGCTCGCTGAACTCGAAGTCTTCGACTGCTCCTTCCGCAACGCCAACATATCGCCCCGGATTGAGGCTCCAACCCTGCGTCTCGATTTCATCCAGAGTGGCGACCTTGCAGAGGCCCAGCACGTCGGCATACTTGCCTTTTGGGAAACTCGGTTTCACCAAGCTGCCGCTTCCAGCTTCGTCCTCTGGATTCTCGCGCCGGTATAGCCGAACGATGT
>QIAL01000243.1 GCA_003225535.1 Acidobacteriota bacterium | reverse complement strand
CGACGTCGGTTCACTTGATTTGCGCTCAGCGATTGGTGCGGCGCATCTGCAAAGACTGCACTGAAGTGGTGGAAGTGCCGCCACAAACCTTGATTGATGCCGGCTTCACCCCGGAAGAAGTCAAAACCGTAAAAATTCAGAAGGGCAAAGGCTGTGGCGTCTGCAACAACACCGGCTACAAGGGGCGCTGCGGTTTGTACGAGGTGATGGAGGTCGACGACGAGATTCGGGAACTGGTTCTGGTCGGCGCTTCCGCGGTGGAACTGAAAAAGAAAGCGATCGAACGCGGCATGCTCACCCTGCGCCGCAGCGGCCTGATCAAAGTTGCCGCCGGGATGACGACGCTTGAGGAAGTCGCACGCGAAACGATTCACTAAAGCCGTCGTTAGTCGCTGGTCGTTGGTCGTTTCCCAACGATTCATCAGCCAACGACAAACGACCAACGACTAACGACGTAATTAGAGATTCATACCGAAAGGGAACTTTGCCATGGGTTTGTCGTTAAGCGATCTGCTGAAACGAATGCTGGAGATGAATGGCAGCGACTTGCACATCACCACCAACTCGCCGCCACAGATCCGCGTGCACGGCCATCTGGTGCCGCTCGATCTGCCGCAGATGACTCCAGCCGAGACCAAGCAGCTGGCCTATAGCGTCATGACCGACTCGCAGAAGCACCGTTTTGAAGAGAGCCTGGAGCTCGACTTTTCGTTCGGCTTGAAGGGGTTGGCCCGCTTCCGCGCCAACGTGTTCAATCAGCGCGGCGCGACCGCGGCCGTGTTCCGTCTTATTCCCTTCGAGATTAAGTCGTTCAACCAGCTCGGCCTGCCCGCCGTTGTGAGCAAGATGTGCGACAAACCGCGCGGATTGGTGCTGGTGACGGGGCCTACCGGATCGGGCAAGTCGACAACGCTGGCCGCGATGATCGACAAAATTAATAGCGAGCGCCACGACCACATTCTGACCATCGAAGACCCGATCGAATTCGTTCACATGAACAAGAATTGCGTGGTCAACCAGCGCGAGCTGCACGCTGACACGAAGAGTTTTACGGACGCGTTACGCGCCGCCCTTCGTGAAGACCCCGACGTCGTTCTAATCGGCGAAATGCGCGATCTGGAAACCATCGAGTCGGCTCTGCGAATCGCCGAAACCGGTCATTTGACCTTCGGCACGCTGCATACGAACTCAGCCACATCGACCATCAACCGTATTATCGATGTCTTCCCGGCTCACCAGCAGCCGCAGATCCGCGCACAGTTGTCGCTGGTGCTCGAAGGCATCATGTGCCAAAGCCTTGTGCCCAAAATTGATGGCAAGGGCCGCGCCATGATCATGGAAGTTCTGGTCCCCAACGCCGCGGTACGCAACCTGGTCCGCGAGGACAAGATTCACCAGATTTATTCGTCCATGCAGTCCGGACAGGAAAAATTCGGGATGCAGACGTTCAACCAGTCGCTGGCGACGGCCTACTTCCAGAAGCAGATTTCCATGGAAACCGCCATCGCTCGTTCCAGCAACGTGGATGAGCTGCAGGAAATGATCAGTCGGGGAGCGAGCCTGTTGAGCCGTCCTACGGCGGCTGGAAGCTCGCTGGCCCGAGGAGCCGCTCCATCCAAGCACTAAGGAGGGCGGAGCGTGAGAAATTGCAGGAAAGCTTGTACGAATCAGGTACGTGAGTGAGGAGAAGCTAAACCATGCCAGTATTTACATTTTCCGGCAAAGACGCGTCAGGACAGAAGGTTTCCGGAGAGCGTGTCGCCCCCAATAAGCAATCTCTGGCGCAGGCGTTGCGCCGCGATCGCATTACGCCGGGCGCCATTCGCGAAAAGGGCAAAGAATTCTCTATGCCCACATTCGGTACGACAAAGGTCAAGACCAAGGACATCGCGATCTTCTTTCGCCAGTTCTCGGTCATGATCGATGCCGGCCTGCCCCTGGTGCAGTGTCTGGAAATCCTGGCGGCCAACCAGGAAAACCAGACGTTTCAGAAGACGTTGACAGGCGTGCGGACCACGGTGGAAGGCGGCGCGACACTGGCCAACGCAATGCGGCAGTACCCGATCATCTTCGATGACCTCACCACCAACATGATCGAAGCCGGCGAAACCGGCGGTATTCTCGACATCATTCTGCAGCGCCTCGCGACCTACGTCGAAAAAGCTGTGCGCCTCAGATCGGCCGTGAAGTCGGCGTTGATCTACCCGGTGGCTGTCGTGAGCATGGCGGTGTTGATCGTCGGCGCCTTGCTGAAGTGGGTGGTGCCGATCTTCGCCAACCTGTTTGCCGGTTTGGGCGTGGACCTGCCCCTTCCAACCCGGATCACCATGGGACTCAGTCAGTTCGTGCAGACCTTCTGGTGGATCATCATGGTAGGTGTCATCGGTTTGTGGTTTGGCGTGAAGCAAATCCGCAAGAATCCTCGCGGTCGCTACTACTTCGACAAGATGTTGTTGAACCTGCCGGTGGTGGGGGGGCTGCTGCGTAAGATCGCGGTTGGCCGCTTCACGCGTACGCTGGGTACCCTGATCACCTCAGGCGTGCCGATTCTGGAAGGCTTGAGCATCACGGCGAAGACCTCAGGCAACGCCGTGCTGGAAGAAGCGCTGATGAGGGTCCGCAAAGCGATTGAAGAAGGCCGGACCATCGTCGATCCATTGCGCGAATGCGGCGTGTTCCCCAACATGGTGACGCAGATGATCGGCGTCGGTGAAGCGACGGGCGCCATGGACTCGATGTTGCAGAAGATCGCCGACTTCTACGAGGAAGAAGTCGATGCGGCCACCAAGGATATGTTGGCTATGTTGGAGCCGGTCATTATCGGCATCCTCGGAATCAGCGTCGGTGGCATCGTGATTTCGCTGTACATGCCGCTGTTTGCCATGATCGCCAAACTGGCTGGCTAGGAAAATGAACGGCAGCGAAGGCCGGTGCCGGATACTCCCGGCCTTCTCTGCGGCGTCTTAGGTTCAATTCCTGATATTCAAGACCTAAGACCCAGGACCGCCGTTGGCAGGTCCGAGAGATCTCCAGGATCGCAATGCAATCGACGTTCGACGAGCGCAATTGGCTGGGATGGCTGGTTCGGGTCCGTATTTTCATTCTGACCGTGCTTCTAGCCATCGAACTGGCGGTGGCACAGTTCAGTCCTGCGCCCGTGCCGATGCGCCTCTTCATCAGCACCATTCTCTTCTGGTACAGCCTGTCTCTCTTCTACATTCTGCTGCTCTCGTTCTGGCAGGAACACCGGCTGCAGGCGGCACTGCAGGTCGTGACCGATGTGGTTCTGGTGACGCTGGTGGTGCACGAGACGGGAGGCTGGGACAGTTCCCTGAACTTCCTCTATCCACTGGTGATCATCGTTGCCACCGTACTCCTGACCCGGGTCTGGGCGGGACTCGTCGCCGCGCTTGCGTTTATCCTGTACGGGACCGTACTAGAGCTGAATTACTACGGTGTCATTCCTTCTTATTGCACAACCCATCCCGGGCTGAAATCGCTGCAGTCGATCATCTTCGTCAATTTATTTGCATTTCTTGCAGTCGCATACCTTGCAGGGCTGCTCACCCACAAACTCCGGCAAGTTGGGGTGCAGCTCAAAGATGCGAGCGGCGCCCTCGAAAGCCTGCAGGCGCTGCACGAAAACATTATTCACTCGATCAGCAGCGGCCTGATTACCACAGGACTCGACGGGCGGATCACGCTGGTCAATGCGGCCGCCGAACGGCTTCTTGAACGCGCCGCGGCTGAATTACTCGGCGCTCCCGTGCACCAGCTGTTTCTGGATCCACTCCCCTTGGTCGAGTCGGAGCAGTCGCACGGAGAAGTTCGCTTCGATCCCCCGACCAAGTTCCGCAAGACTTTGCGGGTGCGCGTCTCGGCGTTGTCAGTTCCGGAGAAAGGCGATTTCGGGTACGTCTATGCCTTCGACGATCTGACCGAGATGCGCCGCCTGGAGCGCGAAGTCCGCATGCAAGACCGCTTGGCTGCGGTGGGGAGGCTGGCGGCAGCAATCGCGCATGAAATCCGCAATCCGCTGACCTCGATCGCGGGTTCAGTCAGCATGCTCTCCGGCCTTCCTGAGATGAACGAAGATCACCGCCGCCTGCTCGACATCGTGACCCGCGAGTCGCAGCGGCTGAATGCCATCATCACCGATTTCCTCGCCTATTCGCGAACCAAGAAATTTCAATTCGACCGAGTCGACCTGATTCGCCTCGTAGAAGATACGCTGATCTTGATGGACCACCGCATGGCGGCCGAAAAGACCGGGATCGAGATCAAGCGCCGTTTCCTCTCCGAAGCCTGGGTGATCGCCGACGGCGACAAACTGAAGCAAGTCTTCTGGAATCTTTGTGAGAATGCCGTACGCGCCATGAAAGGTGGAGGCACGCTGACCGCGGCGGTCGAGTCGCTGGGCGAAGACTGGCAAGTGTCGTTCATGGACACCGGCACGGGCATGACGCCGCAGCAGATCGAAAAAATCTTCGAACCCTTCCAGTCTAACTTTGAAGGCGGCACCGGACTGGGGCTGGCGATCGTGTACCAGATCGTGCAGGCTCACGACGGGAAAGTATGGGCAAGATCGAAGCCCGGCCAGGGCACGACATTTGTCCTGCGACTCCGCCGCTTCGAAGCCGAGCACTCCGTGGCAACACGCAAAGCGGCAGCCGATAAATCGCCCGGGCTGGCGGCGGCTGATTCTGCGGCTGCAGCGGCGGGAGGAGGTGGGCGTGGCTAACATTCTTGTTTGCGACGACGAACGCTCCATCTGCGAAATGCTGGATATCTCCCTGCGCCGCGAAGGGCATCGGGTTGAGACAGTCCAGGCCGGGCAGAACGCCAAAAACAAAATTGACGGCGCGCTCTATGACGTCATCATCACCGATATCAAGATGCCCAACATCGACGGCATTGAAGTGTTGCGCCACGCTCACAAAGTCTCGCCCGATTCGGCTGTCATCCTGATCACGGCAGTCGACGACTACGAGGCCGCAGTTCAAGCGGTGAAGGCTGGAGGCGCCACGGACTACATCCGTAAGAGTCCGGGACTGGTGGACGAGATCAAACTCGCCATCAACCGGGCAGTCGAGAAGTTGGCTCTCAGCAAGCAAAACTTTGCCCTGCGGCGTGACGCCGCCACACGCAACTCGCTGGACAACATCATCGGCTCCAGCCCGGCGATGGAGAAGCTCAAGCAGACCGTCCGTACCGTCGCCTCCACGGCCAGCACAGTTCTGATTCACGGCGAAAGCGGCACCGGTAAAGAGCTCGTCGCGCGCGCCGTTCATGTGTGTTCGCCTCGAGCCACGGAAGACTTCGTTTCGGTCAACTGCGGAGCTTTTCCTGAGACGCTCCTTGAAAGTGAACTTTTCGGTTATCTGAAAGGCGCCTTTACCGGAGCGAACCAGAACAAGCGGGGGCTCTTCGAAGTTGCAGACAGCGGCACGATCTTCCTCGACGAAATCAGCGAGATGACTCTGGCAATGCAGGTCAAGCTGCTCCGCGTATTGCAGGAGCGTACCGTTCGTCCGGTGGGCAGCACCAGTGAGATTTCCATTGACGTGCGCGTCATCGCCGCCACCAACCGCGATCTCGACAAAGCCGTCACCGAAAATGTTTTCCGCGAAGACCTGTACTATCGCCTGAACGTCATCCCGATCCGTGTTCCTCCTCTCCGCGAGCGGCGCGAGGACCTGCCGCTGCTGGCCAATCATTTTCTGAAGAAGAACGCGACCGCAGCGGGGCGAAGCATACTGCGGGTAAATCCGGCTTCCCTGGATTCGCTATGCGGCTACGAGTGGCCGGGGAACGTGCGCCAGCTTGAGAATACGGTTGAGCGCGCGGTGGCGCTCGAGACGACCGACGAACTTCACGTGGAACTTCCGGTCGAGCGCCCCAAGGCGCGTGCTGCCGCCGCTGCCGCCGGAGCCGGCGCGCTTCCTGAGATCGGAGGCGACTTGCGACTACCCGATGGCCTCGGAATGGAAACGTACGTCGCGGGCATCGAGCGCTCGTTATTGCAAAGTGCCCTAAGTCAGAGTGGCGGTGTGCAGACGAAAGCCGCCGACGTGCTTGGGATTTCCTACCGTTCCTTCCGCCATCTCATGAAGAAATACGGGCTGTAATCAATCTCGAAAACATCCAGGTATTTTTGTTGTGGAAATCGGCGGTTTCCGCCTTGTAACTCGGAAGCCCTAGGGCCTATCGTGTAATTTGTGCCAACGTTCACCTGTATCCGGGAAGTTTCGTCTAAGGTATTCACCTGAACATGTAATCCGGGTGTAAGCCCCTTGAATTTTTTCGGTAAGTCGCTTGGCTTGGCAGATCAGAGCCCATACATCCCAGAAGATGGCGCGGCTGCTGAAACGATCTTCTAATCGCCTGCCAGTGGCGTCGAGCCCTGTATTCATGCGCGGTTTGGCGCGTTTCAGCAAAGAAGGAACCGCTTTCACCTATATCCCCACTCCTTACCGAAATCCGAAATCGCTGCCGCCCTCTGCAAGTGCCTGTGGAAAATGAGTTTCCGGGTAAAACCGCCCTCCCTGACACAAAATGGCAACGTGGATGCTACGCAATTTGGAAACAGTTCAAGCCGTGCGCCCAGTCGGGTGAGGCAATTTCACTAGAGGGAGGATGAGGAGATGAAGGAGCAGACTGTTCGGCTCGGTCCGCGCGAACAGCAGATCGTCGAACTGCTATTGCAAGGATGCGACAACGCCGAAATAGCCAGCCAACTCAAGATGGCGCGGCGTACCGTGAAGGCTCATTTCAACCGATTGTTTCTTCGTTTCGGAATCACCGGTGGTATTAAGCGAGTCAAGCTCGCAACCCTGTTATACCGGAGGCAAGCATGTCAAGTGGACGCTACGGGAACCGTATCCCAAGTGAACGTGAACACCGGGTCATCCAGCTCGTTGCCGAGGGCCTGAAGAACAAGGAGGTCGCTGAAGCGATCGGAACCACCGAGCATGTCGTAAAGAATTACCTGCGGGTGATCTATGACAAGCTTGGGCTCTGGAATCGGGTCGAGCTTGCGCTTTGGTACGAATCGAGGCGCAGTCCTGCAGCACTCTTTATGCAATAGTCCCACCGTGTGTCTGCCAAGTCTTCCAGAACATGGGAGCCTTAGGTGGGCATACGGATCTTTAAGCAAGATCAAAAACAATTTATTGGCAGCCAAATGCCTGGAGGTTACGGAGTCTTGCTCCGGCTCCGGACATGCCCCGCCGTGCTGCAGAATCCAGCAGCACGCGGGCTTGGTCGCAGCTCTTGGCGACTCCATCCCCCTTGAGGTAGAGGTCCGCCAGTTCCAGCATCGCTGGGCCGTTGTGTTTGGCAATCGATTTCCATAACCACTTCGCCGCTTCTGCCGAATCGCGTGCTTGGCCGGCGGATCCGTGCAAAAAGTGCTGCGCCGTGGCCAATTCCTCAGCTCCGTTGCCTTGAAAACTCACGCGGTCAACGTTATCGACGGTGGACTGTGAAGCTGGCGTAGGAGCGGGCGCGTTCATTCCGCTGGCGACGGTCTCAAGTTGCTTCGGTGATTCAGCGGGCTTCGGCGGGCTCGGCCTGGCTGTGCTGTTCGTCGCCGTCACAGGTTGCTGTTCCGCGGGCTTTGGCGGTGCAGGCGCCGATGGGCTCGGACTTGTCGCGGCCGGTGCCGTATCCGTCGCAGCAGGCGGTAGCGGCGGAGCTGATCCGTGCGCATTCTGATCACTGCGTGAACCATTCCACGCCGCATAGCCCAGTGCCAGAATCAGAATAGCCAGGATTGCCCCGATGTAATAACGGTATCGGCCGGAAGGTGACTCTTCGTAGCCCGATGCCGCCCCATCTTCTCTCTCGAGCAGGCTTTGGAAAGGCGATAAATCGTACAGGTCTCTGCGGGGCTCTTCCGCGGGCGATAGACATTCCTCGATTGGTTCCCGATAGTCCGTCGATGATTCGGCATAGGCCGGAGCGCCGCGGCGGTCGCTTCCTGCGCGATGCAGTCCGTAGGCGCTGTCCATCCTCGGATCTTCGAGTGCGGTTCCACCCAACTGTGCTCCACACATGCCGCAAAACTGATGCATGGGAGGATTGTCATTGCCGCAGGTATCGCAATGTCCCGTATCGCTGGGGTGCCTCTGGGTGGTTGGGCGTTCAAATGGCGTCGAAGGTGCGTTCCTGCTTACCGGACGCACAGCTTGGGCTGACGCCGGATGGCTCTCAACATCTGAGTTCCGCGCCTCCAGCTCGCGCAGCAGTTCGGTCACTGCCTCTTCGCGCTTCTCGGGAGGGCTGGTGAAATACACTTCAGCCCATCGTCCCATGTTGTCGGCCAAAATCGGGTTTACAAGGGGATTGAGCTCGGGCCGGGGTAGGGCACGCTCATCCTCAGAACGCTCCGTGGAACTAGCCAATCGGCATTCTCCTCAAACCATACTCGACGAACGGCCAGATTTTTTATAGGTATGATTGCACTATTATCCCCAGAGGTTGTCAATTCTAAATGACGTGATATCAGTGGGAAAAGGGGCTCAATTGCAGGCTTTGCGATAAGCAGGCTCAAATTGATCGAGCTGCGCTTCGCGCTGCGTGGCGAATTTTCCTTGGGGAGTCTTGCCATAAAGATCGGTGCCCGGGCAGTAGTAAAGCGCGGTGTGCAGATCTACCCAGACCTGAACTCCCGGATTGCCCTTGTCCTCCTGTGGTTCGGGCGCCTCGGCCAGGCCAAGCTGAATCAGCATTCGATCAAAAAAGGACAACCCGGGGTCGGGAGGGGGCTTGCGATGAGTTGCAGTAGCCGCAGCTGGCGTTGCAGTCGCTTTCACCGGATGACTCGACCATAGTCCCCAGCGGATCACGCATGCGACCAGGATGACGGCAACTCCCAGGTAGATATCTCCGCGATGTGCATTCCACAACTGCAGCAGGCGCCCAGTTCGCTTGCTGGAAACGAACCGTTCGAGAAATGCGCGCGCGGAGGATGCGGAACTCCAGTCTGCCGGATGCGCGAACTTGGGCTTTGCCAAAGCTTGTGAACGGTTCGGCGATTCCGCCGAAAGCTCATCCGCCTCCATTGGACCGTCCTCGTCTTCGACCCCAGCGATCTCCTGCGACGCGACCGATGCCGGCTTCTCCGCTGGCTCGGTCTCGGAGCCAGTCTCCTTCTTCTGCGCCTCCTGCAGTTGCCACAGGGAGGCGACCTTACTCTGCATGTCGGAAGTTTCGTAGTCGCCAGCGCGCGGTGTGCCACACTGTCCGCAGAACTGCTCTTCGGCCATCAGCCGATTCCCGCACCTACAGTAGGAATGAGCAGGAGCCGAAGGGGACAGTTTTTCTGCGGGTGAAGGATTTTTGGTAACGGGTTTTTCGACTAGAGCCGCCAGATTCGGCTGTAGTTTCTCAAGGGCCTCGAGCATCGCGGCGCGCTCACTCGCAAGCGATTTCTTCCACGCGGCCTCCTCCTCGCGCACCAGGGCCTCGGCCACCAGGCTGGCCATCAATTGGCACGTGTGTACGTTTTGTTCGGTGAATGCGTTGGGAGACGAGAAATAGAGTTCCAGTCCTCCCGCGACTCGGCCATCGTAAAACACGGGAACCGCGATGAGCGATTGAATGCCTCGGCGCTTGCACTCATCCACATCCAGCAGGAACTCCGCGTTGGCATCGGCGCAGCGAAAAACCTGCCCGCTGTTCAAGCAAGGGGCAAACATCGCTTTGTCAAGCGCGATGATCTTTCCCGAAACCGGGGTACTGCGGCCGAAGACAGCGCGATAGTGCGCGTTCTTGCCATCGATAATGGCGATCGAAGCGCCGCTGGCAGTGGTCATCTCGCAGACCCGCTCAGCCACCAATTTCAGCGCCGTCTGGAATTCCAGGCGGCGAAACTGGATTTGATGCTGGGTCTGTACGATTTTTGCCAATGTCGATGCGTTATCGGGTAGCGGCGCGGGTTGGAGCGATTTTGCTTGCGCAGATGGATTCTGAACCGGGTTGGAATTATCCCCAGCCTTCACTTGTTCCCGCTTCACGCCGGGGCGCAACTCCAGTCTCAGCATCTCCCGGTTGTGCTCCTGGATCACGTAGGCGGCTTCCAGCAGCTTTCCGAGCGTCTGCTCGTCTGGAACTGGTTTGTGATTCTCGTCAGACACAGTTCGGTATTCCACCGGCGCTATCACTCGTTGCCATCCGACAATCCGAACCTGGAATTGCTTATTCTAGTGCAACTCCAGCGCCAATCCCGACGGATGAAAGCCAGTCAACAGACGCGTGTGAGTCGGTTGGGGAAGCGGGATACGTTGGCTGCCCTTCAGGCAGGTCTCTAATCTATCAATAGTTTACCGCTCAGGCTCCCCCGTTGCGAGAATTCTTGGCGAAGTGATCCGTCGCGTCTAAGCCCGGATCCCAGGCAGTGGTAATCAGCAGTTGGTAATACCACTCTGCAGAACTCTGCACATGGCGGGAGATTTTCTTACTAGCAGGCAGGAGAGAGTTCTTGGTCTTCTCTCTTTCCGCTCAGGTAGAAGTAGACGGCCGGGGTGATGATCAGGGACAAAACCATCGAAATTAGAACGCCGCCGATGACCGCGATGGCGAGGGGTTGAAGCATCTGCGATCCGGCGCCGATCGCGAACGCCAGCGGCAGCATGCCCGCAACCGTTGCCAGTGCGGTCATCGCGATCGGCCGCAATCGCCGCCGGGCCGCCAGCAGCATGGCTCGTTCAGCGGACTCGCCCAGGCCGCGCATCTTTTGATCGGCATCGAGCAGGAGAATGCCGTTCTTGGCCACGATGCCAATCACCATGATCATTCCCATGAACGACGAAATGTTGAAGGTTGTGCGTGTAATCAATAAGGCAATAAAAACCCCGGAGGTTGACAGCAACGCTGACGAGAGAATTGCGATGGGGGCGCCGAAGCTTCCGAATTCAAAAAGCAGAACGATGAACAGAAGCAGGACCGCGAGAATGAGCACGATCACCAGATCGTGGAACGAGCGTTGCTGTTCCGCATATGTTCCGCCGTAAACCACGCGGATGCTCGACGGCAAATGCATTCCACTCACGACTTTCTGTACATCTGCCATGCCGCTGCCGAGACTCCGTCCCTCCAGTCGCGCGGTAACCGCGACGTCGCGCTGCAGATTTTCTCTGCGAATTTCGGTCTGTCCGGGGTTCTCAACCACGGTAGCGAGTGCGCCCAGAGTGGCGGTGTGCCCGGTACTGCTGACCAGCAGCGTGTTGCGCATAGCCTCCAGCGATGCCCGATTCGCGGCAGGAAAGCGTACCCGCAGTGTATAGGCACGCTCGTTGGCGACCACGGGCGTGGGTGCTGGTTCCCCTTCGAGGATGGCCGCAGCATCGAGAGCCACTTCCTCAGCCGTAAATCCGGCACGGGCTGCCACGCTGGGATCAACCTGGAATGTAACCGCGGGCCCACTGATGGTGTTGTCGATTCCGTTCAGAAGGTCCACAACTCCGGGGATCTTCCCGATGGCTTCTCCAACTTTAGGCGCCCATTCCTCCAGCAGTTTGGGGTCCTGCGAAAACAGTTTGATCTCGATCGGCTGCGGAGCGGAAGTCAGGTCGCCGATCATGTCCTGCAGAACTTGAATGAGATCGATATCGAGGGCAGGCTCTTGTCTTTTGATATCGGCGCGCACTTCGGCCATGATTTCGTCGATGCCGCGGTCGCGCTTGGCCTTGAGCTTGACCAATATGTCGCCGCTGTTGGCTTCTGTCACCGCTGCGAGCCCGAGTTGCAAACCAGTGCGCCGCGAAGTGCTCTCTACTTCAGGCATTTCGCGCAGCATCTGTTCAACGTGGGTGATGACCCGGTTGGTTTCCGCCAGAGAGCTGCCGGCGGGCATGATGTAGTCGACAGTGAATCCACCTTCATCCATCTCCGGTAACAAATCCGAACCGGAGAAGGTGTAGCAGACGTAGGATATGACGATCAGAGCAGCGCTGAAGATGATCAGCAGATACGGCCGCTCGAGTGCGCGGCGAAGCCAGCCTTCATGGAAGTTGACCACCCGCAGGAAGAACCCGCTGAGATGTTTTTCTTCAGCGGCCAGCAAGTTCAGCGCAGCATCTTTGTCCTCGACTTCCGACCCGCCAGGTTTGTCTTCGGCCCGAGGAGAGTCAGATTCTGCATGGGACTCTTCTTTGTTGTGCCGCCCCTTAATGAAGTATTGGCTCAGCGTAGGTGTCCAGGTCACTGCAAGTGCCAGCGACGTCAGCAGCGAAACCGTCATGGTCACGGCTAAAGCCCGAAAAAAAACCCCCGTGACACCGGTGATGACGATCAGTGGAATAAACACCACGACTGGCGTAATGGTCGAACCGATGAGCGGGACAGTGATCTCTTTCAGCGCGCTCTGAATCGCCTCCAGCCGTCCCTGCCCCGCGTCGCGATGCAAAACAATGTTTTCGACTACGACAATCGCATCGTCGATAACCAGTCCCACGGCTGCGGCCAAGCCGCCGAGTGTCATCAGATCGAATGTCTCCCCCATTACCTTCAGGGCAATGAAGGTGACCATGACGGTGACAGGAATGACCAGGCCTGCGACCAGTGACGTTCCCCAGTCGCGCAGGAATACAACCAGAATGATCGAAGCGAGGATCAGGCCCAGCAGGATGGCATCGCGGACGCTCTTGATCGAATCGCTCACGATGACAGACTGATCGTAGAACGGCTTGATGGTGATTCCCGGCGGTAGCGTCTTCCTGATATTTTCAATTTCGTCGTGGACTTCCTGCGCGACTTGGACGGTATTTCCATCGGGCTGCCGATTGATGTTGAGCAGGACGGCGGGCTTGCCGTCTGCCGTAACCACGGTGTAGACCGGTTTTACGCTGGGAGCGACTTCGCCGATATCGCCAATCCGAACCGGAATTCCCGTGGGCGTATTTTTGATCACCGCGTTTGCGATCTCTTCCGGCGTACGTACCTGACCGTTCACCAGGCCCAGATAGAGCTGGTGATTTCGTTCGATAAGCCCAGGCGAGTCAATGAGGTTTGTGCGCCGAACACTCTCGAGAATGTCGTTTACGGTCACGCCGGCAGATAACAGCTTGGCTGGATCTGGAGTGATCTGGAACTCCGGCTCCTGGCCGCCCTGCACAATCACCGTGGAAACGCCTTCCAGACGGTTGAGCCGCGGCTTCATCTCGTAGGTCGCCATCTCCCACAGACGGGTTTGGGGCATTGCGTCTGAGGTAACGCTATAACCGATGATGGGGAAGCTGGCGAACGTCATGCGGTGGGCTTCGATCTTTGCCGTGGACGGAAGTTCCGGCTGGACTCGTGAGATGGCCGCATTCACGTACTGCAGCGTCTGGAACATGTCGACGTCCCAGCGGAGGTAGAGATCGATTTCCGCGGAGCCGCGGCTGGTAATGGAGCGCACGGTGAGCAGTCCCGGGACGCTGTTCACCGCTTCTTCAATCGGTCGCGTGACTGTAACCATCATTTGATCGATCGGCATCACACCGTTGTCGACGGCGACTAGCACGCGAGGAAAGTCCGTTGAGGGGAACACAGACACCGGGATGGTGAAAGCGAGATAAGCCCCCAGCAGACCGAACGTCAGAATCAGAAAAATGACTGGTCTGGAGTGGCGGGAAATCCAGTGCTGGCCCGAGTGGCCGTCTTTCTCGAGGTTCACGCAGTCGCTCCGCAGGGATTATTTTTCATCGGATCCCTCACTGGGAGCCTTCGATCCTCCGGCCGCCGGTTTTGCCTCTTCGGCCGGAGCCTCCGCGGCTTCGATCTTGATTTTGGTTTTGTCCGGCAATCCATAGGCGCCGTTGGAGATCACTTTCTCTCCTACGTTCACGCCCTCGATGATCTGCACATCGTCGCCATTGCGAATGCCGAGTTTCACCCCTTTCTGATGAGCCATGCCATCGGAGCCGGCCAGCATCACAGTGGTCGTTCCATCCGGCGCTGTGAGTATCGAACTGGCCGGTACCACCAGAGCATCCCTTACGGTTTGGGCGGTCATCGAAAGATGCACGCTGGTTCCGGGCTTCAGTTCATGCTTGGGGTTCTTAACCTCTAACCAAACTTCCACCGTTGTGCTATTCGGATCGAGGGCAGGACTTACCACTGTGACTTTGCCGCTGATCGGTTCCGTGATCCCAGGCACGGTAATGCTGCCCTTATCGCCCACCTTCAGCGCCGCAGCATCGTCTTGCGGAATGTGCGCCTTGGCGATGACCGAGGAGATATCCATCACCGTGAGCAAGGGCGTACCTGCTGCGGCCATCTCTCCCGGATAGAGCGGCCGATCGGTGATCACGCCAT
>QIAL01000160.1 GCA_003225535.1 Acidobacteriota bacterium | reverse complement strand
ATCGCTGACGACTGGAATTTCCGCGTTCGGGCGGTGGGACACTGATACTGTGTGTGGGCGCGTTACACTCTCAAAGATCGACTAGGTATAGACGGAGACCCGCAGTACATGCGGGTCTCCAAACCGCCAATACTCGAAACCTACTGTGCGTCCACCGGCTGCCAGGCTCCCGGAGCCCAGCCCACATTGGCGACGTGTGTCGTCAGCGCAGAACTGGCGCTCACATCGAACGCGTCCAAAGCATTCGCCACCCCATTTGCGGCCTCGACCACAAAGAGATACTTTCCACTTGGGTCAAATTCTCCATTCGCACCACTGGCGGTGATCCCCGCGATGGCGGTGAGCGCACCAGTCGATAAGTCGAACTGGAACCCTTCGATAGTGCCATTACCTGCGCTGTCTGGGAAATCAAAGGCATAGACGATATTCCCGCCCGTGTTCGGCTGAACTGCCACGGCCGCGGGCACACCTGTGATCTTGATCGGCGTTACCGTGAGCGCGCCTGATTGACCAATAGCCCCCACATAGAGGGTTTTATCTCCGTTGTCGAAGAAGAACCCGCCACTCGTACCAACCATGAACTTACCGGACGCGTCACCCTGCATCTGCCGTATCGGCGTCGAAAGCGGAGTGCCTACCGCCGCCAGCGCGCCATTGCTTCCGATGCTGTAGGTCGCTACCTCAGTGGTACCCAATCCCACTTCGTTGCTGACATACAGGTACTTTCCCAGTCCATCAATCGCCATGTTGAACGGTTTGAATCCGGGGGGCAATGCCATCGGCGAGCTGGTCGCGGGAGCCAAAACTCCACCCGTGCCGATCGTATAGACATAAACCTGTTCGTTGGTTTGATCCAGCGCGAAGAGCAGCGTCCCGGCCGGATTCGTGATCATCGCCTGCGACCCGATCTGAAAACTGCCCACCAGGTAAGGGGCCGAGAGTGGCTGTGTGCCCGTAATAGCATTGAGCGTTCCACCCGCCGTGATCGACCAGCCATAAATGGTACCCCCGAGCCAAGTGGAATACCCGGAGTACAAATACTTGCCTTGAGCCACCGCCATAAAATCGCTCTGGGGGGCATTTATCGATCCTGACGTTATCGAAACGGTCCCGCCGGGGATGGTCTTGATCGTCCCAGCTGTAGGATCCAGAACTTCTCCCTGAATGCCTCCCGCATCCGCCACGAAAAGATAGACGGCTCCATTTCCGCTGTTGCCGTTCCCCGAGTTCAACCCGCCACTGCCCGACGAGCAACTCGATGCCCCAAACGTCGCCCCACAATTGTAGTGGCCGCACCCCACAAGCCACATTTCCGCCAGCATCACGATCCCAACCAACAGAGCCCGACCCTTCATCGTCATGAACTGCCTCCACGTCAAATTGCGCACACGCCCCGCGAATCCCATCTCCAATTTGCGCTCGAATTTCTCTTTGAGGAATCTCTTGGGGAGCGCCCCGAAGGAGCGCGCAAAATCTCCGATCCCACGCCGATCCTAGGTCGCGCGTAACGTAGTGACAAGGTTACGATCGTCATTGCCCACCCCCAAAGTGCGTAGCCCCGAAGATGTTTTGTGTACCCTGGCTTTTGTGTAGCCCAACGTTGTTTGTGTAGCCGCGGACGCCTTCGTCCGGGGCGCCCCAGCGCAAGTTTTTGGCGCGGGCGTTCCACAGCGTCCAGTAGCGACGTACCCCGCAGAAAAACAAATGTCAAAGAGAACAAAGATGCGAAGAAGTAGATGTAGGGACAGCCGCCTTGGATGTCCAAGCCGAGCCCAGTCGAGGGAGAAAGCGAACGCTCCCGCCCACTAACAAAATTCGTCGCTAAAAAAGCCCCAACCTCCCCGGAAACCAGCAACACCCACGGAGGTACAGCCGCCTCGGCTGTTCCGCGAAGCGAAGCGAGCTCGAGTCCCCCCTCAATACCCGATAAAGGGGACCTTCACCATCGTGGAGACGCGCCGCTTCAGCGCCGCGCCCCACCTATCGAGGCAATATCCTTCAAATCGTCTTTGAGTTCGTAATTGGCAATTTCGCAGGACGCGACTCGCTACACCGTGCTCGCAACAAACGCAAACACGATCAGTACGAGGATGATTTTGATGATTCGCACAAAGAACGCAATCAGCCTTTAGCTAAATGCCAAATGCCAAGTGCCAATCGCTGGCTTCCTACAGCTGCCGATTTCCGCTGGAAGGTGTGAAATGCAGCGAGAAGGAATATCCCGGCAGACTTACCGGCACGCTGTAATCCGCGGCCACAAACACGGCCGGCGCGCCTGGAGTGCCGATCCGCTGCACGGTGATCTGCTCCGGCGCCAGCGAAATGTCGTGCTCCCGCGCTTTCTTCACGATGGCGTCGATCAGTTCCTGGTCGGTCTGGTGCGGGTTTGCCCCGCCCACCATCGCGATGTTCCGCAGATCGTCCTGGAACGAGTAGTTCGTGAGCTCCGGCGGAATAATCTGAAACCCGCAGTAGATAACCGCGATGATCGCGAGAAACCCGATGATTGCCTTAACTGTTCCCATGTCCCACAATCCGCTCCCGCGGGACCGGAAACTTCCTTCATCCCGCCCGCCGGAGCACTCCTTGAAAATGTTCCACTATCGCCGAAATCGTAACATCGCGCACCTCGCGAGTCTCGCGTAAAACGACTTCCACAGTGCCTTCGGTAACCTTCTTTCCCACCGTGACTCTAAAAGGAATACCGACCAGATCCGCGTCCTTGAACTTCACTCCGGGCCGCTCATCCCGGTCATCCAGCACCACGTCGAATCCCGCAGCCACCAGCCGCTTGGCAATGTCCTCAGCCGCATTCCTCACCGCCTCATCTTTCACGTTGACGGGAGCTACCACGATCTCAAACGGAGCAATCGTCGTCGGAAGCCAGAACCCATCATTGTCATTCCCTTGCTCGACCGCCGCCGTCAAAATGCGCTCGATCCCAATCCCGTAGCACCCCATGATCGGCATCACTTCCTTGCCATTCTTGTCGAGCACCCGCAGCCCCATCGACTCCGAATATCGATATCCCAGCTTGAAGATGTGCCCCACCTCCACGGCAGTATCGATCCGCAAAGGCTTCCCGCAATTCGGGCAGGCCTCCCCCGCCGTCACCGACCGCAAATCCGCATACGCCGTCGGATGAAAATCCTTCCCCGGCGTCAGATTCTTCAGGTGATAGTCCTCTTTATTCGCGCCCGCAATCAGATTCGCCCTCCCCTCCAGTGCCTTGTCCACCAGCAGCACTGGCTTGTCCGAATCTTTTTTCGAATCCCGAGCCCACTCGATCCCGAGCGGCCCAAGATATCCGGCCGGAGATTTGAACAGCGCCTTGATCTCCCCCTCTTCCATCGGCCGCGGCAACGTCCCGGCTGTCGCGTTGAGCTTGGCCTCATTGAGCTGATGATCCCCGCGCATCAACACCACAATCGGGCGCAACTTGCTAGTCTTGCCCGCACGGTCTTTCTCCTCCGCCATATAAGCCAACGTCTTGATCTTGTTCTTCGGCGATACTCCCAGAAACTTCGCCACATCCTCAATCGTCTTCTGCCCCGGCGTATGCACGGGCAGCGGCTTGCCGTCACCCTCCGGCGCAAGATCGCCCCACGCCTCCAGATTCGATGTCGCCTTCTCCATGTTCGCCGCGTAATCGCACCCATCGCAGCTCACAATCTGATCTTCCCCCGCCGGAGTTCGCACCATGAACTCGTGCGATTCCTTCCCGCCCATCGCTCCCGAATCCGCCTCCACCACCATGTACTTCAACCCGCAGCGGTCGAAAATCCGGCAATACGCCTCATAATGCTTCTTGTAAGAAACATCCAGCCCCGCCGCATCGATATCAAACGAATACGAGTCCTTCATCATGAACTGCCGCACCCGCAGCAGCCCCGACCTCGGACGCGGCTCATCGCGAAACTTCGGCGCAATCTGATACCAGATCTGCGGCAGCTGCTTGTAACTCCGCAGCTCCTTACGTGCGATGTCGGTCATGACTTCTTCATCGCCCACCGCCCCGATACCTCCCAAATCTCCCGCGGATGCAGCGCCGGCAAGTAATACTCCTGCCCGATCTTGTCCATCTCCTCGCGCACAATCGCCATGATCTTGTTGAACGATCGGTTCCCAAGAAAGAGGTAGGAATAAATCCCCGCCGCAAGCTGCCGGATGTATCCCGCCCGCACCAGAAATTTATGCGAAGCCACTTCCGCGTCAGCAGGAGCCTCGCGCAATGTAGGAATAAACAATTCAGACCAACGATGCATGAGTTAAGTTCTCGGTTGGAAATAGAATCCTACATTGTAAATGATGAAGAGCAGGAGTTTATGTGGGGACAGCCGCCTTCGGCTGTCCGGTGAAGCGAAGCGAGCCGAGCACTCGCCGGTTTCCACCGATTCTTGGTTTGTGTGTGCTAGATAACTCGCGCCATGTCAGCCGGATTAACGCTTAGAATCGTTAGGAGTTTTATCGCGATCTCCTTCGGCAAGCGGATCTCGATTTCTCGCTCGGCATCTCCATCGTCAACGGCAATGTAGACAGGCGCTCCCGTCATTCGCCCGTTTTCCATCTCGCGTTCGGCCAACTCCCAATAAATGTGGACGGACTTATCTTGGCTCCTGTCTAACCAGATGGATGATCGGGTGCTCATACGTTCCTCGGGGGCATTGTCGGCAAAAAGCGAGGCGGGCTTCGCCCGCCGGACAGCCGAGGGCGGCTGTCCCCACATGACCCTCGCAGGCTACACCAGCTGCTTCAAAATCTCTTTCCCCAGCTTCTGCGCTTCCCCAAAAAACTTCTGATACTCCACAAACAGCCGATTCAGCTCGAGCGACTTATCCGCCGTGAGTTTCCTGCGCAGAATCATATCCCGCACATGCACAGGATTCGGCAAAGTCGCATCCTCGGTGAGTTCTTCCAGCGCCGTATTGGGATCGTAATGATACATGGCACACCTTTGATTGAGTAATTTGGTAATTGAGTAATTGTGCAATTGAAAACCGCCTCATTTCAATTACACAATTACCAAATTACTCAATTTCTCAATTCACACGAGGTCGGTCGTCCACAGATCATGCAGATGCACAATCCCTTCCAGCTTCCCCGCCCCATCCACCACCATCAACGAC
>QIAL01000159.1 GCA_003225535.1 Acidobacteriota bacterium | reverse complement strand
AGTTCTTTTCCTTGTGGGCGGATGGCAACTGGAGAAGCTTCGCCGCAAACTCGTGGCGCGCACCAGGCCTGGGCCCCCAGCGGGAGGCGCCGCGTGAAGAAGCTGAGCATGAATGCGCTGAGCAAGGCCATTGTCGTGGCGTTGATTCAGGTTCTGATTGTGTGCTCGCTCGGAGCGAAGTTGTTGTACGACCGTCGTACGCGGCCGCAGGTGTGGTTCAAGACGGCGCGGTATGATCCGAATTTGCCGATTCGGGGACGCTATCTGGGACTGCAGGTCGAGTTGAATGATCCGCGGTCGGCGGAGGAAGTCGAGAAGAAATTCGGCGTGACGGATCGGTACGCGTGGATGGGCTTTGGGCAAGAGTGCGGTTCGATTGTGGCGCGCGAGGGAAAGCCGGTGGTCGTGTTTGATAACAGCCCTACGTGGGATTGCGACAACCTGCAGCTGTCACGTTGGCGTACCACTGATGGCGTGACGCATTTGCGGCTGGAAGAGCCGCTGTTGTTTTTCATTCCTGAGACGGCGAAGGATCCGCGGGGGAGGACAGGCGAGGAAGTGTGGGTGCTGGCGACGATTCCGCGCAAAGGGCCGCCACGGCCGATTACGCTGGGGATTAAGAATGCTGGGGCGGTCGAGATTCAGCGGGTCGATCTGGATTGAGCCGTTTCAATCGTGCCTACGGCACGAGGTCAAAATGATGTCGCAACCCGCCAGTGAAACTGGCGGGCTAGTATCGGTGGTCCCTCCGGGACCGTAGGTGATAATCTTCGGTCGGTGCGGACGGGAAAGGCACGGCTTCGGATCACCAGATGGCTGCGACGAGTTCGGCCACCAGGTCCGCGAATACCAATCGAAGCAGAATGCACGGCGCGTGCCGATGGCCAGTTCAAGATCCGGCATGACAAGCGATCCGAGCCGGGCGGTTTTGCGGGCTTGGGTTTTGCGTCCGCGCCTAGTCGCGAGGAATGCGAGAGCATTCTGCGGAGTGAGTTTTAACTTCACATGAAGCTCGTCCATCCTGACGAGCTTGCCACCAGTTTGTAATCTGACTCGTAGTTTGAAATCTCAGAAAGTCAAAATCCCCACCCTAACGTCGCAAAAGACGCGACGTTAGGATGGGGCACCCTCAAGACTTTCTATTGTTGACGCCTACTTTCCTAGCCAGTGGTCCACCCAGTCGTTTACCGTCTTGTACCAGAGTTGGGAGTTTTGGGGCTTCAGGACCCAGTGGCCTTCGTCCGGGAAGTACAACATCTTTGAGGGGATGCCTTCCATCTGCAGGGTGGTGAAGAGCTGGAAGCCTTCACTTACATCCAAGCGATAGTCGCGCTGTCCGTGGATTACCAGCGTGGGAGTTTTGAAATTTTTCGCGTACTGGTGCGGGGACCACGTCACGTAGCTTTCTCGGTTGTCATAAGGCGTGCCTTTGAACTCCCAGTCGTTGAACCAGAGTTCTTCGGTGGTGCCCCAGGCGGACTCGGCGTTGAACATGCCGTCGTGCGAGACGATGCATTTGAAGCGGTCGGTGTGGCCGAGGATCCAGTTGGCCATGTATCCGCCGTAGCTGGCTCCGAGGGCGCACTCGCGGGTCTTGTCGATGAACGGGTATGTCTGTTCGGCGTAGTCGAGGCCCTTCATCAGGTCTTCGAAGGGGGCGCCGCCCCAGTCGCCGTTGATGGCGTCGATGAATTTCTGGCCGTATCCGGTGGAGCCGTGGAAGTTGATCATGATGACGACGTAACCGTTGGCGGCGAACAGTTCAGGATTCCAGCGATAGGACCAGTCGTCTCCCCAGGCGCCTTGGGGGCCGCCATGGATTAGGAATTTTACGGGGTATTTTTTGGTGGCGTCGAAGTTGGGGGGCTTAATCAGAAACCCTTGCACTCTGTCGTTGTTAGCACCCTTGAATAAGAAGAAATTGAGCTCGGACATGGCAACGCGCGACAGAACTTCGTGGTTCATATGCGTGATTTGGTGTGCAACCGGAGGCCATTTCTCCTCTGCGACGACACGCGAGTAGATTTCTATTGGCGCGTAAATAGACATGCGCGTAAATAGAACTTGCTTGCCATCCGGAGTAACGGCGAGATCATCGTCGTAGCCGCCCTGGGCGGGCGTGATCGGAAAAAGAGCATCCTTACCAACACCTTTGATGAATCCACCAGTCACGGGAGGCATGCCGAGTTCCTTTGGTCCAGAGGCGACGGGTAAAGCGACGCTGCCTGCCGGAGGCAACTCGTGTTCCTTCGCGCCGACCTTCCAAATCGCGGTCTCGCCACTCTCCTCAGCCACGAAAAGAATCGACTCAGAATCTGGCGTCCATACAAATGTTCCGACCCAGAGATCTGCGGTGAGCGCCAGAGACCTGGGAGATTGTTTTCCCACTGTTTCCGTCAGATTCTTCTTCTGTCCGGTCTTGCGGTCGTAGAGCATGAGGCGGAAGCGGTCGCTCTCGTATCCGGGACGCTGCTGGGCGCGGTAGCCGATGTAGCGGCCGTCGGGGGAATAGAGCGGGGAGGAATCGCTGGCGGGGTTGTCGGCGGTGATGTTCTTGGGCTGGGCTAAAACCTGAGCGGGCGAAGCGCCCGCTCCCACATTGACCGGGACGATCCAGAGGTCGTTGTTGGTGGAAGCGGCTGGGTTCTTGTCGTGATTCGAGGCGTAGCAAATCTCCTGGCCGTCGGGGGAGAAGGCGTAGTCGTCCTGGCCACCTAGGGAGAAGACGGGGGCGTCGTAGTCGCCGGGGGTGAGGTCGCGGGCTGCGCCCGCTGGACAGCCGAGGGCGGCTGTCCCCACACAAGCACTTGCCAGGAAAATGTGCGTGCGCTTGCCTTCCTTGTAGGCGTTCCAGTGGCGATAAAGGAGGTGATCGAAAATGAGAGCTTTCACCTTGGACTTCTCATGCTCATCTAACTTCTTGGCATTGCAATCTGCTTCCGCCTCGGGCGCACCATCACATTCGGGATAAACATCGGACGTAAAGAGAATGTTCTTGCCATCGGGCGACCAGA
>QIAL01000158.1 GCA_003225535.1 Acidobacteriota bacterium | reverse complement strand
CTCGCCATTCGTTTGGGGAGGCGAAGAACTTTGGCGGCGTTTCTGTAAGTGCGTTAGGCGGCATTCAAAGGATTATTCCGCGAGCCAGGCTTTACATCAACCACAGAGCGTCGACATCGACGATAACCTGTGTGCGCGGGATTTTTTGTTGCGCAGCGTGGACAAGCATGGCGCGCAAGGTTGTGTTCAACTTCTCACGGCTGGGCGATTTTAGAACGAAGTGATAACGGTAGTCTTGTTTCAGACGCATGATCGGCGCGGCTGCGGGGCCTAGCACCCTGACGCCCTCATGACGAGTCTGATCGAACCATTTACCCAATGTTCCAGACCACTTCAAGGCGTCGTCGAGATTGCCGCTGCGAACCAGCACATTGGCCAGCGCGGAGTACGGAGGATAGTGCATCCAACTGCGAAACCGAAGTTCCTTCTCGTAGAAGCCGATGAAATCGTGACGTGCTGCATATTGCACCGCATAATGATCCTGAAAGTACGTCTGCAGAATCACCTTACCTGGCGTTTGTCCGCGTCCAGCGCGGCCGGCGACCTGTGTGAGGAGCTGAAAGGTGCGTTCGGCGGCACGGAAATCAGGAAGACCCAGCGCGACATCTGCCCCCACTACGCCGACCAGGGTGACTCCGTGGATATCGTGCCCTTTGGCGATCATCTGCGTACCCACGATCAGGTCGAGTTCGCCTTCGTTGAGTGCATTCAAGGTGCGCTCAAACTCTTCATGACTGCGGACAGTATCGCGGTCGAGGCGGGCAATGCGCGCCTGCGGAAACATTCCGTGCAGCAATTCTTCCAGCTTCTCTGATCCGGTGCCGAGAAAATAGACATATTCGCTGCCGCAGTGCACGCAGGATTTCGGAACCGGGGCCGTGTATCCGCAATAGTGACAGACCATTTTGTGCTCACGCTTGTGATGGGTCAGGGATATGGCGCAGTTCTTGCATTCGAACTTCTTGCCGCATGTCCGGCACAGCACGACGGGAGAATATCCACGCCGGTTCAGCAGGACCATGACCTGTTCTTTGCGATCAAGCCGCTGCTGGATCTCGGCGGCCAGTTTGCGTGAGATGACCTGTTCGTGTCCCGTCTCCTGGAATTCGAGGCGCATGTCGACGATTTCGACTTCGGGCAATGGGCGCTGTTCAACGCGATCGGGCAGCTCGATTAGCGCATATTTACTCTTTTTCGCGTTGAAGTAGGACTCCAGCGAGGGCGTGGCTGAACCCAGGACGACCGCGGCGTCCGACATTTTCGCGCGCATAACCGCGACATCGCGGGCATGATACCGGGGCGTCTCCTCCTGCTTATAAGAGGCGTCGTGCTCTTCGTCGACAATGATCAGAGCAAGATCGGCAACAGGAGCGAACACTGCCGAACGAGTGCCCACGACCATACGAGCCTCGCCGCGCTTAATTCGATGCCACTGCTCCGCGCGTTCGCGGTCGGAGAGAGCCGAGTGCAGGATCGCTACTTCGTCGCCGAAAATGTGATGCAGGTCGGCGGCTACGGCAGGAGTAAGGCCGATCTCCGGAACCAGGAGAATGGCTGACCGGCCTGCTTCGAGGACGGAACGCATACCCGCGAGATAGACGGCAGTCTTTCCCGAACCCGTCACCCCATGCAGCAACATGCCGGAAAACTTCCTGCTCTCGACTTTCTGTCGCAGACACGCAAGCGCAGCTTTTTGCGCACTATTGAAATCGAACTCGAAGGGGGTCAGCCTCGGTTTGCTCCGTGAGACGGTGAAGTCGGCTGGTTCTTCGATGATGTTCACCAGTCCACGGCGAACTAGAGTGCCGAGTGTCGTGCGCGGTACTTCGAGGGATTGAAGGGCGTCGACGGGAATTTTCCCGCCCGCGGCGGCAAGGGTATCGACGATGGTTTGCTGATTCGTATTCAGCTTTCCGTCGATGGATTTCAGCAGAGCGATCCTGACGGTGCGAGCAGCATCCTGCTGCGCCGAGAGGTCTTCGCGCGAGATCCATCTCTTGCGCACCATTCCGTCAAGGATTTCGCGGGGCGCGCGAATGGCTTGGCGCAGGGTCGGCTCGCGGACAAATTCGCCATCGGAGCCAGCGAGATAGTCGAGCACCCGGAATTCCACGGCCTGCTCCTCGGGGGTTCGTTGCGAGCGTGCAGAAGATCCAGACATGCCCGCCAAATGTAACGCCATGTGCCCCTGCTCGGTGATTCGATACGCGACCGCGCGTTTGAACTCGGCCGTGAGCGGAAGCATGGAGCGGAAAACTTCGCCGACTGGAGCCAGGTAGTAGTCCGCGATCCAGCGGCCGAGGCGCAGTAACTGCTCGTCGAGGACCGGAGCGGTATCGACGACGTTGAGAATGTTTTTGGTGGTGATCTGTGGATTGCGGTCGTGGAGACCGACGACGATGCCCATCATCCGCTGCTGGCGAAAGGGGACGAGGACACGTCCTCCGATTACCGGCACCGCACCTTCCGGGAGACGATAGGTAAACGCCATATCGAGCGGAACGGGGACGGCAACGTCGCAGAAGTCGGGCATTGGTTGGAAGGATAAACTACGGCTACGTGTGAATGGATGATGCGTGCAACCCGCACGCGGGCTTCGCCCGCGGGACGGACGAGGCGTCCGTCCCTACATGTCGGCCTTCGGCGGTTTCAGACCCAGGTGTTTCATCACCATCTGCAAATCTTTCCAGGCTTCGCCTTTCTGGCGCGGATCGCGCAAGAGGAATGCAGGATGGTACGTAACCGCCAGTTTCGCTCCCTGCCACGACGGGTCGCCGCTGCGCGCGCCGGCCGGCATGAAGTCGTAGAAGCGGCCGCGCAATTCTGACATCGGTGCGTTGATCGCAAGAAGGTTCTTCGCAGACACGGCGCCCAGTGCGACGATCACCTTCGGCTTGATCACTGCGATCTGGCGCATAAGAAACGGGGAACAGGTGTCGCACTCATCACGTTCAGGCGTGCGATTGCCGGGCGGGCGGCACTTGACGACGTTCGCTATGTAGACCTCTTCGCGACGCAGTCCCATAGCCTTGATCATGTTGTTGAGCAGTTGTCCAGCGCGGCCGACGAAAGGCTCTCCTTGCGCATCTTCATCCGCGCCGGGCCCCTCGCCGACGAACATCAAGTCCGCGCGGGGATTGCCGACGCCGAACACAATTTGCTTACGCCCTTGCTGATGAAGCTTGCAGCGGGTGCAATCGCCAAGATCTTCACGGATCAACTTCAGGGCGGCCACGGGATCGGTGACGTTTTGCTCAGGTTTCAAAGTCAAGACTTCGAAAATGTTGTGATCGGCGGGTTTTGCAACCACGGCGGATTTTCTCGGGGACATTTCCTCTCGCAGTTCCGGCTGGGAACTTGATGTCGCTTCTGGCTCAACGTCAGTTGTAACGGATTCGGACAAGGCTTCGCTCCGATCGCGACGGTAGAAATCGTAGATGCCGAGTTCGTTGTAGTAACGGATGCGCTCGGCTAGGGCTCGGCGGAGATCGGGGCTTGGAATCGTGGGCACTGTTCGGGTTCAGATGATTATACGTTGCAGTGGCGATGTGGAGAATGCCCAGAATCGGAGTGTTTAGTGAGTTCTCCGGACGGCGCCGCTCGCTTGGCTTTGCGGGACAGCCGAGGCGGCTGTCGCCACGTGAGTCTCAGCGATCCTTGCAACAACTATGCTTTCACGGGGGATTTGCGTTGTTGACGCAACTTCACGATTTGGTCGAGAACGCGCTGGGCCACTTCCCATTTGGTGGTCTCCGGGACTTCGACCACATCGTCGCGCGTGATGATGGTGACGGCGTTGCGGTCGGAGTCGAAACCGATACCTTCGCGCGAGACATCATTGACGACAATGGCGTCCAGATTTTTTCCGAGCAGTTTCTGGCGGGCGTTTTCCAGAACGTTTTCAGTCTCGGCGGCAAACCCAACAATGATCTGTGATGTCTTCTTCGACGAGAGTTCCTTCAGAATATCTGGAGTGGCCTCAAGTTCCAGTGTCATCGGGCCTTTGCGCTTGATCTTCTGGCCTGCCGCGGACTTCGGACGATAGTCGGCGACGGCCGCGGTCTTGATCACAATGCTGGCCTGTGGAAGGAAGCGGAGGACGGCATCACGCATCTCCTCAGTTGATTCGACTCGAGTCACCTCGGCAGCGCCGGGAGGAGTGAGCGATGTGGGGCCGCTGACCAGCAGGACGCGGGCACCCCGACGCGCAGAACCTTCGGCGAGCGCGTACCCCATGCGACCGCTGAGAGATCCTGCGACGCACCCAGGGTCTCCATGACCGCGGCGACGATTGCATCATTCTCCGCAAGCCGTCCCTGGCCGACCATCCCTCAAGCGAGATAGCCGGCGTCAGGTTCCACAACCTTGACACCACGCTTCCGCAGGATTTCCAGATTCGCCTGGGTGGCCGGGTGGTTCCACATATTGACATTCATCGCAGGCGCGACAACGACGGGTGCAGTCGTCGCGAGATACAGGGTCGTCAGGAAATCCGTCGCGATGCCCTGCGCGAAGTGAGCCAGAATATCGGCTGTCGCGGGAACGACGACGAGGGCATCGATCGACTGGGCGACTGCAATATGCTCGATGGCGGAATCAATATTGGGTTGGTGTTCCTCGCCGGGCGAGAACATGCCAGTAATGACTTTCTCTCCGGAGAGCGCAGCGAATGTGAGGGGCTTGACGAACTCC
>QIAL01000157.1:5309-8172 GCA_003225535.1 Acidobacteriota bacterium | reverse complement strand
CAGGTGGACTTCCCGACTGAGATAGCCTTCCATTTCCCTGGCTACAAGAATCTGGACAAACCCCACATTCTTGCATTCCCGAGGGTTCTAGTCTGCTTAGACTGCGGGTTCTCGCAGTTCAACCTTCCAGAAACCGGGTTACAGGCACTGAGAGATGGGGATCACGCCATCTAACGGATGGGGTTAGCATTCGAGCAATCCACCACTGACAAACCGCACGCCGTCAAGAACTGCATCTACAGCAGCAAACAGGTCGCTCCCGGCTTTGGTTTTCAAAACGTAGCTGCAGGTATCCAAGCTAACCGCTTCTTGAACCACATCAGGAGAAGATTCTTGACTCAAGAAAATTATTTTCGATCCCGGGGAAAGTTTGCGAATTTGCCGAGCAGCCTCAATACCGCCCAGTGAGGGAAGGCCGATGTCCAGCAGAATCAAGTCCGGTTTGAGTTCGAGCGCCCTCTGAACTGCTTCGAGTCCGTCAGAGACTTCGCCAATGACCTGCAAGTGCGGCCGATTCGCCAGCGTCTTGCAGATAAGCTGGCGAAAGGGTGCGAAATCCTCTACAACCAAAACGCGAATCGAGCTCATGCAGCACCCCCGCTTTTGCAGGTGTACTTCTAGTATTTATGCTAGTTCTCTGAGTTAGCTGCTGTCGGCTCGCTACCGTACAAAAGGCATGCCGCTACCTTCTTTCTGGTCTGTGGAGGAGTTTCCGACCTTAACGTGCGAGTGCTTCGAATTGAGATGAGTGAAATGTGGATTTTTCGCCAAAGGAAAAGGTCCGCGCTGAGTGAGAACTTGCGCGCCCTGTTCCCATCCCGCAGCGCTTTGCGGGCTCTGCTCTCGCGTGAGTGCTCTTGCGACTGAATCAGTTTTCGGCTAATTTCGGAGAGCGCGTCCTCCATCTGCTTGCGGTGAGTGATGTCCTCCGCGAGGATAAGGATACCCCCACAGTCGATCCCAGGGATCTTCGTCGGCTCGCACTGTTTCTCCCTCGAGGGCACGACGATGCATTTCCTCCCATAGATAAAAAAAGATCGGCAATGAAGACGGGTAGCACCCGATGCGCGATATTGCGACAGAGTGTCCGTTTTGCCACCGATATGCCTGTAACGTGGCTGGATACTGGGCTGGGCTAGAGTTTGCGCTCTGCGCCGACGATCGCGACGGAGATCACGCATTTTTCCGAGGACCGGTTGTGCCAGGCGTGGCGAGTTCCGTTCTGAATCACGCAGTCACCCGCTTTGAGACGAACCTCAGCTCCGTCGTCCAATTCGAGATAGACTTCGCCAGAGACAATCACGTCGAAGTCCACCGTATCGGTCGTGTGCATGCCCGGATGAGCGGGTTCCAGGACTTCCATCATCCCCGGCAACTTCTGCTGAATTTCTTCGAGGGCCGATGCGATGTCGATTTGATCCACGCGAGCCGTCGTGTCCGGCGGTATGGTGAAGAACGCAAATCGGAAGCCACCCTTGGGAGGAAAATAGCGCGGCTGCGCTGGCGGAGTCCCGTCCGAAGGAAGTTCAGGGACAGAGTCGCTTCCCCATAGGCGGTGAAATTCGTAGCCTGGAAGCAAAGCAAGGCTCACGGGCTTTACGGCCGTGTTGCGCACAATCACGGACTTGCCTGATTCGTCCTGCCCGGTCACAACGCAGTAAACGTCCATAAGAACTCCTCGGATGCAATTCAAGAGAGCTGTTACACGCGCCAGTAGTCGGGGCGCCAGTTCTGGATTGATTGCTTGATGTCCTTGCGCTTCAGCTTTTCGTTGAGCGCGCGCTCGACCAGCTTGGGAACTTCAGCGTCCGACGCGAAACGCAGGCCGCAGAGCTGGCCCTCGGTGAGTTCAGGGATGCGCGAGCGCAGCGGTTCACTGAGAAGCTGCGTCAGGCGCAGGCGCTCTTCGAGACGAATGATGCGGTCCTGCACCTTGAGCGCATAGAGGCGGACTTTGAACGTCAGCGTGAGCATTGCGACGGCCAGCACGATCAGCAGGAACGAGTGGAAGTTGTCGCGCATGTCGCTCTCGCGCAGGTGATAGAAAAAGTGCACCAGCGACAGGATCAGCCCGAGAATGAAGACCGGGCCTAGGAAGAAATGAAATGGCGGATCGAAGCGCGTGTGGTTAGCATAGTTCTGCGGAGTTTGCTGGGACACGGGAGCCTCCTGGCGTGAGAAAGCTGCAAGTGTAGCAGAGGCTCGAGTTCCGCTCTCACTTCGACTTGAGCCGTTTAGTTCGAGGGTGCGGGGCTTGTTCCCATCAGATATTGGTCGAACCAGGCGATGGTGCGACGGATCGAGTCAATTTGGTTCTCGCGTTTCACGAAGCCATGACCTTCATCCGGGTAATAGTGCACATCCACAATGCGGCCTTCTTTCTTGAGGATATCGACTACCTGTTGCGCCTCCTCTTTCGGCACGCGGGGATCATTGTCGCCCTGCAGCACGAGTAACGGCGCCTTCTCGCTACGAATGTAAGTGATGGGCGAATCCTCCTCATAGACTTTGCGGTTTTCTTCAGGGTTGCCCAAAAGCGCCTTCAGATACTCGTTCAACGAGGGGTCGGAGCTCTTCAGCATCGAAGACCAGTTGATGATCCCGTACTCGTCTACTGCCGCCGCCCAGATATCGGGCATCTTGCCTATGGCCATCAAGGTCATGAAGCCGCCGTAAGAGCCGCCGTAGATGCCAACTTTTTTCGGATCGACAAATCCCGTGGCTTTGAGGAAGTCCACGCCGGCAATCTCATCTTTGAGGTCGCCGCCGCCTAAGTCCTGAAAGTTGGCCTTTTGGAAATCCAGACCATAACCGGTGGACCCTCGCGGGTTCGGAGCGATGCAGATGTATCCGCGCGAGGCCA
>QIAL01000157.1:4626-5300 GCA_003225535.1 Acidobacteriota bacterium | reverse complement strand
AGTACGATCGCGGGATTACTCCCGTCGCGCTTCAGATTGAATGGCACCCAGAGCAAGGCCGTGATGATTTTCCCGTCAAAACTTTTGTAGTGGACAATCTGCGAGGGCGGAAGTGGCGTCGCGCGCAGGCTGGCAATCGCACTAAAAGTCAGCTGGTTGGCATGGCGAGTGCGGAGATCGTAGACCCAAAGATCGCCGGGCTGATTGGAGGCCTCGTGGGAAACGATCACGCGGTCGCTCTGCGGCGCGAACTCGTTCGGATTGCCCGAGAAGGCGTTCAGGCCATGCGGCAGATCTATCTTTTCCGCGTGGTTGGTGGATCGATCCATGAGATAGGAGTCGATCACCCCATCTTCATTGACGACATAGCTGAAGCGTTTGCCGTCGGGCGAAAAATTTCCGGCGTAGGTTTCCCATTTCAGGTCGGTGACCCATGTGACCTTTTTGGTGGCGACGTCGAGCAGGGCGACGTTCATGTAACCGCCCTTGGCATCGGAACTCAGCAACAATGTCTTGTCATCGGGCGATAGGGATGAGCCGAGATATCGAATCGTGCCCTGATGGGCCGTGAGATTTTCCGTTTTCCCGGTAGCCACATCAATGCGGTAGACGTCCGCGTCGGTGAAGGGAGGATTCACGCGGCCGGCATAGATGGTCTTATCGTCGCTGCTCCA
>QIAL01000157.1:309-4611 GCA_003225535.1 Acidobacteriota bacterium | reverse complement strand
TCGAGCAGAGCGATGTCATATTGAGAACCATCTTTCGGCTTATAGGAGAAAGCAATGGTCTTGCCGTCGTGGGACCAACGGGGACTCTCTTCGCGAATCGCAGGAGTGTTCGTGAGGTTCACGATATGGCCACCGTCGCTTGGCACAGCGTAGAGATCCCAGAGTTCATCTCCTGCGTGGTCTTGCTGGTAGACGATCCATTTTCCGTCGGGTGACCAGGCAGCGCTGTACTGCCGCTCGTCGGACTGAGTAAGTTGAATTGGCCATCCACCGGAGGCATTTACCTTCCACAGATTGGATCGGCCGGCAATGTCACTGGTGAATACGATTTGCTTTCCATCGGGCGACCAGGCGGCGCCAAACACACTTTTTGTGTAGTAAAGGTCGTCGATGGGCGCGGGCCGGGCGGCTGAGTTTGACGATGAGACCACCGTCTTAGGGTCAGTGATTGGACGATCATCAGGCCCGGTGGACGCCGCAGTTGCGATCGAGAGGCTGCAGCAAATAACAACTGGAAGCGCTAACAATCGGCGAATTCGCATACCAACCTCTTTTCAACAAAGCCGTAACTCCTGACGTCGGGGATTGCTGGCCGATGGTACACGACTAAAAACGGGTTGGGCTTATTGGAACCATGGATATACCACGGAATTTGCGATCTGGAAAGACGGTTGAGGTAGCGGAACCGCAATCCTCTTGGAACAACTGCCGAGCATGATTGCCAGGATCGCAACAGAAAGCAGTCTGACTCGGTGCACTCCTATGAGCCCGGGGGTTCCTGCAAATGGGCCGGCTCCTGTAACGGGGCCGCTTGGCTTCGCCTTCGCGGGACAGCCGATGGCGGCTGTCTCCACATGAGTTGGGTGGGCCCATGTGAGAGTCAAAACCCCGACCCTGTCCCGCAAACAAGGCGGGACAAGGGTGGGACACCCGGTTGCATTGGGCTGTGAAGTTAGTTGTGGTCGTCCGCTTATAATTCCGCTGTGCCTGCGAATTCCGTTTCTGTCCACCGCGTCCTCGGCCTTGACGTCGGAGCGCGCCGCATTGGGATCGCGGTCTCTGACCCACTCGGTATCACCGCCCAGGGTCTTGAGACGCTGCACCGCAAGAACAAGAAATATGATTTCTCCTTCTTGCACCGGGTTATTAGAGACTATGGAGTGGTCGAGATCGTGGTTGGTCTTCCGCTGCGGATGTCGGGCGCGGAAGGCATCCAAGCCGAGAAGATTCAGGCGTTTGCGGACGATCTCCGCAAGCACTTCAAGTTGCCGGTGCATCTTTGGGACGAGCGCCTTACGTCCGCCGAAGCCAACCGCCTGTTGCGCGAGACCGATCTCTCGATTGAAAAACGAGGCCAGGCCGTCGACCGTATGGCCGCCATCCTGATCTTGCAGGGATGGATGGAAAGCCGCGGAAAACAGACGTCAGACTGCGGACCTCAGCCCTCAGACTAAATGGTGGGACGCCATCATGAAGTCCGACGCCTGAGGGCCGAAGCCCGAGGTCCGACGCCCCAAATCCGGCCTCTCTTGCCTTCCCTAAGGGCCAGGAGTAGCATATTAATAGTAGTTACAGTGCTCTTCCCCACGAACCCTCCGCCTACTGGGTGCCTGCTTATGAGTCTTGCCGATTCGAATTTTCACATTGGTGATAAAGTCGTCTACCCCAACCATGGCGTCGGTGTCATCGAACAGATCAGCAGCCGGTCCGTGGGTGCGACGGTCGAGAGGTTCTACCTCCTGAACATTAAGGCGAGCAGCCTCAGGGTGATGGTGCCCTGCCAGAACGCCGGCAGTGTCGGGCTGCGGCGGGTGGTGAAGAACGGGGAAATCCAGAAGGTGCTGGACCTGCTTTCGATCAACGGAAACGGCACCAACGGCGACTGGAAAGACCGCTTCAAAGAAAACTCCGAGCGCATGCGCACCGGGTCGCTCCTCGAAGTGGCGGGCGTGTTGAAGAACCTGATTGCGCTTCACCAGGCCAAGCCGCTCTCCTTCCGCGAGAAGAAGATGCTGGAGCGCGCCCGCTACCTGCTGGTCAGCGAACTGGCCATGGCTCGCAACTGCGAAGAGTCGAAGGTGGAAGAACTTTTGACGATCACGCTCGCCAAGTGCAACTTGCGTTTTCCCGAAGCCTCAGAATTTCAAGCCTAATAAACAACTGATCCAGAGGGCGCCCGCCCTTGTTGTCGCGTTTTGTGCGACAGTGCGTGTCGTGAGGTTGTCGAAGGGGCGGGCTGTCGGATTGCGCGCTTCGCGCACAACCCCGGACGAGGCGTCCGGGGCTACACGTCTTTCGGAAATCCTGACATCAAAGCTGGTATATGACCTCGTATAATCTCGCACAATGGGGAGCTACGAGTTACCTTTCGGCATTGATCGATCGCTTCTGCGACTCGACAGCACCGACCCCTATCTCTGCCTCCATTTCGTCATCATCTGGGTGCGCGATCTGGATCGCAGCTTGCGATTCTATGTTGATAAGCTGGGCTTCCGGGTGGCAGTTGATCACCGGTTCGATAACGGCCAGCGCTGGATCGAAGTGGCCCCGGCCGACGGCAATGCTCACATAGGGTTTGCGCTCCTTCAGCCCGATGACGACGCCGAGAAACTCATCGGCCCCGAGTCGCGCGTATGGTTCATCACGGAAGACGTCAACCGCAAGTACGAGGAATGGAAAGCCCGCGGCGTCCAATTCCGCCACCCACCGGAGGTTCCTGCGTGGGGCGGAATTCACACTCGCTTCGAAGATCCTGACGGAAACTCCTTCGGCATCGCGGGATTCGACGAGCTCACCCGTGGCGTGGAAGCCCAGCGCCGGGCACTCGTTCAGAAGTATGAAGCCGAACGGCGCGCCGCGCAGGAAATCGAAATCGCCAAGCAAGTGCAGGCCCGCCTGTTTCCACAAGTTCGTCCGCAGGCGAAGACGCTCGAATACGCCGGACTGTGCTTGCAGGCGCGCCAGGTTGGCGGGGACTACTTTGACTTCCTCGATCTCGGGCAGCAGCGCCTGGGGCTGGTGATCGGGGACGTCTCGGGCAAGGGGATTGCTGCGGCGCTGCTCATGGCCAACTTACAGGCCAACTTGCGCAGCCAGTGCGCTCTGGCGCTGACGCATCCTGAACTGTTCCTGCGCTCGGTCAACAAGCTTTTCTACGAGAACACCGTTGACAGCGCCTATGCCTCGCTCTTTTTCGCTGAATACGACGATGAGTCGCGGCGGTTGCGTTACGCCAACTGCGGACACCTCTCCGGCATCATCATGCGCGGTGACGATGCCTGTTGCCGCCTTCCCTCAACCGGAACCCTGCTGGGACTGTTTCAGGATTGGGAGTGCAAGTTCTCCGAGTTCGAGCTGGCTCCCGGAGACCTGCTGACCCTCTACACTGACGGCGTCACGGAGGCGCTAACCGACCGCGGTGAGGAATTCGGAGAAGAGAGCCTGATTCAACGACTGCGGCACTATCGCGAGCATCCGTGCCAGGCGGCGGTTGAGGCCATCACGAACGAGGTGCGCGCACTCAGCCCCGGTGACCAGCACGACGACATCACGCTGATCATGGCCAGATGCAAAGCTGGGGTTCGATAGACTGACGGCGATGAGAGCAGGTGCATCCATGTCGGATCGCGAAAAAGCCGGCCTTCGTGGTCCGGTAAGAACAGTATCGGTAGGCTCGACAAAGTCTGAATACGATCCAGGCGGAAGGCTGATCACCACCCGCTGGTTGTCGAATCCAGATTCAGAAGTATCAGAAATGATTCAGACCTGGACGTATGATAGCTCTGGCCGTTTGCTTACGGATACGGTGCGGACTGCCAGCGGCGCTCTAACAGAAAAGGTCTATTCCTACGATGACAAGGGAAGGCTCCTCAGAATCGTGGAGGGAAGCGGCGACCACACATCATTCCGGTATGACGAAGAAGGCGGCAAAACCGAGATCCGCGAGCTTATGCCCAAAGCCGATGATCAAGCGGGAGCGAAGGCCACGGACGTCGATTTGATCTTCGCGGATGCCGAAGGAACGCTTGGATATGGTCTTGATGGAATCAGAAACGCCATCAGGGTGAGGACGATCTACAACAAGCACGATCAGCCAACTGAGACACAAGGTTTTGATGCGGATGGTCGCCTCCTAAGTCGAATCGTCCGCACCTACGACGAGAAACATAGAATAACCGACCTGCAAGTGATCAATGAGGACCCTGGCTCCGTGTTCTCTGCGAAACAGATTGCCGAAGTGGCCGCACAATCTGGTGTTCCGCTGGATGAAATAAAAGCTCAAATGAAGAAGGCCATGAGCGC
>QIAL01000157.1:0-277 GCA_003225535.1 Acidobacteriota bacterium | reverse complement strand
GGCGATGTTGTCGAGGAGCGGACGACTTTCACTAGAGACTCAAGATTCCCTGTAGGAGTTTCTTTCCATCTGGACGAGACTGGGAATCTCGTGCCTGCAAAACCCGCTTCCGAATGGCCGCCCCAGCCGCAGTTACCCGAGTCGATAGTTCGTTACCAGTATCAATACGACAACTTTGGCAACTGGAGCGAGCAAACGGTGACACGTTCGGAAGGATTGGAGTACACCAGGCTTCGCGAACTCACGTATCACTTAAGGTGAAGCCGACTTTTGTGGG
>QIAL01000156.1 GCA_003225535.1 Acidobacteriota bacterium | reverse complement strand
GGGTGTTTTACCGTTCAGGGTGGAAGTAGGAATTCGATTCCGGATATGCGTCGCAGCGAGAACTGCTTCCCCCCATAATTCAAGGGGAGCTCCGGAGAAATCGAGCATCGTGCATGCCTTTTCGAACAATGTACGGTTCATGCGTTCGGCAACACCGTTTGATTGAGGTGAATGGCCTGCGGTGGGGTTGTACTCAATTCCTTTGGATTTGATGTATTTAATCATTTCCCCCATATATTCCTTCCCCCGATCCGTCCGTAGTTCTTTAATCTTGTGACCACTCTGACGTTCTGCCCAGGCTTGAAACTCTTTGAAGGCATTGAGGACGGTCGTAGCATTCTTGTTGGGAAGGATACTGATAACGCCATAATTGGTTGCGTCATCCGTAAAGGTGAGGACGAATTTTCCTTTGCCGAGCGATAAAATATTCGCTTCTGCTAGATCTGAATGGACGAGTTCCAGGGGAATCTTTCGTCGTTCAGTCCGTGGATGGAAAGGAGTCCTTGCATGCTTGCCGAAGATGCAAGATTGACAGGGAGTCTGATGCTCCTCATTCTTTGCATCGGCAGGATCGAGATGAAGATCTTCGATTGAATCCCCGTACTTGAGCAGGGTATTCTTGCTGACATGCGCGAGTCTTTCGTGGAGGTCTGTTAGAGACACTTTCTTTGGCATGATGCCTGCGAATAATGCAGTGGCATCTTCATTATCAACCAAATATCCTTCCTCGCTCCAAAAGCAAAGTCCGTTTCTGATGGGACTCTGTATCCTGAAATCCCCATCTGTCACAACACATCCATCTTTCGTGCCCGCATAATTCATTCCTGCTAGGGCAAGGGTGTTGAGGGACATTAACCCGCATTTGAGTTTGGGAACGTGGAGGACGCCCTTTAGAGTATGCGTCTTATTCTTTGGATCTCGAATTTCGACATCGCCAATTCCCACGGCTTTCAGTCCACTTCCAATTCCGCCAACATACAGTTTGTGTTTGAGATGGTGGTAATTCTTGAATAGGGATTTGTCGTGGTGCATATGGTGCGTTGCACCATTGTCCTTGACCCAGACTCCCTTCACTCATCGCATCCTTGGATTGAGTGCTGCCTTGAGGCAGAATGCGAGGCCGCCGAACACCGAGTTGTATGCGGGAACGGTGTAATTGTCGTCATTCGCATTGGCATTGGCGAGATTCGCTGTTCCAGCGCCGCCTTTGCCACCTCGATTGCTTTTCCGACCTCTCCCCCTTCCACCGTTTCCGCTGTTACCGCCGCTCTGCTGAGCTTTGCGAGCCTGCTTTGCATTGTACTCGTCTGCGATACGTTTGTGGCATTCTAGTTCTGTATGGTTGCGGTAGCCACAGTGGGTGCATGGGGGTAAATTGTTTTGTTTTCGCGGGGGAAAAATCCGACGCGCGATGTTGGCTTGAATGGTATCCGGATCACGTTCAATCCCGAGGCCTTGATTGAGCCCACAGGCGTTGAGACGACGTGCTTCTTCGCGAACGCGTCCCTTGAATTCCGTGACTGTCATCTTGTCGATGAAGGCCATTTGACCTTGGATCCAATTGCTGAATACGTCGACAGGAAGGGAATTTGCGTAGATAACTACCAGATGAACAGGTTTGATTATCTCGCCGATATCGGATAAGCTTTGTACGAGGTCTTCGAATGTTCATTCGTGTTCGATAAGGGAGCTGTTGGCATTCATTTCGAGGCGGTAGAGCCGTCGAAGTAGCGAAAACAGGCGTTGTTTATCGTTCGACGCGTGGATTTGCTGCAATTCATCCCAGGCCGCTTTGGCTGAGGTCTTGTTCGCTCGAATAGGACCCTGGAGATTGTCAGAGACTGTGAAACTTATAATTCGGATGGCATCTGCATTCCGCTTGTTCCACTCGTCGAATTCCTTCTGGGTCTTCCTTCGACCAGCCTCGGTAAGTTTATCTTCCGGGAATTTGGTTTCATGCTCTTCGGCCGTGAGAGGACGGGGATGTGTACCGCTGACTACTTCCCACACTTCCTTCTCCGCGAGTAACATGCTGCACTGGAAGGACCAGTTCTGATAATTGTGGTCCCGAAGCTTCTCGATGCCATAACGGCTCGTGCGAAGATTTTCGGGAAGGTTGTCCATCTTTGTGGACGTTGAGTCAATTGATTAGTTAATCGATTTGAACGAATGTATTGAAAAGAGTGAAAGGAATTCACCGCGGGTGCTACGCTAACCCGGGCTCATAACCTGTTGAGAATAGCGGGCGAACTCCTTAATGTGTACACTCGTATGATTGTTATGAAGACTAAACTAAAAGAAAGCGTGACTGCTAGTGATACCCTTATTGGATAAAACCCTACAAAGATGCATATTCCTTAACACTCCCACTTGTATCTTTGCTTGAATAAAGAATGATGATGTCCGCGTTGCGCCTTTCTAAAATCTCCAATCCGATATCCCATGATCCAGTCTGAATGAATAACATTGTTCTCCAAACCATAAACAAATAAATAAGAACTCCCACTGACGTCCAGCGTCATAACTCACGACATTCCCATGCGCGCGGTGCATTTCTCGTGTTTCTCGCGTCCAAGGGCTTTCGTAAGACTGTCGGCTGTCATTTCAGCCGTAGGGATGTATTGGACCCAGATGATGCGGTCCTGAATTGCTTCTCGAACAAAGTGGTGACGAATGTCGATATGTTTCGCTCGAGAATGAGATACGGGATTCTTTGCTAGTGCAATTGCTCCCTGATTGTCGGAGAATAGATCCGTGGGATCGTTAGATTTGCCGTTTGAATATCCAAGTTCGGCAAGGAGACTCTTGACCCATACGAGCTCCTTTGTGGCGTCTGTTAAGGCCATATATTCTGATTCCATTGTTGATAAAGCAACGGTAGGTTGGCGACGACTTTTCCATGCAATCGCGCCGTTGTTGAGCATGACAACATATCCGGTTGTCGATCTTCTAGTATCCATGTCACCGGCCCAATTCGCGTCCGAGTATCCTTGCAGTTTAAGAGGAGGGGGACGATACGTAATGCCGAGTGCTGATGTTCCTTGGAGGTAACGGAGAACTCGTTTCGCCGCTTGCATATGCGTTGATGACGGGTTATTGAGGAATTGTGACAATTGGCCGACGGTGCATGCTATGTCTGGTCTTGTGACACAGGCAGCGAAGGTTAAACCTCCCACTATCCTGGCATATTCTTGAGGATCCGCCGGGGCTTCTTCAGCCGTAATTGAGGTTAGTTTGACAGAGGTATCCAGCGGAGTAGCTACGGGGTTACTTTCCCCCATTCCGTGGCGATCAATGAGTCGTTGGATGTATTGATTCTGGTGGAGTTTAACTGATCCGTCACTCCCATATTCAATTTCTATCCCGAGGAATTTCTTTGCAATTCCCAGATCCTTCATTTCAAATCGTTCGCTAAGTCGACGCTTGATTGTAAGGATGTCATCCTCGTTGTCTCCAGCAATAATGAGGTCGTCGACATACAGTGCAATGTAAATACGTTCCCCATTCTCATTTTCGTGAATCCAGATGCAGGGATCCGCCGTTGATTGTTTGAAATCGAAATCATAGAGAACTTCCGCGATGAGGTGGAACCATGCTCGGGGGGATTGTTTTAATCCGTACAATGCCTTTCCCAGGAGACAGACAAAATCCTCTTTCCCTGGTACAACAAAACCTTCAGGTTGCTCAACGTAGACTATTTCGTCGAGGATGCTGTAAAGGAATGCGGTGTTAACGTCCATTTGATGAACTTTGGCCTTCTTGCGGCCAGCTAGGAGAGCAAAGAGGGTGCGGATGGAGGCGTACTTGGCAACTGGGGCGAAAGTTTCGTCATAGTCTTCCCCCCATCGTTGGGTGAAGCCTTTGGCGCAGAATCGTGCTTTGTGAAGGCCGTTGTCCTTCATAAGGAGAACCCAGCGAGATTTGACGACTTTCGCATCCTTTGGACGCGGGACAAGAGTCCATGTGTCATTCTTCATTATGGAATTGTATTCCTTCTGCATCGCGAGCTCCCACTGCTTTGCATCTATCGCTTCCATGGCCTCTTGATAGTTCCTCGGCCATTTCCAATTTCCCTTTAGTGTCGCCTTAAATGCTCTCGCAATGAGACGACGGGATTTTCGATTCAGAGGTTGAACCGCGATTTCGTCGTG
>QIAL01000155.1 GCA_003225535.1 Acidobacteriota bacterium | reverse complement strand
ACCCGATCAGTCCGGCCCTGGCCGCAGCGCAAGTCGCACTGGCGGAGTGCTATCTCGACCTCGGCGAATCCTCCCGGGCCGAAGCTCTTGCCACCGCCGCCAGGAAGGCACTGGCTGCGCACCGCGAACTAAGTGATCAGTACCTCCGGCCATTGAAGGACCTCGAGAAGCGGCTTCGACAGAGTCCCTCTCTCCCGAAGCGAGCTTGAGCTGCGGGGGGGCAGGAAACATTTTTGTCTCTTCCTGTCGTGTTTTTTACTTCTTTTCCGATTTCCTTAATAGACACCGGACCTCTCTGGCCGCAATCGGGGAAGCGGCCGAGAGGCACCGGAACGGCTGGGGGAGGAAATCGGCATGAAGTTCCTGGGGAAGACATGTGCACTCGCTGCAAGCTCGTTGTTATTGGGGTTCGTCGCTCGTGCGCAGATGATCGATAACACACAAGCCACCAGTACAACAGGTGCTGGAATTAACAAGTCACTTAGCGATGAGATCGGAGCGGGCCGAGGCAGTATCATGACTCCCGGTTCGTCTCTCTATATGATCAACCGCGATCCGTTTCGCTCGATCCGGCGCGGACGTCAACTGTTCCAGAGAAAGTTTACGCAGGCGCAGGGGCAAGGCCCGAACGTAGGCGACGGCGTCGGCGATCTCAACACCGACGCTGGCATCGCCGCTGGTCTCACCGACAGTTGTGCTGCTTGTCATGGGCGTCCCCGCGGATCAGGGGGCTCCGGAGGAAACGTCGCGACTCGTCCTGATAGCCGCGATGCCCCGCACCTTTTCGGGCTCGGAATCCGCGAAATGCTCGCCGACGAGATGACCACGGACCTTCGCTCCACTCGCGATCTTGCGGTCTCGCGCGCGCAGAAATGGAAAAGGTCGGTCACCATGCCGCTCTTCACCAAGGGTGTGCAGTTTGGCAGCATCACAGCCAATCCGGATGGCACGGTCGACACCTCAAGAGTCGTAGGCGTCGATGCCGATCTGCGCATTAAACCATTCTTTGCGGAAGGATCTACCATATCGATCCGTGAGTTCGTGGTCGGAGCCCTTCACAAGGAGATGGGGCTTGAAGCTTCTTCGGATCCCGATCTCTCGACCGCCAGCGCGGGAGGACGAGTCGTCACTCCTTCCGGCATGGTGCTCGACGGATCGAAGGACAAAATCAGCGCGCCGCCACCTCCGGATGCGCAGAACGGAAACGAGATCGATCCGGCGCTTGTAGATCATCTCGAGTTCTATTTGATGAACTACTTCAAACCCGCTCATTACCAGCAGACCGACACCACCGAACGCGGCCGCGCGGTTTTCAACCGTATCGGCTGCGGCTCCTGCCACGTCGCAAGCATGAGGATCAATCATGATCGTCGCGTCGCCGACGTCGAAACCAACTACGACACGGCGAACGGAATGTTTAACAGCCTTTTCGCCACCGCGAACCCGCTCTTTTACACTCAAGATGATGGCAGCGGCTTTCCCCTGCTCAAGCTGCCGCAGGGGAACTCGTTCCTGGTGAAGGATCTCTTCACTGATTTCAAACGTCACGATCTGGGCACGAATTTCTACGAGCGAAATTGGGATGGCACGCTGCAAACGCGATTCCTGACACGCCCACTGTGGGGTGTCGGCAGCACTGGGCCCTATGGCCACGATGGTCGCAGCATGACATTGAACGATGTCATTCTTCGCCATGGGGGAGAGGCTCTTACTTCGCGCAACTCGTTTGCGGCTCTGTGTGGGAATGACCAGAACGCAGTATTCGCATTTCTCAATTCGCTGGTCCTGTTTCCTCCGGATGACACCGCATCGACGCTCGATCCGAAGAATCCAGCGAAGCCGAACTTTCCTCAATATGGCCATGGCAGTATCAAGCTGACGGTGCTGTTCAACGATCCAACCGACCTGGAGTGAGACGAAAACGTGCGGTCCGCGAGTTTCACGGCTGAGGCTCCCGGCCCGCATTTTTTTGCGTCTGGTGCTTTTCTCAGGTCAGTATCTCCGTCGGCTGAACTCTGGTCGCGCGGTAGTGGTTTTTGGGTAGTTATAACCTCAAGTCCTTCTATCCCTTTCCGGGAAGGTGTGATCCAAATCACACCATCCTGTGAACCTACGTCCCGACATCCTCCCCCTCCTTACGGCATCCTTGATCTATCGCAGGGCCACCCTCAGTGGTTCCCGTCGAGATAAATGAACGGGGGATTTCATGAAGCGCAAGTTCAAGACCATGGACGGCAATGAGGCCGTCGCGCATGTCGCTTACCGGGTAAGTGAAGTCATAGCCATTTACCCCATCACTCCTTCGTCACCGATGGGCGAGTGGGCGGACGAGTGGGCCTCGCAAGCCGTGCCTAACGCGTGGGGAAGCATCCCTTACGTGGTCGAAATGCAGAGTGAAGGAGGCGCTGCCGGAGCTGTGCATGGTGCCCTGCAAACCGGATCTCTGGCCACGACATTCACCGCCTCCCAGGGATTGCTGTTGATGATCCCGAACATGAACAAGATCGCCGGCGAACTCACCCCGGCCGCGTTTCACGTGACCGCGCGCACCATTGCTACCCACGCACTCTCGATCTTTGGCGATCACTCTGACGTTATGTTCTGCCGCACCACGGGATGGGCGATGCTCTGTTCCAACTCCGTGCAGGAAGCCATGGACCTGGCTCTGATCGCGCATTCCGCCTCGCTCGAGACCCGCATTCCTTTCCTGCACTTCTTCGACGGCTTCCGCACCTCGCACGAGGTCAGCAAAATCGAGATGCTGAATGAAGACGATATGCGTGCCATGATCAACATGGACCGCGTCATCGAGCACCGCCAGCGCGCCCTTTCCCCGGATCATCCGGTGCTGCGCGGCACGGCACAGAATCCCGACGTCTTTTTCCAGATCCGTGAAACCGCGAACAAGTACTACGACGATGCACCCGCGAAAGTCCAAGCCACAATGAACAAGTTCGCCGAAGTCGTGGGACGCAAATATCACCTGTTCGACTATGTCGGCGCGCCCGATGCCGAGCGCGTCATTGTCGTGATGGGTTCGGGCGCAGAAATCGCGCACGAAACCGTGGATTACCTCGCGGCTCGCGGCGAGAAGGTGGGCTTGCTGAAAGTCCGCCTGTATCGCCCATTCTCTGTGAAGTCATTTATGGAGGCGTTGCCCTCAACCGTCCGCCAGATCGCAGTCCTCGATCGCACCAAGGAGTCCGGCGCGATTGGCGAGCCTCTTTACCTCGATGTGGTAGGCGCTCTGAACGAAGGATTGAAACTGGGCTACGGCAAGCTGAAAGCCGCACCAGCCGTGGTCGGCGGCCGGTATGGCCTCTCGTCCAAGGAATTTACTCCCGCGATGGTCAAGGCGGTCTACGACAACCTGAAACGGCCGCAGCCCAAAGATCACTTCACCATCGGCATCAAAGACGACGTCACACAGACCAGCCTCGACTACGATGCGTCGTTCTCCACCGAACCCGACAGCGTGATCCGCGCCATGTTCTACGGCCTCGGAGCAGATGGCACCGTCGGCGCAAACAAGAACTCCATCAAGATCATCGGTGAGAACACTGACAATTATGCTCAGGGATACTTCGTTTACGACTCCAAGAAATCCGGTGCGATGACTGTATCCCACCTGCGATTCGGACCGCAGCCCATCAAGTCGAGCTATCTGGTCGCGAAGGCAAACTTCGTCGCCTGCCATCAATGGATCTTCCTCGAGCGCTACGACATGCTCAGCTCTCTGGTCGAAGGCGGCGTCTTCCTGATGAATAGCCCCTTCGGCAAAGACGACGTCTGGGATCACCTGCCGCGCGAAGTGCAGGAGCAGCTGATCTCGAAAAAAGCCCGGTTCTATGCGATTGACGCTTACAGGGTCGCGCGCGATGCCGGCATGGGATCGCGCATGAACGTCATCATGCAGGTCTGCTTCTTCGCCATCTCGAAAGTTCTCCCTGGAGATGAATCGATTGAAGCTATCCGGAAGTCGATCCGCAATACCTACGGCAAGAAGGGCGAAGAGGTCGTTCGCAAAAACATGCTGGCCGTCGATGAGACCCTGGCCCACCTGTTCGAGGTGAAAGTCCCCGCAACCCCGACCAGCAAAATCGAATTGCCTCCCGTCTTCCCGGGAGCTCCAAAGTTCGAGCGCGAAGTCCTCGGCACCATTTACGCCGGCAAGGGCGACGATCTCCCGGTCAGCGCTTTCTCGTGCGGTGGCACATTCCCCACCGCCACCGCGCAATGGGAAAAGCGAAACCTGGCACTCGAAATCCCCGCAT
>QIAL01000242.1:36631-37926 GCA_003225535.1 Acidobacteriota bacterium | reverse complement strand
GAACGGCGGGGTTTCGTGGCTTTCCATTTCGAACAGCGGAATCACGAACTGCGGCGACGGCAATGGCTGCGGGGCGCAGCAGGGAACCTACAACCTTGAGCTGTTGGCGATGTCCGACGGAGCGGCTACTGATCTCTATGCGGGCGCAATCAACCTCTACAAATGTCAGATCAGTGCATTGAATCCAACCTGCACGGCGTCGCCATTCATAAACCTGACGCATGCGTATGGGTGCATTCCGGTGGCGGCTCCGTCTCACGTGCATCCGGATCAGCATACTCTGGCCGCGATGATTCCGAGTTCGGGCAGCGATTCGGGCAACGCACTTTTGTACTTCGCCAATGACGGCGGGATTTACCGCGCGCTCGATGGCTTCCACGGCCTGGTGAGCGGGGCATGTTCGGGAATCAACCAGTTCGATGATCTGAACCAGAACCTTGGCTCCATGGCGCAGTTCGTGAGCTTCTCGCAGCATCCGAGCGATCCCAAGACGATGCTCGGCGGAACCCAGGACAACGGGTCGCCGACAACCAGCCAGGCGACCACAAATCCAAGTTGGACGAATGTTCTCGGCGGCGACGGCGGGTATAACGCCATCGATCCGATCATGAGTTCGAACTTTTATGCATCGAATCCTGATATTCCTCCGGAAGGGCTCGGCATTCAGCTTTGCAGCAACGGAGTGTTCTGCAACAACGCGGGATTCAACTACGTCGTCACCAGTAGTAGCTTGGATGGGGACGACGGGGCATTTTACTTCCCGTACATTCTCGATCCCGGCTCAGAGACTTCCATGCTGGTCGGGACGTGCCGGGTATGGCGCGGACCGCGCACCGGCGGCGTTTTTACCGCGGTGAGCCCGAACTTCGATACTTTAGGCGCGGCCACATGCACGGGGAGCGAAGTGAATCAGGTGCGCGGGTTGGCTGCCGCGGGAAAGATCGACAGCAACGGATCGGGGACGATCTATGCCACTACCAGCGGACTCGGTCCTGTTGAGGGGCCTGCCCACACGCCCGCGGGTGGCCGGGTCTGGGTAACAACGAATGCTTCGGCGGGGCCCGCGATGTTTGCCGACGTTACTGAAAATGGGCTGCAAGGAAATATCAATCCGAATCAATATCCGATTTCGGGTGTGGCCATCGATCCTTCCGACGCCTCGGGAAACACGGCTTACATCACCGTAATGGGCTTCACTGGCGGCGCGGGCCACGTATGGAAAACGACCAATGCCGGTGCGAGCTGGAGTGACTTTACGGGCAACCTTCCGGATTCTCCCGCGAATGCAGTGGTCG
>QIAL01000242.1:21683-36626 GCA_003225535.1 Acidobacteriota bacterium | reverse complement strand
ACTGCCGCGCCCAATTGGACCGAGTTGGGGCCGAACCCGATCACCAATCAGGCAGGGTTTCTACCAAACGTTGCGGTCACGGCACTGGGAGTGTTCAATCTCGGCGGACAACAACTGCTGCGGGCCTCTACATACGGCCGGGGCATGTGGCAATTCAACCTGGTGATCACGCCGGATTTCCAGTTCTCCGTCTCGAACACGCCGCTCACCGCCTTTGTCGGGCAGACGGCATCTTTTAACGGCACGATGACTGCCGTGAACGGATACGCAAGTTCAGTGACGCTGAGTTGCACCGCCGGTACGACTGCACCGCCGAGCACCTGTACGCCATCTCCGGCGAGTTTTACTCCCGGCAATAAAACGCCTTTTACCGTGGCCGTGGGTGGGGCAGCGGGGGACTACACCTTTAATCTGAAAGCAACCGGGGCCGACACGAGTCACATCACGCATACGATCCCTTTGACTCTTCATCTTCTGAACTTTGGAATCACTACGCCCTCTCCAACCAGCCTGACAGTCTCGCGTGGGAGCACTTCCTCGCCAGTCAGTTTTCAAGTCACGGCCGCGGGATCATTCAGCCAGAGCGTGACGGTTTCATGCACTTCATCCATCCCCAGTGCCACCTGCAACCTGACGCCAGGGGCAACCGTGAATCCGAGATCAGGATCCCCGGTGAACATGACCGCGAGGGTTGCGGTTCCGGTGGGGACGGCTGCCAATACGTATCCGGTAACCCTGCAAGCGGCGACGAGCGGAGCTGCGGCGCCTTTGACCACTTCGTTCAACTTGGTCGTCACCGCAAATCCTGACTTTCTATTGAGCGAACCGAGCGCGTTCCCTGCCGTCAACGCCGGGAGCACAGGCGTGAACGGGCCGATTTCCATTACCTCGCAAGACGGGTTCAGCGGCACCGTGACATTCACTTGTCCAGCGACGTATGGCGCGGGAAGTTGCAGCGTTAGTCCCAGGTCGGTCAGCGGTTTTCCTGCGACCGTGACGCTTACCATCAATGGCTCTTTCTTTGCGGCCGGTGCATACGCGCTTTCGATCAGTGGAACGTCCGGATCGGTGGTGCACACACTATCCGTCCCCTTCACTGTTGGGGATTACTCCATCTCCGGTACGCAGACGCTGTCGGGCACTCCCGGGGCGCAGGCGAAAGCCAATCTGCAGCTGACTTCCACTTTCTCTTACGGGGGAAAGATCAACGCGACTTGCGATGCCAGTTCGCTTCCGGGAGCCATGTGTACGCTCGCCCCGGCGAATCCACTGACTCTCGCGAGTGGAGGCACGACGAGTCTCACCGCAACGATCAATGTTCCCAACGATGCGAACGCGAACCAGTACAACGTTAAGATCAATACCCAGGACACGACCGGAAATCCAAGCCACAACCTTAGCGTTTCGCTCACGATCGCGCAGGACTTCCTTGTGACCTCTTCGACGGCTAGCCAGACGGTCACGGCAGGACAGACAAGCGGTGCTTATGCGCTGAGAGTTCTACCCATCGGCTCGTCTTTCAATGGGGCCGTTACTCTTGCCTGTAGCGCTGGGCTTCCGGCGGGGGCCCAATGCGTCTTTAATCCGTCAACGCCGGTGACTCCGGGGAATTCAGCAGTCGACGTGGTCATGAACATTTCGACGAGGGCAAACAGTGCCCGCTCCGATATGCCGGTGAAGGGAAACTTTCCTCTATCAGCGGTGTGGATTCCGCTGGCTGCGATTGCGATCGGGGCGAGCGCTTCCGGAAATCGAAATCGGGCAAAAGCGCGGCAGCTGTCAGAATGTGTAGTTTTCTGCTTGATGATGATGGCATTTGTCTCGTGTGCCGGTGTTAGCAACGGAGGAGGCGGTGGTGGACAGCCGCCTCCGCCCGTGACCTATCACATTACAGTGACCGGTACCTCTTCGGGCACATCTCCCAATGCCGGGCAGAGCACCACCGTGACACTCGTCGTAAACTGAAGGGTTTCGTAGCGTACGATTATGCGGTAATGAACATCGCTCGCAGACCGCCGGCATGACCGATTCTCGATACAACGTGATCATCATCGGCGGAGGCGCGGTTGGCCTCGGGGTCGCGCTCGAAATCACGCGACGGTTTCCGCGCCAGAAACTGCTGCTGGTGGAAAAGGAAGATAAAGTTGCATGCCACCAGAGCGGCCATAACAGCGGTGTCATCCATTCCGGCGTCTATTACAAGCCAGGTTCGCTGAAGGCGCGTCTGTGCGTTGCAGGAGCCGCAGCGATGGTCGATTTCTGCCGCGAACATGGGATTTCCCACAATGTATGCGGCAAGGTGATCGTCGCGACGAACGAAGACGAGCGTCCGCGGCTGGAGGAATTACGCATACGCGGCGAGGCGAATGGACTTACCGGACTGCGCCTGATCGGCTCCGAGGAGTTGCGTGAACTCGAACCGCACGCGAGCGGATTGCAGGCGCTACTTGTTCCTTCCACAGGAGTCACCGATTACGCCCTGGTTTGCGAAAAGTATGCGCAATTGATCGTGGCGAGTGGAGGGACGGTTCGAACCTCGGTCGCCGTCACGGGGATTCAGCGCTCCGCACAGGAAATCGTGGTCGAAACCAACACGGGCGCATTTGCGACGAGTGCGGTAATCAACTGCGCGGGCCTGTACAGCGATCGCATCGCGCGCATGGCGGGTGATGATCCGGGAATCATGATTGTGCCCTTTCGAGGAGAGTATTACGACCTCACTCCCGAACGCTCGTCGCTGGTGCGGGCGCTGATCTATCCGGTACCGGACCCGCGCTTTCCATTCCTGGGCGTGCATTTCACACGCCGCATAACTGGCAGGGTCGACGCGGGTCCGAATGCGGTGCTTGCGTTGGCGCGCGAAGGATACCGGCACAGTGACATCAACGCCCGCGATCTGGCGTCATCGCTCGCGTTCCCCGGATTCTGGCGCATGGCCGGAAAGCACTGGCGTAATGCGCTGGGAGAATGGCATCGCTCTCTTTCCAAGCGGGCGTTTGTTCGAGCCCTGGAACGATTACTGCCTGAGATAAGGGAAAGTGATCTGGTTCCGGGCGGGTCGGGAGTTCGGGCGCAGGCTCTCAAGCCCGATGGCGCCTTGGTCGACGATTTTCAGTTTGTGCCTTCCGGCAAGATACTGCATGTTCTCAATGTTCCCTCTCCAGCGGCGACAGCTTCGCTCGTGATAGGCAAGACGATCGTAGACACGGCGGCCGCGAGTCTCGGACTGGCTTAGCAAACACTGAGCTGCTCCATCCGTCCTAGAAGAAAATTCAATCAGTCAGAATTGAAAAGAAGGACGCAATCACCGCCAAGCTCGTGCTAGCGTCATTGCAATAGGGACAAGTGCCCGCAGTGAAATCGGGAGTTTTAACATGAGAACCTGTATGAACGCGAAGTGTGTCGCCTTCGGTCATATCGTTTTTTCGGTTGCCACTCGCTGCCCACTATGCCGCTGGGATCTGCGGAGAATACTCCCGGCCAGCGAAATCTCTCCTGCAACCAAACCCGCGCAGCCACAACCATCAACGAATTAAAGACTCCCGCGCACCGGCGCTACTTACCGATATCTTCATTCCACAAGTCAGCATGGTCGCGTATGAACTCCCGCATCATCTGAATGCACTCGGGATCCTGCACGAGCGTCAGATCCACGTCGTGCTGGCGGAACAGTTCTTCCGCACCCAGGAAATTCTGGTTCTCTCCGATGACCACTCTCGGAATTCGATACAGCAAACTAGTTCCAGTACACATCACGCATGGACTCAGCGTACTGACCAGGGTCAACTGTGACCAATCTCGTCGTCGGCCCGCATTACGGATGCAGACGACTTCGGCGTGCGCGGTCGGATCTCCGCTCTGGACTCGCAAGTTGTGACCGCGGGCTAGAATGCGCCCTTGCTGGTCGGCGAGCACCGATCCGATTGGCAGTCCACCCTGGTGGAGTCCGAGTCGGGCCTCCTCAAGAGCGGCCCGCAGTAGGATTTGTAGATCCATATCAGTACTCCCGCCCACTCCGGGGATCTTTAGGTAATCAAAGGTTTTGTTACGGCCGTACCAAGACCTGCCGAGCCCAGCCAGGATAGTCTAAATTCCAGGAAGAATACCCCAAGAGTGCTATTTCCCTCCCCCGACAGTGTAATTGACCATGGCTTGGGGTGAAGGCATTCTCATAGGGCCACATTCCGGGGTAAGTGTCACTGGCGAACGAAGCTGCCTCGAATCGGTGCGTTGAGTTTACAAACCGGGCCAATTGTTCTCGAAAGAAGGTTGTTGAAGGACTGGGGGAAACCTAAGCGTGCTGAGCGAAAGAATCAAAACGGCCAAGCAGTTTGCGCTTTTTGCGGAAGTCATTCCCGCCGAGCTTGACCTGATCCTCGGGGCTGCCCGCGAAAAACGTTTTGACAAAAGAGAGACCATCTTCAGTGAAGGGGATCCTGTTCGTCACGTCACGATGGTAGTTTCCGGCATCGTGAAAGTGACGCAGATGGGGCTCAATGGCAATGAAGTAATCCTGCGCTTGAATGCTGCCGGCGAGATCGTGGGCTCTTATCGCGTCTGCGTCAACTGTAGCCATTGCGCGACCGCGCAGGCTGTACAGTCGTGCGTCGCCCTGGTGTGGGACGCAGCAGTGTTTGAGAAACTGCTGGCCCGGATTCCGACGTTCCGCCGAAACACAGTGCGTGCTCTCGAGGAGCGTCTGCTTGAGATGGAACAGCGATTCCGGGAAGTATCCACGGAAAAAGTAGGGTCGCGGTTGAGCAGCGAACTCGTTCGCCTCTCCGACCGGCTGCGCCGCTGTACCGAGAACGGTCTTCTCGAGATCACATTGTCGCGCGCGGAACTGGCGCAATTAACCGGGACCACGCTGTTCACGGTAAGCCGGCTACTTTGTCAGTGGCAGACCCAAGGCATCGTCAGGGTTCGTCGGGAGTCAGTTCTGGTGCAGGACTTCGCTGCGTTGGCACAGATTTCTCAAGCCGAAGAGCGCTCCGCTTAAGATCCGCAACACAGCCGAATAATCAAGCTGACAGGGAACTCTGCTTCAGAGTTCCCGTTGGCGTGCGTTCTGGCACCTGCCTCCAATCAGTGCAGTTGAGAACTCCATAAGCGAGTGCCGACGTGTTGCCTGCGATCGGGCGGAATCTACAGTAGCTTAAACAGACTGGTGTTGGACGGTTCGGGTGGTTTGAACGAAAGCCTGTAGATCAGGCACAAAGCGGAATCAATCGGGCAGGGAATTCAACTTAGAGTTCAGGTTGTCGTGCGTCCCCGCACTACCTATTCAATCAAAAGCGCAGTTGAGAACTCCATACTGTGTACCGATGGAGTGCATTCCATAGGGGCAGGGATCCGCGGTCGCCTCGGTAGATCGGGGCTTGGCCCGTTCCGGTGGTTGGAGCGATAACTTTTGTTCGTCGGGCGTTGCCTTGACCGGACGGACCAGAGTGGTTGTAGTGACAGCGCTGGGGATCTGCGCAGGCGCCGGTGTCCTGGACGGTTCGGGCTTTGGAGGCGCGGCTGGCGGAGGAGTGACTGCCTTCTGCGGCGCGTTGCGATTCGGAGAGTTTGGAGAGGCAGTCTGCTCCATGGTGTTCGGGGTACGAGCAGGAGCATTCCTTCTTGGGTCCGTGTGTCCCACCGTGACCGAGGTGCCACGGCCGAGGTCGACCAGTCGCAAATTGTCGTCAGTCACTTCCTGTGCACGGACGATGTGAGGAGTGATCGCGAAGACGATCTCGTTTTCCTGCCTCTGCTTGTCCTCTTGTCCGAAGAGGTATTTCAGGATCGGTATCTTGGTGAGCCAGGGATATCCACTGAGCGAAGTCGTCTCCGTGTCTTCGAGGATGCCGCCAACCAGATTGACCTCTCCATCGCGCAGGCGGGTTTCGTGTTCGATGCGCCGCTGTCCGATAATCGGCTGACTGATTCCGCCGATATTCTGTGTTCCACTCACCGACGACACTTCCAAACTCATCTTCAGTGTGACTTCATGTTCGGAGTGGATATGAGGAGTAATGTCGATGTTGACGCCCACGTCGAGATACTGGAACTGGGTGTTGACGAGTGCGCTGACGCCGCCTCCACCCGCGGCGGAACCGAAGGATCCGGTAGCGACTGGGACGCGGTCGCCAATCTTCAATGTCGCTTTTTCGTTGTCGAGGGCGCGGATCTGCGGGTTCTGAATCAGTTTTGTGTCGCTGTCGCTCATCAAATACGTTACCGATGCCCCCGGAATATTCACCTGGAAATTCGTGGCATTCAATGCGCCGAGAGAGTTCAGGGTGAAGGAGCCGCCCGATCCGCCGCTGCTGGCGCCGGTTGTGCCGGGAACCATCACGATATTCGCCGAGGTCGGCGGATTGACACCGAGATTGCGAATGCGGCTGCGGCTGACCTGCAGCACCGCGATCTCGATGACTACTTCGGGTTTCGGCTTGTCGAGATCCGTCAGCAGTTTCTGCGCGAGAACCATCTGGTCGGTTGTTCCACGCAGGATCAGGGCATTCTGATTGGGAACCAGTTGGATGCGGTTGAGATCAAGAATGCTCTTCAATGTAGCAGCGGCTTCCTGCAGTTCGCCGGGAGTGGAAACGTTCTTAAGGTAGAACGTTTTCATCACCGAATTTTCCATGTCCTTGCGTTTCGCCGTCGTATCTGCCGCGATCAGGATCGTGTTGCTGGAAACGGGAGTCCAAAAGGTCTTCGTCTGCAACGCAACGGTGTTCAGTGCTTCGCGCAGCGTGACGTCGTTCAGTTCGACGGTGATCTTCGGTGGTTTGTAATCCTGATCGAATAAAACGTTGATTCCGGCGAGGTGCGCGATGGTCTTGTAAACCATGGTCGCGTTTTCCGTGAGACGCAGGCTGATGAGCGTGTTGGAGAGCTGCTGCAACTCCACGGGACCAGCGGCTTCCTGCGCCATCTTGTCGAGAGGCAATTCTTTCTTGGCTGTCTCTTCGCTAGCGCGCGCTTGCTTCTTGATGATCTCTTCGGTGCGGTGCGCTTCGGTTTTAGCTGCAAAGTTAGTGGGATCGATTTCGGCCGCGCGCTGGAACTCGGCGACAGCCTCCTGGAGCTTGCCACCATCGCGCAGTGCCTGTGCCTTGCTGACGTGTTGCACAGCCGCATAAAAACGCATGCGGGTGAAAGCCGTGAAGTATTTCGCATCTTTCGGCTTCAGCGAGTGCGCCTGGCTATAGTCCTGGAAGGCCTCGTCGTAATCGTTCTTGCTTTCGGCCTGAACGCCTTTTTTGAACGCCGAACTGGCCTGATCCGCGTGGGCGGCCACAGAGAATGAAACCAGAAGAATGAGAGCTGCGAAAATCCGCGCACGTTTCATAGTGTCCGTTTGTGTACGTCCCATTAGGAATCGGAAGAGGTCTCGCCGCGCATGCCTGAAACTCTGGGGGTTCATCGCTTGCAGTGCCGAGACAACCTGGGGGAGCAATTTGATAGCACCCAACGAACCGGTTTTAGCCGTGGGCACGCACAATGTTGATTAGTGATAAACCACGCCGGGGTGCTGGTATTTGCTCTTGAGCAAAGAAGAGCCTCTTAATATTCGGGGCCCGGCTAAGGCTGCCGGAGGTACGGAATTCCGGTTGGACTGCTTGACCGACGGTAAACACATCGGTAACACCTCTATACGTATTTTACAAATCTTGCATTTCTTTACAAAACTTTACATTTGTATTTGCCTAAACGCAAAGAGTTAAAAATAACCCCCTAGTACTGTGACGCCACGGGTTTTGGGGAACGCAATCCGTCCGAGTCCCCCAAGTACGTGGAAGATTTGGGTTCATCTTCCCGTCATCGGACGGCGCACAGACCCGCCCCCATTAAAAGCGTAGGTGCACTGGAGCGGAGACAAGTTTCCGCCCACGAAGGAGGCTGCAAAAGCCATGAGGAATACGTGTCGGTATTGGTTGCCCATTTTTCTCCTAGGTTTCGCGACGGTGACTGTGAGTGCGCAGTCGTTCCGTGTGCAATGCCCGACGACAACGATCACCCACCCTGTAGCCACAAATTTGGAGCCGGCCTACACCGGGCCCGGGGTTAATGGCGCCATCAAGTGCCAACAGATATCAGGCGGTGATGGCTACTCCACGATGGGTGATGGCACCCAGACCTATATGTTCTCCTTTGGTCCGTTGTCGGGACTGGCGGACATTGCGGCCGGGAAGCCTGGAACACAGTTCCCGAACATATTCAACACTACCTTTGCAGGGTTCCAACCCGGCGATCCGGCGACCACGGATCTCGCTGGCACTACTCCAATCCCTGTTCTTCCCAGCCAGTTGACGTTTGGCTACAACGGCGCGGTGGGGTTGGCTCTCGATGTGGCGAACACTGTCAACATTTATGACATTGCGCCTCTGGGCTTGAACCCTGGAGACTCAGTATTAATTGCCCACACGGGCGCGGGCGTTTTCCCGGCACCCGGACCCTACGATGGAACCCAGACGGTCCTTGCTGCGAATGTGACTACTTTCCCGAGCGGCATCACGAACTTCGGTTTTCCGGCGTCAAACAATTTTACGTTCACGATCGGAACCACGGGGCTACCTGATGTGAACGTGTCATCGACCGCAACGGCGTCGACCCCACGCGCCCTCGACGGTCACGTCGATCCGCGTCAGATCATGGACGTGGGCGTGATGAATGGCAACATTCCCGCGCCGCTGATGGCGATCGATGAAGACGACGAGTTCTTCCTCACCCTGACCAACGTGGGCATGATCATGCGCCCCGACCTGTTCGAGCAGCACACGGTCCACTTCCACGGATATCCCAACGCTTCCTCCTTCTATGACGGCGTGCCGGACGCTTCGGTCGCCATCAACATCGGCGCCAGCTTCACCTATTACTACCTGGCTCCCGATGCGGGCACCTACTTCTGGCATTGCCACATCACCCCGCCCGAGCACTTGCAGATGGGCATGGTGGGACAGCTTTACGTGCGTCCGCGGCAGAACCGAGTCCCAACAGGAACAGATCTGGGCACAGCTTTGAAAGCCCAGCAGGGAGACAACCGAACCAAGTGCGATTCCACTGCCGATATCCTGTGCTCCAACCCGATGCCGGCGAGCGCTAACACTAACACCGGGGCCACCGGTGTGGCACAAATCGCGGGCGGCATGTACGCCTACAACGACGGCGATGGCTCGACCCGCTACGACGTCGAATATCCGATCCAGATCCACGGCTTCGACCCGAACTTCCACTTTGTGGGAATGACGTTCAACCCGGAAGGGTTCTCAGACATGAAGGACAAGTACTTCCTGCTGAATGGACGGAGCTATCCGGATACAGTGACGCCGGGCCCCCTGTACACGATGTCTTCAGACGGCAGCAATCACTTCTCGCAGCCGCTGTCGGCGATCATCAACATTCCGGCTGGAAAGAGAGCCCTCCTCCGTATTTCCGACCTTGACGTGACCGAGTATCAGACGCTGGCCTCGTTGGGAATTCCGATGCAGGTGGTTGGCTTCAACGCCAAGCTGCTGCGCGATCAGGCGGGAAACAACATGTACTACACGACCAATTCGATCACGCTGGCGGGCGGCGAGTCCCTCGACGTAATTCTGGATGCGACGGGCTACACGGCCGGCCAGGTCTTCTACCTCTACACCCCCAATCTCGATCACCTTTCTAACGACGCGGAGAACTTCGGCGGATTGATGACCGAAGTCCGGATCAATTAGGAGCGCAGCCATGAGGGCGACGAACATGAAAAAGACAATCTTTCAGACACACTTGCTTCTGGCGGCGATGGTAGCCGTAACCCTGTTGTTCACGGTCTCCGCAAATGCTGCGGCTCCTGGGATCAAGGGGACCACATTCAATCTGGTCGCGGCGCCAGCCTATCTCAACCAACCCGATGGACAGGCAGTGTATTCGTGGGGCTACGGTTGCGCGGCGAACTTCAATCCGACGTTTGCTCCGGCCCTGTCTCGGTCGGGTTTCTGCAACGTCATGCAGGTACCTGGCCCAACGCTGATTGTCACAGAAGGGACGCCGGTCGTTGTGACGCTGACGAATAGTCTGCCTCCCTCGGCGGGTAACACGTCCATCCTGTTCCCTGGGGTGACGCTCAGCGCATTCACGGACGGGACTCCCGGGTTGCTCACTCAGGAGGCGGCTCCCGGTGCCACAGTGACCTATCGGTTCACTGCCCCTTCGCCGGGCACGCGCGCTTACTACAGCGGAACCCAAGGCGACCTGCAGGTGGAGATGGGACTGTACGGCGCGCTGATCGTGCTTCCCGCAACCGCAAGTGTTCCTAGCAATTGCACGGCTACCGGGACGTTAGGTGCGAAGAACCTGGCCGCTGAAGCCGCCCACGGCGAAGCGGACTACCGTCTCTCGCAGTCTGCTTACGATCATCCGGACACCTGCTACGACCGCGAATATCTGTTCCAGTTCTCCGAGATGGATCCGAGAATTCACACGCGAGCAGAAGCGCAAGTGACCGCGACGGCAGGCTGCGTGGTGGGAGCTGCGGGATGCAGTCTCAATGTCCCCACCGAGCCTTATCACCCGGCGTACTTCCTGATCAACGGACGCTCCATGCCGGATGACATGGACCCGAACTACGCGACCGAGTATCCGCATCAGCCCTATAACGGCGATCCCCACATGCATCCGGGAGAATTGACGCTGATCCGCGTGATTGGTCAGGGTCGGTGGCAACATCCGTTCCACGAGCACGGAAACCACGTGCGCATCTTGGGTCGCGATGGAAACTTGATTCTCAGCAGCTCCACGTCGACGTTGAGCTACGAAGGCGTACCGGCGACACCGTTGGCGGGGCCTCTGCAATTCACCACGACGACGACTCCGGGATTGGCCTTTGACGGAATCTTCTACTGGACAGCCAAAGGGTTGAATTGGGATGCGTACGGACACAATCCTACTTCCGGGGACCCCTTGGCGACTTTGGCCTGCACGCCGGATGCGAATGGCTACAACACCGGCGATCCCACAGCGATCAACTACTACGAGTGGTGCGCAGATCATTTCAAACCAGTGGAAAAGGTGCCCTTCGGCGATGTAGCGGGCGGTGGTCCGGCGACCCTGCCTGATGCGAATTTGTTCACCAACGGCGCCTGGTACGGCGGTAGCCCGTATCTCGGTCCGGATGCAACGGTGCGAGCAACAGGCTGCAGCACAGGTCAGCAAGCCAACGGCCCCGGCCTACAGTGCGGCCAATCCGGCTCAACTCCTCCCTCGGGAACCATTGCAAACTCCCCGAGCTCCGAAGCCGGTTTTGCTTTCATGTGGCACTCGCATAACGAGCGCGAAATCACCACCAACAATATTTTCCCGGGCGGAATGCTGATGATGATGCTGGTCGATTCCCGGGAATACGTCATCGACGAGACCAACTAAGTGAGGAGAAGAGCAATGCGATCCAACTATCCCAAAACTCTAAAGACAGCAGTAGTCGCGGTGACACTTCTCCTCCTTGGAGCGTGTTGTGCGGTCGCCCAGTCGGTCAATCTGACCGCAGGGCCAGCCGCTCTGACGATGCCCGATGGCAACACCGTGCAGATGTGGGGCTATACCTGCAACGACCCGGGCACTAGTGGCGCGACTTGCGCTGCGTTGAATCCCGCCGGAACCTGGTCTCCGGTCGTGATTACGGTTCCGACGGGCGCCAACCTGACGATCGGGTTGACGAATAACCTGCCAACCGCAGTGACAGAGACCTCGCTGGTGATCGTGGGCCAGCTAGGCGGCGGGCTAGGGACGACGGCAACGTCCCTTTCGAGCCCTGACCACACCAACTCTCAGCAGGTCACATGGCCGATTCCGGCGCCTGGACCGGCGAACACGCCGCCAGCGCAGGGAAACCGCGTGCGGTCGTTCGCGACGCCAGCGATCCATGGCACTGCTGCTTCTCTGACGTGGAACAACCTTAAGGCGGGCACATACCTGATTGAGTCCGGCACCTATCCATCGATCCAAGGGCCGATGGGTTTGTACGGCATGCTGGTGGTGACGACGCCGCCGGCTGGCGCCACTGCTGGCACTGCGTACCCAGCGGTCGGTACGACTGCAGCGGTCACCTATAACGCTGAAGTTCCGCTGCTTCTCAGCGAAATCGATCCGGTGCAAAACAACACCGTCGCAGCGGCAGTCGCCACGACGGGTTTCAGCGAGCAAACGGTTTGGAATGGCCAGATTGGTGGCTGCGGCAATCCGAAGGCAGGGCCGACTGTCTATCTGACTTGCTATCCGCCAGCAGTGAACTACTCACCGCTCTACTACCTCATCAACGGGGTGGCGTTCAACAAGAGCAGCGCTGGGACCTCGACGTTCGCTGCGCTGCCAGGAACCTCTGCAGTTCCGGTCACCGGAACAGTGTTGGTGCGGCTGGTAAATGCCGGCCTGCGCATGCACGTGCCTTCGATCGTGGGATCGCAGACTGGTACGGCGGTTGCGCCGGCGCTGCCTCCGGGCGGCTTTTCGCTGATCGCGGAAGACGGCAATGTACTGCCGGGCGTTCCGCGCGTGCAAAGCGAAGTGTTTATGGCCGCGGGCAAGACCTACGATGTGATGATCAACGTGCCCGCCGCTGGCGGCACCGCGCTGCCCATCTTCGATCGTGAGTTGAGCTTGTCGGGCAACGCTGTCTCGCGTGATGCCGGCATGCTGGCTTACATCGGCGTAAATGGTTCGGGAGCCCCAGCCATTGCTGTGCCAGTGGCGAACGCTGCCGCAGACACATACAATGTGCTTACGTGCGCCGCGGCTCCGTGCACTCCGTTGACGGTCTCGGATCCCTCGAAGGGCGTGATGGCCAACGACACGGGTGTATTCAATGTCAGAGCTACGACGCTGCCCGCTCAAGGAACGTTGACGTTCAACCCGGACGGCACATTTGTATATACGCCAAATCCTGGTTGGAGCGCGCCGGACAGCTTCACTTATCAGGCCAACGGCAGCGGCCCAACGGCAACTGTCACCCTGAATGCCTGCGCGGGTACGTGCCTGGAAAGTGCTACTGGCATCACGATGGGCAATGCCACCTACACCTCGAAGGTGGCTACACACCTGATGATCGCTCCTCCGGGCATACTCGCGTATGACAAGGACGGTGCAGGCCATCCACTGACGGTGAACGCGGCGAGCGTGACTCCGTCGGCGGGCTTGACACTCTCTGTCGATCCGAACGGTGGATTTGTCGCAGACGCGACCCCCGGCACCTATACGTTCACCTATAAAGCGCAGAACTCGCAGAACACCGTAAGTTCCACAAGCGCGACTGTAACGCTGATCTTCCCGACACCGAGCAATCTGGCAGTGACGGTCTATGACCCAGTCACCAAGCTTCCAATCACCGATTATCGCTGGGTGATTGAAGAGGACCGGACGTTCTATGTAGACCCAACCAACACTACGAACACCTGTCCGCAGGGTTCAACGTGTCCTATCGTTCCCACGTTTGGGACGAACTTCCACACCAGCTACATGCCTCTTGTAGCTACAGGTTGCACGGGGCCACTGTCCTGCGAATCAGGTCAGACAGTCCTCGGACAGCCGGCGGTCTGCGACATCGGCAACGGTGTTTGCCGTACGACAGGCAGCCAGGAGACGCAGGTTGATCCCGGCCAGGTTCACCTGGATCCGACCAAACGTTATTACATCTCGGTTCTGCCGGGCGATGCGGCGAACCCGTTCATCGGTGGCAATGCCAGCGCACCGGCGAACTGTGCACTCGGCGCCTATGATCCCAGTGACCCCACCGGCCTGAACACGGCTTGCGGGCATGGAATGGGGGGCGCTCCGATCGGTGTCGATCCGAATACGCATCTGCAGCAGACGTCGGTAACGATTCTGACGCAGCCGAGTCCGTTTCCACCGGCGAAACTGTCGGTGTTCGTGTTTGAAGACGACTTCCCACTCAACGGCGAGCAGGACGGTGGCGGTGGAATCGACGTTCTCTCTCCCAATGAGCCGGGATTAGGCGGCTTCAACATCACCCTGTTTGACGACGCCGGCGGCACAGGCGACGCCACGGGGCAGATGACCTACGACATGTTTAACATGCCGTTGAATAACAGCCTAGCGGGTACCATCGACCCGGCGACTCAGCTCGATGCCTGTCCGATCGGGGCCAATGGAGTGACCGCCGAGACGACAGGTGCAGGCGGAGCCGGGGTGCTGGGAATCACGGGCACGATCGTGACTTGTCCGAAGTATGAAGCGGACGGAACGACTCTGTCTCCGCTGGCCGGCCAAGCGGTGGTTGCCAACATGATGCCGGGACGTTACGGCGTCGTGGCGACGCCCGCTGCCGACCGGATTGCACGCGGTGAAGAGTGGCTGCAAACCAATACGCTGGACGGGCAGAAGGCGCACGATTCGTTCCTGCGAATCGGCGAGCCCAGCTTCTTCCAGGAATTTGGACCGGCCGGATACCACGTATCGATCGGCTTCGCCAACCCGGGCATCATCAACGCGCGCAAACAGTTTGTTTGCAACGGCAGCGATCCGAACATTACTGGGTCGAACTGCAACAACAGCATTACCGCGTTGGTAACGACGGAGCGCATGAGCCGGACGCCGGATGAGCGGCTGTTCAGCAGCGGCGACAACAGCAGCTTCGGCTTCACTCAATGCTATGTGAGTTTCGGTGATCCGGACGGCGAGGACTTCGCATTCACCAAGTGCAACGGCGATGGCACCTTCACTTTGTCCGGCCTGCCTGATGGGGATTGGAGGATCACGGTCTTCGACCAGTGGAATGACATGCTGGTGGATGGACTGTCGACTCCTGTCCGCCTGGGTGGAGGGAAAGTGACAAACTTGGGTCAGCTTGCCATGAACCAGTGGCAGGCGAATATCTACACCAAGACCTTCTTTGACGCGAACGGCAACGGTATTCAAGATCTCGATGCTAGCGGGAACCCCGTGCCGGCCGAAGACGGACTT
>QIAL01000242.1:0-21639 GCA_003225535.1 Acidobacteriota bacterium | reverse complement strand
ACACGACCCGATACAAGAGCACCGGCGCACACGTGGTTTATGATGCGGGCGGTCCTGCGGATGGCGATACCACCTGTGGCACGAATGGATTCCCACCGTGCGGCAACTCAAACATCGGCGCCAACATGGCCAACACCGCGGAAGTAGTCTCTGTGCCTGCCGCGCTTCGCGTGCCGGGCGCTCGTTACTGCAAGTCGGCGGATTGTCCGGCTGGCGACACGACTGGCGGGTCTACCGGCCGAGTCGATCCTCCGACTCCGTTTGGTTCGTATGGCTGGCAGGGATTCTCGGGCCAGAACAGCTTCATCGAGTTCGGAAAGAAGCCTTTCGCACCTACTGAGACCGGTGGTATCCACGGCGAAGTGATCTATGCTTCGACGCGGCCATTCGACGATCCCGGCTTGCTGATCCACACCAGCTGGACGCCGGACGTACCGGGCGTTACTGTCAACCTGTACAAAGAAGGAACCGCTCCGGACGGCACGACCAGCCTCACGCTAATCGATCACACCACGACCAGCAGCTTTGACGACTGGGCTCAGGGCTTCCGCACCGACGGCAACCCCAACATGAACTGCCCGGGTCAAGGCAGGGACACAGGTGCTAACGCGGATCTGTTCTTCTTCACGCTGTTCAACCAGCCGATGTGGCTCGACGTGTACGCCAATGGCGGCACACCGGCTCACACGGTTCCGAACAACTCGCAGTTCAAGTGCTTTGACGGCATGCACAACTGGAACCAGGTTCAGCCGGCGCCTTACGACGGCTACTACACGTTCCCCAGCGTCACGAGCATTGATCCAGTAACCGGAAAGTGGACCGCCAGCAACTGCACGGCTTGCGTGCCGAACCCCGACACCGCCGACACTTTCCGCGCGGGAACGCCCATGCTGCCTCCGGGCAAGTATGTGGTGGAAATGATCGTTCCGCCGGGATACGAACTGGTGAAGGAAGAAGACAAGAACATCCTGATCGGCGATAACTACATCGCGCCGGCCACGCAGCAGTTCGCCGGGCTGGGCAACGTATTCATCCTGCCCGACCAGGCGGAAGTTGCGGCCTCAACGGCTTCAGGTTGCACGTTAGTGACAGGCGGTTACCAGTGCAACCCGCAGAACGGCTCGCAGAGTTTCGGCCGCACCATTCTTCCCAGCCACGAAGGTGACACCGGCAGCGTGGAAGAGTTCTGGCCATGCGTCGGAGCATCGCGCGTGGTTCCGGACTTCATTAGCCTCTTCCCGCAATCCGGTGAAGCTTCGCCGTTCGCCGGTGCGACTCGCAATCTGTGCGACCGCAAAGAAGTAACTCTCACGCCGCAGGAGTCGGTCCTGGCGAAGTTCTGGATCTTCACCTCGGCCCACGTTGCCGCTCACTTTACGGGCGTCATCACCGACGACTTCACGTCGGAATTTGATCCGTTCTCGCCGCAATTTGGTGAGAAGTTCTCGCCGCCGAACCTACCAGTTTCGTTGAAGGATTGGTCCGGCACGGAAGTCTCACGCGTCTATTCCGACCAGTGGGGAACCTACAACGGGTTGACCTACTCCACGTGGGAAGTAAACCCACCGAACCCGACCGGATACGGGCCCACAATGATGGTGACGTGTATGAACGACCCGGGCCCGATCCTGGATACGCGGGTGGGCTCGCCGACCAACGGACAGATGATTACCGATCCGTTGTTTAACCCGCAGTACAGCCAGTTCTGCTATGAAATTCCGTTCATGCCTGGTCAAACCCAGTACATGGACACGCCGGTGGTGCCGACTTCGGCATTCGCAGGCGCAGGCTACAACAACCCGGACTGCGCATATCCCAATGCAACACCCGCGGTCAGCGAAGTTGACGGCGACAGTGTTGGACCTTGGGTGAGCGCGGCAGGCAAAACGCTGACGATCCATGCTCTGGGTGATCAGCAAGTACCGAACAATGCTTACTCGGGACCGAGCGCTACGACGGCTCCGTTCAGCGCGAAGACGGTACTGCGCCACTACGGGTTCGGCGCGGCGCAAGGCACCGGCAGCGTGACCATCGGAGGCGTAGCGGCGACAGTCACAGGCTGGAGCGACACGCAGATCACGGTCACGGTACCGTCGGTAGGCGGCGCAAGCGGCATCCCGTTGTGCCCGATCCAGCAACAACAGCAGTACAGCCACCTGACTGGTGCAGCTGCGAATACTTACTGCGGCCAGTTGCTCATCACCGCTGGCAATGGGAAGCAGTCCATTGATGCGGTGACGGTGACGGTTGGAGGTAGCGCCCCGAAACCCGTCGTGGGCAATACTCCGATGTCTCCGACTGGAGTGGGTTCGATCCAGCAGGCCATTGACCGCGCCAACCCTGGCGACCTGATCATGGTGCCTGCGGGTACGTACAACGAAATGTTGCAGATGTGGAAGCCAGTCCGGCTGCAAGGTGTCGGAGCTGCCACCAGCATCATCAACGCCAACACTCAACCCGCCGGCAAGATGAATACGTGGCGGACACGGATTGACTGCCTGGTCGGTCTGGACGTTAACGGCTCGCCGACCAGCTACAACCCGGCGTGCGGTTCTGGTTGGACGGCATTCAAGCCGACCCCAATCAATCCGCAGGTTGATCGTCTGCCTCTCGAGGCTGCGGTCGGCTGGGACGCGACCCTGAACGGCAACCTGGCCGAGTTGCTGCAAGAGCCATCGCTGATGGGAGCGCTAGAAGGCGCAGCCATCACGGTGCTAGGAAAGGGCGTGAACTTCCCATCGAGCCCGTGGGATACGACGTTGGCAGCTGGCTTCCCGACCGGGACGACACTGCTGGCTAGTGGTCCTCAGAATTGCGGCAGCGGGAATGGCAGCGGTGGTAGCGCCAATCCGTTCCCGAGCAGCTTCTGGTGCAACCCGTCCAGCATCGACGGACTGGGAATCACTGATAGCTCTCAGGGCGGCGGCGGCGTCTTCATCCACGGATGGGGTCATAACCTGCAGGTCGCGAACAACCGGATCACCAGCAATGCTGGAACGCTTTCTGGCGGCATCAACGTAGGCCAGGGTGAATTCCCGCCCGGCTACATCGCCGGCGCAGGCGCGGTGAATGCTCCTCCGGGCTCTTGCCAGACCAGCAACGTAACCGGTCTGCAACTGCCGTACTGCTTCGACATGAACGTCAACATTCACAACAACTACATCACCGACAATTCTTCGACCGGTGACGAGTTGTTCTCAGCAACGCCGGCAGGCGCAGGCGCGGTCAGCTTCTGCACCGGCAGCGACTACTACGCCTTCGATTACAACTGGGTCTGCGGAAACCTCAGCACCGGTGACGGCGGCGGAATTGCTCAGCTTGGGTTTGTCTATCACCACAATGATCAGGCGCACCCGAGTGAGGGCATCCGGCACAACACGATCATCTTTAACCAGAGCACCAATCCCACGATTCCAGCCAACGGCGGCGGACTCTTGGTTTATGGTACGCCGGACGTGGATCCACTCTGCGGTCTCACCACGGACCAGGACTGCGTACCGGCAATTGGTACGGTCGGGCCGAGCGACGGCGTTGGTCCGGGGCTGGTCATCGATGCGAACCTGATCATGGGCAACGCAGCCGAAGCGGGCAGCGGCGGTGGCGTGCGGTTGGCCAATCTCAACGGCACCGACGTGATTACGTTCCCAACCACCCCGTCTCGGTGGTGGGACGTGACGCTGACCAACAACGTGATTGTCAACAACGTCGCAGGCTGGGACGGCGCTGGCATCTCGTTGCAGGATGCGTTGAACGTGAACATCATCAACAACACGATCATGTCCAACGACACCACGGCGTCGTCGGGCGTGCTCTTCAACACCCTGGGTGCACCTTTGGCCAGCAGCGGCGGTCCGACGTGCACGACGAATTGCGGCACAACTTCGGCGCCTCAGCCGGCTGGCCTGGTAGCTATCCAGAACAGTTCGGTACTTGAGTCGAACCTACCTGCGACCATCACCTGCCCAGCGGGACACTACGCTGGTAATACCGCAAGTAACGGCTCGTGCCGGACGGTGTCGTATCCGGAACTGTACAACGACGTGTTCTTCCAGAACCGGGCGTTCTACATCGGTGTGGGTTCACTCGGTACTGGAACCCTGAACCAGCAGAACGTGGTCGCGCTGCACAACGCGTTCACCGGGACGCAGGCTCCGAGCCAGACGGTTACCGGTGCTTGCCCGACGGCGAGCTACTGGGATATCGGCGTTCGCGGTGACACGGGCCCAGGCAATCACGCCTCCACCGTGACTCTGTCGCCCGAAGCTTCGCTGATCGGCGACCCGGGTTACGCTGGCGGAGGCGCGGGGCAGGCTACCAGGTACCGCCGGGAATCTCGGACGCGACGGTGGCGAACCCGATCTTCAACCTGACGCCGGCTGCAACGGTGGACGAGGGCAACAACTGGATCAATATCAGTTGGGGTCCGCTGTCGCTCACCAACCCGGCCGGGACCACAGTGCTGGGCAACTACGCACCAGCATCGGGTGGTTCGCCGGTCGTGAATTACATCACACCGGCCCTCTCGGCCACGACGTACGCGGCGGCGCCGCCGACGGACTTCTTCGGTAACGCGAGGAAGACCAACAACGCGGTTGACATCGGTGCGATCGAATTCACCGGTGCCGCGGTGGGTGCGCCGACGCTGACATCGATCAGCCCGGCAAGCCACACTCGCGGGTCAAGCTTCACTGTTACGCTGACCGGTGCGAACCTGACCGGCACAAGTGCAGTGAACGTGACACGGCCTGGCGGCGGCGCGGTGGGCATCACCGTCAGCAATATCGTGGTGGTCAACGACACCACGGTGACGGCGACGTTTACGATCGCGGCCAACGCTAATCAGAGTGCCAGGAACGTTACGGTGACGACCTCGGGCGGAACCAGCGGCCCCGTGACCTTCACAATCGTTACGCCGGTACTGACTAGCGTGAGTCCCAACACCGGACTTCGCGGAACGTCGGTTCCAGTGACCATCAACGGCAGTGGCTTCACCTCTGCCACCGGGGTTACCGTGAGCGGAACTGGTGTTGGCGTCACCGGCTTCCACGTGGTTAGCGATACTCAGATCACGGCAACCTTCAACATCACGACTACCGCCGGACTTGGTAACCACAGCGTTACGGTGGTCGTGCCTGGCGGAAACACCGGAACCTTGCCCTTCACGGTGCAGGGAGCAACGTTGACTTCGATCTCACCTACGACTGGATTGCACAACACGACCGTCCCGGTGACTTTGAATGGCAGCAACCTTAGCGGAGCAACCGCGGTGACGATGAACGGGGGTGGCATCACCTGTTCCGTCACCGGATCCACGGCTACGACGATCAGCGCCAACTGCAGCATCACCAATGGCGCTGCTCATACGGCCAGGAACGTGACCGCAACCACGCCCGCCGGCACCACGAACACCCTGAACGCGGCGTTCACGGTGAACTAAAAGCGTGTCAACAACATACCGGACATCCAGAGAACCAACTGGATGTCCGGTTTTTTTATGTTTTACAACGGCGTTCCTTGTGCTACAATTCAAACTCCTCCCCGTAACAGAAGAATAATCCCATGAATTGGCGCAGTATTTTCACCAGCGTTCTGCTGTGCAGCGCTCTGTTTGCCCAGAGTGCAGCACCTTCCAATCAACCAGGAAACAACGCATCATCTGGCTCCATTCAAAATAAGAGCGGCACGGCTGCTCCGTCTGTAAGCCCGACGAAACCTGCTCCCGCGCAGCAGCACTATCGGCCAGAGCGTTTTGCGGGACGAGCAGGCACGTATTACCGCCTGGTGTGGGGAATTGACGGGCTCTCGGTGAAGTCGGCAGAGGCCGGCGAAGTGATCCGGTTCACGTATCAGGTATTGGACGCGACCAAGGCGCAGATGCTCAATGACAAGAAAATCGAGCCCGCCCTGATCGATGAGCAAGCGCATGTGAAGCTGGCAGCCCGCCGGAAACAGGAAAGACGTATTGGATGTTGTTCTCGAACAAGGGCGGACATGTCAAGCGCGGAGACAAGGTCAATATCGTAATCGGAAAATTTCGCGCTGATGGACTCGTAGTCGACTGAAACTGGCAACTCCTCCATTCGAATCTCGTGAAAAGTGATTCGAAGCCAAAAGCACTAATTTGAAAAAAGGGGATTCTCAATGAGACGGAGAGCTTTGTCCTGCGCAACTGTTGTGCTTACCTGTTTGCCGATGGTAATGGCGGAGTCGGGAAACGCGACCAACGGGACCGCCCCGCGACTCTCGGCGACTGAAATCGTGGAAAAGAATGTAACGGCGCGTGGTGGCCTGACCGCTTGGCGTTCGGTGCACGCGCTGGAAATGAAGGGCAAGCTGGATGCGGGGGGAAATAACCGGCCGACCCTGCAGATTCCGGGTCAGAAAAAGCCCACGGTTGATTTGCCCCAAAGACCCAAGGAGCAGGCACAGTTGCCATTTGTGATGGACCTGGCGCGCGGGCGCAAGATGAGACTGGAAATTCAATTCAACGGCCAGACTGCGATTCAGGTGTACAACGGCGCGCAGGGTTGGAAGCTGCGTCCGTTTCTCAACCGGCACGAAGTCGAGAACTTCACTCCCGATGAGCTGAAGACTGCTTCGACCCAGGCAGATCTGGATGGATTGCTGATCGATTACGCTGCTAAGGGTTCGAAGGTCGAACTTGAGAGCGTCGACAAGGTTGAAGGCCGCGACGCTTACAACCTGAAGGTTACCGACAAGAATGGTTTCGCCCGGCACGTGTGGGTGGACGCCGAGAGCTTCCTTGAAGTCAAGATCGAAGGCACGCCACGGCGGTTGGACGGTAAGTATCATCCAGTGTCCACTTACCTTCAGGACTATCGTTCGGTGAATGGTTTGATGATGCCGTATTTGATGGTTACGGCAGTCGATGGCGTGAAGGACAGAGAGAAAATCGCCATCGAGGAGATCGTGTCGAACCCCAAGTTGGACGATTCGAAGTTTGCAATGCCGCGCTAATCGGCGGCCCCTCCCCCACCATAACGCAGAAGATCCCGCCTGACGGCTGCCGATCGCGGCGCCGTCGGGCGCGGTAGTTGGCAAGACCAGATCGTGGTGAGTATCGAGTCCAAGGAGAATCCAGATGAAGCTTAGAAGTGCAGCCGTTCTTTTGATCGTTGCGGCAACAGGCGTTTGGGCCCAAACAGCAGCACCGGCGAGACCGCTGGCGGGCCGTCAGCGTACGGTCATGGCCACAAGCACCGATGCTGACAGCAAGACGGCCGAGATGCGAGCCAAGGCAGCAGTGAACCAGCGCGTGCAGGAGATGGAAACCACGCTGACCAAAATGCATTTGCTCCTGAAACAGATGCAGGCCAGCCCTGCCGTGAAGAACTCCAAGGATCCGATGACCAAGGCGAACCTTGAAATGTGGGGCCTGATGCTGCAGCAACTGGACAAGCAGTTTGACCAGGTGAAGGTGGCCGCACGGGAGCGCGAAGATCTCGAGGCGCGCCGGTCTGCAATGTACAAGCAGGCGCAGGAGAAGGCCGCACAATCGGCAAGGAACGCGCAGGCGCAGGCGCGAGCCAACGTGACGGCAGGGCAGAGCGCTGGAGCGACCGCAACTCCTCAGAGCGGATCGCAGCCGGCAGCGGCAGAGACTCCTCAAGCCGCACCGACGCCCGGGTCCTCGTCTCCAAACTAAGTTGAAAGCAGGACAGAGTAATGCAGTTCTGTGGTAGGGGCACAAAGCAATGAAAAAAGTATTGAGTGGAATCCTGATTGGAACATTGATGCTTGTGTCGTACTTTGCGGGAAGGAAACATACCCAGCAATCAGGATCATCGGCGGCGGCCAACGGTGGCCGCCGCGTGTTGTATTGGGTTGATCCGATGCATCCCGATTACAAATCGGATCACGCTGGAGTCGCTCCGGATTGCGGCATGCAACTGGAGCCCGTCTATGCCCAATCGGTTGCCGCCGCCGCTAGTTCCGCTGGCCCAATACCAGCGGGGATGGTGGGCATCGACGCTGAGAAACAGCAGCTTTTTGGGATTCGCCTTTCCACGGTCGAACGATCGGCCGGGAATGAAAAAGTGCGTGTGCTTGGGCGCGTGCTTCCGGAAGACACGCGGGTCTACAGGCTCAACGCCGGCATGGAAGGCTTTATCCGCCAGACGTTCAACGATTCTCCCGGAGAACTGGTTAAGAAGAATCAAAAACTCGCGACTTACTATGGCGGTGACATTCTTGCCGTTGCTTCCGGATTTCTGGCGGCGACCGCGGGCGTACCCGGCGCAAATGGCAAAGACGGCTCGCGCACCGTGCCGTTTCCCGGAGCGGTATCGAAGCAGGGGTCGAGCAGCGTGCAAGGCTACACCGACCGCCTGCGCAATCTTGGGATGAGTGACGTGCAGATTCAGGAGATGGCCGAAACCCGGCTTCTTCCTGAGAGCATCGATATCGTTTCGCCGGTCGACGGGTTCGTGCTCGCGAGGAACATCAGTCCCGGCCAGCATTTCGAACACTCCACCGAGTTCTACCGGATTGCCGACTTGAGCCGGGTTTGGATTGTCGCCGATATCCTCGGAAACGAAGCACAACATTTTCGTCCTGGAACGGCAGCGCACGTTGTGTTATCGGGCGACGGAAGGACTTTGACCGCGCGGGTGAGCAATGTGCTTCCCCAGGTGGATCCCACCACACGAACGCTGAAGCTTCGCTTGGAAGCAGAAAATCCCGGCTTCGTTCTGCGGCCCGATATGTTCGCTGATGTGGAGTTGCCCATCGCGATGCCAGCAGGCCTCACGGTCCCAGTCGATGCGGTCATTGACTCCGGACGAGAACAGCGAGTGTTCGTCGAACGGTCCAGTGGTGTCTTTGAACCGCGCAACGTGGAAGTGGGATGGCGCTCCGGTGATCGCGTGCAGATTGTAAAAGGATTAAACGAAGGGGAACGAGTGGTCAGCGCGGGAACCTTCCTGGTGGATTCCGAGAGCCGGCTGAAATCCGTGGAATCGGCGCCGAAGGAACAGCCACAGCCAAAGCTTCCGCCAAAGTCGAACACGCGCACTGCCGTCAGTGCGAACACGGTGAAGGATGCGGCCTGCGGCATGGCGATCGATCCCGCCAAAGCTGTCGCGGAAGGCCACACCGTCAGCCGCGACGGAGTCACATACTATTTCTGCTCGGATCGCTGCAAGCGGAAATTCAGTGAACAGCCCGACCATTATCTCGCTGCAAATCCTTCTGGGCCCCATTCATGATTAACCGCATTATCGATTTCTCGGTGCAGCACAAGTTCCTTGTGCTGGTCTGCGCAGCACTGGCTTGCATTGGCGGATGGTGGTCCATGCAGGCGTTGCCTCTAGATGCGATGCCGGACCTGAGCGAGACGCAAGTCATCATTTACTCGCGCTGGGATCGCAGCCCCGACATCATCGAGGATCAAGTGACCTATCCGATCGTCACGGCGATGACGGGTGCGCCCAAGGTCAAGACGGTGCGCGGAGTTTCGGACTTCGGTTATTCGTACGTCTACGTGATCTTTGAGGACGGCACCGATCTTTATTGGGCCCGCTCGAGGGCGCTCGAGTATTTGTCCGGTGTGCAGTCGCACTTGCCGGACGGTGTGAAGGCTGAGATTGGGCCCGACGCGACTGCCCTAGGCTGGGTCTATCAATACGCGCTGGTCGACACTTCCGGAAAACACAGCCTCGCAGACCTGCGCTCCTATCAAGATTGGTATCTACGGTATTACCTGCGCTCGGTGCCGGGCGTGGCCGAGGTTGCTCCCGTCGGCGGATATACGCGGCAGTTCCAGGTCAACGTCGATCCCAACCGGCTGCAGGCTTATGGCATACCGATTCGACGAGTGGTGGAGGCGGTCCGCAGCGGCAATGAAGAAGTCGGCGGGCGCTTGCTCGAGTTCGGCGGAACTGAGTACATGGTTCGCGGCCGCGGCTATGCGAAGACACTCGAAGAGTTTGGCAACATTGCCCTTGATGCAAGCACCGACGGAACTCCGATTCGCATCAAGGATGTGGGACAGGTCGTCGAAGGTCCGGAATTAAGGCGTGGTGTAGCGGATCTGGATGGCAAGGGCGAAGTTGTTTCCGGGATCGTTGTCATGCGGAGCGGTGAGAACGCTCTGGCCGTGATCGACCGGGTAAAACAGAAGATAGGCGATGTAACACCCTCTCTTCCTGAAGGCGTAAAGATCGTGCCTGTTTATGATCGCTCGGAGTTCATTCATCACGCGATCAGCAACGTGAACTCCACGATCTTTCAGGTCATCGTCACCGTCGTTCTGATCATTCTGATCTTCCTCTGGCATTTTCCCAGCGCGGCGATTCCGATCGTCACCATGCCCGTGGTGGTGCTGGCGTCGTTCATTCCTTTTCACTATCTGGGCATCAGCGCCAACATCATGTCTCTCGCTGGTGTGGCGATCGCTTTCAGCGAGCTGGTGGATGCATCGATTGTGGTTGTGGAGCAGACCCACAAGAAGCTGGAGCTCTGGGAAAAGGGAGGACGGCGCGGGGACTATCGCGCGGTTATACTCACCGCCGTCAAAGAAGTGGCTGGCCCGACGTTTTTTGCATTGCTGGTCATCGCGATCAGTTTCCTGCCTGTGCTGACACTAGAGGCACAGGAAGGGCGCATGTTTAAGCCGCTCGCCTACACCAAAACTCTCGCGATGCTGATTGCGGCAGTTATGGCAATCACGCTCGACCCGGCGCTGCGCCTTCTGCTCGCGCGTGTCGATCGTTTTGATTTTCGTCCGGCGTGGCTTTGCCGGGTTTCGAACGCGCTGCTCGTAGGAAAAATCCGGCGGGAGGAGGACCACGCGATCAGCCGTTGGATGATCCGCGTCTACGAGCCGGTTGTGCGATGGACACTGCGGCGGAAATGGGCCGTGATTTCGGGCGCCGCGGCCTTGGTTGTACTCGCCATTCCGGTTTTCCTCAGTTTGGGATCAGAATTCATGCCGCCGCTCGATGAAGGCGTAATCCTGTACATGCCTTCCACCATGCCCGGCATCTCCATAACCCAGGCTCAGCAACTGTTGCAGACCAGCGACGGCATTCTTGCGCGTTTCCCGGAAGTTGACCGGGTGCTGGGGAAGGCGGGCCGCGCGGAGACGTCGACGGATCCAGCACCACTCTCCATGCTGGAGACAGTGATCGTGCTCAAACCCCGGTCAGGGTGGCGGCACGTCGACACCTGGTACTCCTCCTGGTCACCCGAGTTCGCAAAGCCACTGTTGCGCCACATCACGCAGGACACAATTTCATCCACGGAGCTTGTGCGTCTTCTGGATGAAAGCTTGAAGGTGCCAGGTGTAACGAATGCCTGGACGATGCCGGTCAGGGGCCGCATCGACATGCTGACGACGGGGATGCGAACGCCCATCGGACTGAAGATCTCCGGTGCGGACCTGGGCACCGTCGAACAGATCGGATCCCGCGTCGAGTCCATCCTCAAACAGGTGAAGGGCACTCGCGCGGTTTTCGCCGAGCGTACGGGCACTGGCTACTTTCTGGATTTCGAGTGGAATCGTGAGCGCCTGGCGCGCTACGGATTAAGCATCGAAGACGCGCAACTCGCCGTTGAGAACGCGATCGGTGGCGAGGATGTCACTACTGCCGTCCGAGGACGCGAGCGCTACCCGGTCAATGTGCGATACATGCGAGACTTCCGCAGCGACCTGGGATCGCTTCAGCGAGTACTGGTTCCTGCAGGACAGCGGCAGATCGCATTGGGAGAATTGGCTGAAATTCACGCCAGCAGCGGTCCTGCGATGATCCGCGACGAGAATGGAATGCTGACTGGCTATGTGTACATCGACCTCGCAGACCGCGATCCAGCGGGCTACATCGCCGAAGCGGGAGGCATGCTGCGGGACCAACTAAAGCTTCAGCCAGGCTACTCTTTCACGTGGGCGGGACAGTACGAAGCCATGACGCGGGTGAAGCAACGGCTGACGCGGATTATTCCCATCACTCTGGCGCTCGTAGTTTTTCTGCTCTACCTAAATACACGCTCTGCCGTAAAGACGATGATCATCCTGCTGGCGGTGCCGTTCTCCGCCGTGGGCGCGATCTTCTTCCTCTATCTGGCCGGCTACAACATGAGTGTAGGCGTCTGGGTGGGGCTGATCGCCTTGCTAGGCATCGACGCTGAGACCGGCGTATACATGCTTCTTTATCTTGACCTGGCTTATGAGGAAGCGATCCGGCAGGGCCGGCTTCGTAATCTAGGGGATTTGACGGAAGCCATCGTACAGGGAGCCGCCAAGCGGTTGCGCCCCAAGTTCATGACCTTCGCCACGATGTGCGTGGGGCTATTGCCGATTCTCTGGAGCACAGGCACCGGCTCTGAAGTGATGAAGCGGATCGCGGCCCCGATGGTCGGCGGGATCTTCACTTCTTTCCTGCTCGAACTGCTCGTCTATCCGGCCATCTATGCCGTCTGGAGGCAGCGGTCGATCAGAAGCACGGCGGAGCCGGCGCTTATTGCTGCGCAAGAGGAGCCTGCTGATGTGAGAGTAGGCAGCTTCGTCAGCCTGCAACTGTAGCCACTGCAGCGCAGGTCCGTCTGTTTCGAATTTGGACTTGGCTTCGAAGAAACAGGCGCCACCACCCACAGTCGAATCTTGAGGACTGCCGGAAGTCAACCTGTAGCGAACTCAAGCCCACGACCTTGACCAGGAGCTGCTCTGCCCATCAGGCTCTGAAGTTGAAAACGCGGGCGCGACTGTCGGCGGGATCTTCGCTTCGTTGTTAGTTGAACTGCCCGACTATCTCGCCAGACATGCCGCCTGATGTTAGCAGTAGAACATGAGCACGACCGAACCGGTGCTCGTTAGCAGCGTCAGGCGAGCCCACTGACCTGTGACGAGGGAGCTTCGTCAGCCAGCCAATGCAGCTACTGCCCCGAAGTTATTCACTCACTGGGGAAGGCCGGTGTTCTAGTGATTGTTTGGCGTATTAGTGTGACGATGTTCGGGTTCCGGCGCAGTCGACCCGTCCGCGGTGGAAGCCGGAATGACGCCGCCACATGGCCCGAGTTCCTTCTCGCCCGGAGTTTTCGGGCGACGTTGATCCACTTCGGACTGGCACCTGTTGAATGCTTTGAGTTCCTTGACAGGAATCAGTTGCGCCATGGCCCTGTCGGTATCGGCATGAATCTGCTCAATCTTGTCGTGCTTCTGCTGCGCTGATGTCGAGGGTTCTGTGCAGACCTGGGCAATCCTACCCTTTTGCTGATCTTCGAGCTTCCAGCGACGGTTGACCATATCAGGAGTCATCCCTGCCTGTTTCCAGCACGGAGGCTGAACCCGTGCGCGATGAGGCACTGGTTGGTCCGCAGGGGGATCGTTTTGGGCATTCTCGGTCGATTGGGCAAATACGGGCAATCCAAGCGCCAGGAACAACAGCGCAATCGTGCTATTTCGCTGAACCAGCATTCTCCTCAACTCCTGTGTGGAATGATATTTACTCTTCGCGGGACAGTTCTTGCAGAGCCGGCACATCATGCACCAGCACAACCTCGCGCCTCGCGCTTACTATACCCTGTGCTTCCCATTGGCAAAGCAGGCGGCTGACGGTGAACAGCGTCGTGCCCGTCAATTGGGCTAGTTCCCGCCGCGACAGGGCGATCTCGACGCAATCCTCGATTCGCCGTCCGACTTGGCTCACCAGACGAACCAGCAGATTGCTCAGCCGTGACGACACCTTTTCGGTGGAGACTTCGCGATATCGAATCTCCAGTTCGTTCAAATGGCGCTCAAGGATACTCGCGATGTTTCGCCGCAACAGCGGAAAACGATCCACCAACCTCTCGAAGGCATCCATTTCCCAGACTAAAGCAAGAGAGGGCTGCACAGCGTACGTTGTGTATAAGTGGTTCGCTCGGGCTTGGCTTCCCAACTTGCCGAGCACGTCTCCCGGCCCGTTCAACCGCAGGATGACTTCCTGTCCCTGGGCTCTGCCCTGGGTGATCTTCATGCAACCGGACAACAAAAGAGCAACCCGGGTTGCGGGACTTCCTTCGGAAAAGACCGTGGAATGGCGCTGGAACTGCATTTCCTGCGCATCCACTACGATGGCAGCGCAATCGGAACCCGGAATCTCCGAGAAAGCCTCGAAGCGTTGTACCGAGTCCAGTCGACGTTTCAGGATGCTGTTGAACCCCGGCGCTGCCGCACGTTCCTGAATTGCCGAAGTGGCGGACACATGCCGGACGACTCGATCTGCGGAAGGGAATACAACTCCCACTAGCGCAGCTTGACCCATGTTTTACTCCCCCTGTCGAACTCGCAGGGAATTCATTGTTCCCTGTCTCGTGCTACGCCAACCTACTTGCCATAGCTTCGCTTGGGGTACGAAGCCGCCCGGGACCTGCAAAATGTTGGGGGAACGAAAGAGCTTGCGGAGGAAAAAGACTCGGCACTTCTACGTCGAACTGATCGGCCAGAAACTTCTGGAACGTACCGGCTTAAAACGACGCCGATCAATCGCGGCGAAACAATCAAGTGTGTCATCCTACCCACCGCCAATGCCCCCGAAAAGTGGCACATCCCGGGGCTACATCCAGTCATGATTGCCAAATATTCAGGAGAACAGAGAGCCTGAGACTCCCATTTCGCCCGAGCAGTTGTTCTTAGAACCGCGAGTGGGGAGGGGGTACTCGCGCGTAAATAATGGCAGGCCTGGTTAGATTCGAACCCAAGGCAATCCCACAGTCGTTCTACGATGCCTTATCCCCGGAGACCTCTCTTTGCGCTAGCGCAAAGAGTAGCCTGTTTTTTTTGCCGCATAAAAAAGATTTCTTGACAGGCGGCATTTGATCTTCAGCAAACAAGCGGGCGCCATTCGCTGCTAAAAGTAAGTAGTCGCGGTGCAGAGAGCGTGCTAGACTAGCTTCCCAGCGCGGCTCCGGGGAGTGGTGGTTCTTTCGGTTATGGCGGTTTCTTTAGCCGCGAGAGGGGTCAAAGGGGTGGCCGAAGTTCTTGGTTCCGGGTGCGCGAAGGGGCTTACTTGCCGTCGAGGAACTATCCGGCCCAAGTCTGCCGCGCTTCTGCTTGTTCTGGGATCAAGCTTGTTCATCCAGGGCTTGTCTGTGGCTGGACAATCCGCCCAGCCTTCTCAGGCCAAAAAGGCTTCCCCATCTAGCGCGAATCCGCCTGCGGCCGAGCCCGCGGCTCCACCTCCTGCACCGGCTCCGGTAGTGCTTCCCCCCGAACAGAATCCTGCCCACGCGCCCGTCATTGCATGGGATGGGCAGCTCCTTACAGTCGACGCGGAGAACTCCTCTCTCTCCGATGTTCTGCTCGGAATTCGCTCTCGAACCTCCGCCTCCATTGAGATGCCGGCGAGCACTAGCAGGGAGCGAATTGCCGTCCACATCGGGCCTGCCCCGATTCGCGAAGTGCTCTCCTCGCTGTTGTACGGAACCAATTTTAATTACGTCATCCAGTCCGCGGAAGGCGATGACAGCGCTGTAGGAAAAGTCATTTTAACGGCGCGAGAAGGCGATAAGAGTGGTGACGACGCGGCGAGCGACACCGTTGCAGTCGACGGTCGCACTAATCCGAAGATACGGCTCATGCCCGGCTATGCCGCACCCGGCAAGCGCGATTTTGAGGTGGCTCACGCCAACGCTGTCGATGACAATGCATCGACGGCTGCGGAAACACCTGCGGATTCGTCTTCTCCAAGTCCTGACCAGACCGCCGCAGCACCGGACTCCAACGCGACGAATCCGGCCGACAATCCTCCCGCGACCGCCAAAGCTGCAGATAACACCCCTTCCACTGACGCGACTACCTTGACGGCGGCAGAGCAGCCAATCTCGGGCAATGCTGCGGGAACCGTTGCCGGCAATAGTGCGGTTCCTTCCAGTGCAGGAGGAGGGTCGGCTCTCTCACAGATGGAGCAGAACCTGCAGCGAATGTATCAGCAGCGTCAACAATTGCAGGCTCAGCAAGGACATGTTGGTCAAACCCCGGCGCCGTAAGAGTTCATCGACAATCCATGCCATATTTCTGGAGATGACCTGAAGACAGAGGCATGCCTTCACCGCACCCCTTAGGTTGTGAACGAAATGACCGCGCCGCCAGCCATAATCATGAAACCACCGACGAGCGTAGGGAGGGTGGTTGGCTGATGGAACCTCAGCTTGGCTACGATCTGCGCGACGAAGAAGAAGAAAACCACATACACGCCCAATAGCTTTCCAAAATTCCACCGCGGCAAGTTGACCATCAGCCCGTACAGGGACAGAGTGCCCCCTCCTGCGACCAGGAAGATCCATCGCCCCAATCCTGACGAGCGATGGACCGCCGACTGGAAGAATGCATCTCCCAAAACTTCGATGGTCGCGGCAACCAGCAACAGAGCGAAGGTAGCTCCCGGTACAGCAAGAATCTGTTCCAGAAATCGCATAGGTTCACATCCTAAGCTCAGTACGCAGTTGTAACAACCGCGTCCTCTGGATAGGCTGGCATGCTAGCGAAGGACGTTACATGCAGGCGGATTCCGCGACACAGCAAGTGAAAAAAGCAGTTCTGGGACTTCAGCGGATACTGGCTTTTTTATTCATCGGGAATTGTTGGTCGAGGTCCAAGTTCAGCTCAAGCACATTGACTCTCGCTTCACCCAGAATTCCTAACTGCCTTCCCTCGGTGTGTTTGGCTACCAGGGCCCGTAACCGGTCGACAGTGGCGCCGCGTTCTTTGGCGACGCGGGACAATTGGAACTCCGCCGCCGCAGGCGTGATATGCGGATCGACGCCGGAAGCCGAACTGGTCACGAGATCGATCGGCACGGCAGTGCCTGGGTGGTCGGATTCAGCAGTTGCAACATCGCCTTTTACCCGATCAATGAGCTTCTGGTTGGTCGGCCCTAATTGGGAGCCATTCGTATTTGCCGCGTCATACCCATTGCCCGCACTCGACGGCCTAGAGCGAAAATAGCCCGGACCGGAGAAGCCCTGGCCGATGATCGCGGAGCCGACCGTCTTACCATCTATTTGGATCAGTTGACCATTCGCCTTCGCGGAAAACAGAGCTTGAGCGATTCCTGTGACCAGCAGAGGATAGATAATCCCAAACAGAATGGTGGTCGCGATGGTCATGAGTACCGCTGTAAGAAGATTCCTTTTCATATCAGTCCTCTAAGCTAGCCCCACACGCGTAATGATGACGTCGATGATCTTGATCCCGATGAAGGGCACGATGATTCCGCCGACGCCATAAATCCAAAGATTGTTTCGCAGCATTGCAGCAGCGGCCATCGGTCTATACTTCACACCGCGCAGCGCCAAGGGGATGAGCGCAATGATGATCAGCGCATTGAAAATCACTGCGGACAAGATTGCGGACTCGGGCGTTCGAAGATGCATGATGTTCAAAGTGTTCAAAACGGGGAAGGTTCCGGCAAACATCGCAGGAATGATCGCAAAGTATTTCGCGACATCGTTCGCGATCGAAAAGGTGGTGAGCGCGCCCCGCGTCATCAGGAGTTGTTTGCCGATTTCGACGATCTCAATGAGCTTGGTAGGATTCGAGTCCAGGTCGACCATGTTCCCGGCTTCTTTTGCAGCCTGAGTTCCAGTATTCATCGCGACGCCAACATCGGCTTGTGCAAGGGCGGGAGCATCATTGGTGCCGTCGCCCGTCATGGCAACAAGCTTGCCGTCCGCCTGTTCCTTCTTAATCAGGTCCATCTTGTCTTGCGGAGTAGCTTGGGCCAGAAAGTCATCCACACCGGCTTCCTGCGCGATCGCGGCCGCCGTCAGCGGGTTGTCGCCTGTGATCATGACGGTACGAATTCCGATTGCCCGCAACTGGTCGAATCTCTCTCTCATCCCTCCCTTGACGATGTCTTTCAGTTCAATCACGCCGAGAGCGCGGCTTCTTTCAGCCACGACGAGAGGAGTGCCTCCGGACCGTGCAATGTCTTCCACGGTGGATTTCACCTCGCTTGGCAGTCTGCTTCCGCTCTGATTCAAATATCTGGTGATTGCGTCGGTCGAGCCCTTGCGGATCTCAAAACCGTTGAGGTCCACTCCTGACATCCGTGTCTGGGCGCTGAAGGGCACGAAGTGCGCGTCGTGAGATCCCAATTCGCGCCCCCGCAAACCATATTTCTCCTTGGCGAGCACCACGATCGACCTGCCTTCCGGAGTCTCATCTGCAAGTGATGAGAGTTGCGCAGCGTCGGCCAGTTCCTGCTCGGTCACACCGGGTGCGGGCACGAAGCGCGAGGCCTGCCGGTTTCCGAGCGTGATCGTTCCGGTCTTATCCAGCAGAAGAGTATTGACGTCGCCCGCCGCTTCCACGGCGCGGCCCGACATGGCGAGGACGTTGTGCTGGACCAACCGGTCCATGCCCGCAATTCCGATCGCGGAAAGCAATCCGCCAATCGTTGTGGGAATCAGGCAGACGAGCAGGGACACCAAAACGAACACCGTTTGCGGCGCACCTGAATAGATTGCGAACGGCTGCAGGGTCACAACCGCAAGAAGGAAGATGATCGTCAAACCGGCCAGCAAAATATTCAGCGCGATTTCGTTGGGTGTTTTCTGCCGCTCGGCGCCTTCCACCAGGGCGATCATCCGGTCGAGGAATGTCTCTCCGGGATTAGAAGTAATCTTCACCTTGATCCGATCGGACAAAACACGAGTCCCACCAGTGACTGCCGATCGATCTCCTCCGGCCTCTCGAATCACTGGAGCCGACTCGCCCGTGATTGCCGACTCATCCACCGAAGCCACGCCCTCGACGATCTCGCCGTCGGATGGAATGAACTCTCCTGCCGAGACGAATACCAGGTCAGCGGCGCGAAGTTTAGAACTGGGTACTTGCTCGATGCGCCCGTCGCTGCCGAGTATCCGGTTCGCCAGGGTTTCCGATCGCGCCCTCCGCAGCGTATCCGCCTGTGCTTTGCCCCGGCCTTCGGCCATGGCCTCCGCGAAGTTCGCGAAGAGGACCGTGAACCACAACCATAGAGTGATCTGGAGATTGAATTTGAAATCAGAGCCGCCCTTAAACAACAGTGCGGTGGTAATCACACTTCCAATTTCCACCACGAACATGACGGGATTGCCCATCATCTTTCGTGGATTCAGTTTGAGCAGCGCATCTTTGATTGCATTGAGAACAATCTTCCCCTCCCATACTGCTTTCTTTCTGGGCTTCATTGGAGAGTGTCCGACCCGCAGCGTTTGAGCCTGGGGAAGCGTTGCTGGTTGCATTGTCATCGCCATCGCGAATCCTCTAGAAAGTCTTTCCTGCGGCCATGAGCAAATGCTCAAGGATTGGTCCGAGGCTTAGTGCGGGGAAAAATGTGAGCGCGCCCACAATGATGATCACCCCGATCAGAAGCACTGTGAACAGCGGAGTTGTTACCGGGAAAGTGCCTAACGAGGGCGGGACATATTTTTTCTGGGCAAGGTTGCCTGCAATCGCCAGCATAGGGATGATCATGAAAAACCGTCCGATCAGCATGGTGATCCCGATCGTCGTGTCGTACCACGCTGTGTTTACCGTTAATCCGGCGAAGGCGGATCCGTTGTTGCCCGCGCCCGAGGTAAACGCGTAGAGAACTTGGCTGAGCCCGTGGGGTCCGGGATTGGAAATACCTGCGCTGCCCAGTGGATGAACCACCGAAATCGCAGTGAAGATCAGAATTACCATCGGAAATACGAGGACGAATAACATTGCCATCTTGACGTCATAGGCCTCGATTTTCTTTCCCAGATATTCGGGTGTGCGTCCTACCATCAACCCGGCAATGAAGACAGCGAGCACAACGTCAATGAGCATTCCATACAGCCCCGAACCGACTCCGCCGAAGATCACTTCGCTCATCATGATGTTGGCGAGGGGAACCATTCCGCCGAGCGGCGTGAAGGAATCGTGCCAGCTATTGATTGCGCCGCAGCTTGCGTCGGTGGTGACGGTGGCGAACAGCGCGCTGTTGGCAATTCCGAAGCGCACTTCTTTGCCTTCCATGTTGCCGCCGGGCTGTAGATTGCCGACTCTCTGATCAGTGCCCGCAAGCAACGGGTTTCCGCGGGCTTCAGCCCAGTACGCCACCGTGACTCCCGCTAGAAACAAAACTGCCATGGCTGCCCAGACAGCCCAGCCGTGACGTTGCGAGTTCGTCATCCGGCCTAGCGTGTAAGTGAGACCGCTGCCGATTGCGAAAATTGAGAACAGCTCAATCAGGTTGGTGAGGGGCGTCGGATTCTCGAAGGGATGCGCGCTGTTCGCATTGAAAAAACCCCCTCCGTTTGTGCCCCACTCTTTAATAATTTCCTGCGAAGCGACCGGACCCTGCGCGATGGTTTGCTCGGTTACGGTGTCCATGACCGGCTTGCCCTGGTTATCGACGACTGCTTTGCCATCTGCGGTGACCTTCTGCACCCGCATGGGCTCTACCAGCTTCGCCGTGTCATAGGGTTTCAGATTCTGAACGACGCCTTGCGATACAAGAACCAGCGCCCCTATCAGGCAAAATGGCAGCAGCACCCAGAGCGAACAGCGGACCAGGTCAACCCAGAAATTGCCGATAGTCTGCATCTGTCGCCGCGCGATGCCCCGAATCAATGCGATCGCCAGTGCAATACCGGTCGCAGCCGAAATGAAGTTGTGGAAGGCCAGTCCGGCCATCTGGGTGAAGTAACTCATTGTGGTCTCACCCGAATAAGCCTGCCAATTCGTGTTCGTCGTGAACGACGCAGCCGTATTGAACGCCAGGTGAGCCGGAGCCACCGCACCGAACTTCTGCGGATTGAACGGCAGATATCCCTGCAAGCGTTCCATCAAATAGAGCACCACCATCGAAACCATGCTGAACAGAAGCACTGCAACTGCGTACTCCGTCCAGCGCATCTCGTGGTTTTCGTCGACGCGCGTAACGCGGTATAGCAGCCGCTCGACCGGCCGCAGGACTGGATCCATGAATGTCTTTTCGCGGTTGAACACGCGCGCCATGAAAATGCCCAGAGGTTTGGTCGCCAGGAATACGAGCAGGAGAAACAGTAGTATCTGGAACCACCCATTCGCGGTCATATCAGAACTTCTCCGGACGCAATAGCGCGTAAATTAGATACACGGTGGTCAGCGCGCTGACCGCAAGCATAATGATCGATTCGAGGCTCATGACTTTCCCTCACTTCACCCGTTCACAAAAGTGAACATAAGCGATCGCTGCGGTAAAAAACGCGACCGTAACTGCTAACCAAAGGACGTCTTGCATGAATGCCCTCCAAACTACGACTCAGCCTGTTACCACGCTTGCACTGGGTTGCCCGGCAGCAGGCTGTGGCATCGTTGCAGATGCAATCTCATGTTCGTCCCTGCCTGTCCAGGGCTTGCCTTCTCTGAACAGTGAAAGTACGGAGCCAGCGCTTGGTGATAACGGTGAAAGAGTTGTGCCAGTTGTTCCGGTGCGACTTCCTGAATGGACATCAGATGTTCCCCCTTCTCAATCTTGTGAAAACTGCATTGTTGGGTATCTCGGTGATCTGCAATGCGGCGCAGGGGCGGAAGGTTTCGGATAGCGGCACGCTATGTACTGAGAGCTTGTCCACCCTTACCCGAGGAGGTTTGGGAGTGCGGTGTCTGGTAAATCGAGGCTTGCACTCTTGCCATAGTGCAAAGAG
>QIAL01000241.1:30666-32700 GCA_003225535.1 Acidobacteriota bacterium | reverse complement strand
ACAGGAAGCCGGGCACCGCTTCGTCCCCGACGTAGTCGAAGCCTTTCCCGGCGAGATTCAGGCAATTTCGGTAAGCAAGCCCGCGCTGGAAGATGTATTCATCCACCGCACCGGCCACAAGTTCTGGAGTGAAAATCCCGATCCCGATTCGCAGTCAATCGATAAAAAGAAGAAGAGGAGGTAACTTGCGTCCGATGATTCTGGTGCTTTCTCTCGTGCTCGCTGTTGTTCCCCTGGTTGGCGTCGTTTGGATATTCCTGAGCGGCATGATCACGGTCTCACCGTTCTCCGCCACGGTTGACGGCCTTTTCATGACGCTGATCCTGCTCACCCTCTCGGCATGCTTCCTCCTGAATGCCTTCTGGGAAGCAAAAGATAAGGGCCTGATCGGCAAGAAACAATCTCCGCCGGCGAAGACTCCGGCGGCAAAGGCGAGTTAAGCATGGCAACCCAGGCCGCAACGTTCGCGCGCCCGACGACTCCTTCTTCCGCGGGAGTCCTCCTGCCCGCCTTCACCCTTTGGTGGCGCGAGATCGTCCGCTTCTACCGCCAACCCGGCCGCGTCATTGGAGTGCTCGCCTCTCCGCTGGTCTTCTGGATCGTACTCGGCTCCGGCTTCGGCACCTCTTTTCGATCGACCGGGGGAGATCAGCAGCACTATCTGGACTATTTTTATCCCGGCACGCTGATCCTGATCGTCCTCTTCACTTCGATCTTCACCATGATGTCGGTGATTGAGGACCGCAAGGAAGGCTTCCTGTTGTCCGTTTTAGTCGCGCCGGTCCCGCGAACCGCCATCGTGCTCGGCAAGGTGCTCGGCGGAACTACTCTCTCGGCGGTTCAGGGTTTGATCTTCCTAGTATTCGCCCCGTTCGCCGGAGTGCATCTCCAGCCGGTTCAGGTTCTGCTGGTCGCTGTGGTCGTATTCCTGGTCTCTTTTTCCCTGACTGCCCTAGGTTTCGCCATCGCCTGGCCCATGGATTCCTCCCAGGCCTTCCACGGCATCGTCAATCTCTTCCTGATTCCCCTGTGGCTTCTGTCTGGGGCTCTTTTTCAACTCGACAGCGCGTCCGGATGGATTCGCGCCATTATGCGCCTGAATCCGTTAACCTACGGCGTCAAAGCCCTGCGGTTGCTCCTATACCCCAGTCAAGACCACAGCTTCGAACTGAAGTCCGCGATGGCTACGTTGGTCCTGTTCTCCCTGGTGATGTTTGCATTGGCTGTGCTGATGGCAAACCGCCGCACCACGAGGCCGGCCGCGTGATTGCTGAGCAATACGCCTACTTCCCCGCCCTCAACGCCAGCCTGAACGGAACCAGCGCCGTGCTTCTCCTCACCGGCCGCGTCTTGATCGCCAAGGGACGCATGGCCGCACATCGCGTCTGCATGATCGCCGCGGTGGCCGCCTCAGCTCTCTTCCTGACTTGCTATTTGTTCTTTCACTGGAAGGTTGGCAACATCCTTTTTCTCGGTCAAGGATGGGCGCGGCCCGTTTACTTCGCAATCCTGATCTCGCACGTAACGCTCGCTATCGTAATCGTACCAATGGCCATCATCACCCTGAACCGAGGTCTGAAGGCCCGTTACGACAAACACCGCGCCATCGCCCGTTGGACATGGCCTCTCTGGATGTACGTATCGGTGACGGGAGTCATAGTCTATTTCATGCTCTACCAGTGGTTCCCGCACAGCTAGCTTGGTGGAAGAGGGACCCGACGTCTCCGACACCGTTGCTGGCACAACCGTGGAAGAGCGGCCCTTTCAGGGCCGCGTTACTATTGCGATTCGAATTGGGCTTTCAGCCCCTGAGGGATCTGGCTTCGTATGCCCATCCTGAAGCTAAAAATCGACGTCTCCGGCACGGTGGGCGACGCAGCCTGGAAAGAAATCCGCCAGTTCGACCAGATCCAGTCCGCCGACTTCGGCCCTCAATTCGGCAGCGGCGGCCGTTGCAACCACCCACCCGACGCTCCCCACGCTAAAGGCGAATGGATCGGCGCCGAAATCCGCCTCCAGACACCTCTTTTGGCC
>QIAL01000241.1:0-30654 GCA_003225535.1 Acidobacteriota bacterium | reverse complement strand
AAAGTAGCGGAACCATCCAAATTTCCCCGCCGTACTGTTAACCAAGTCCCCACTCAGCCGTTATATAGCCGAGCAGACAAACAGCTTCACAATCCAAGATTGCCTGCCCGAAGGAGAAATAGATGAATTCCGACAACATTGTGGCGATAACAATCCCAATTATGTTCAGTTGGGTCGCCTGGATAATCTTCAGCACCATCCGCCGTTACAAGATTGCGAAGCTGCAAGCCGATGTGCAAACGAAACTCCTCGACAAAGTGGGCTCAGGCCCGGACCTCCTCGGCTACGCCCAGACCGAAGCCGGCAAAGAGATGCTGGAATCCCTGAAAGTCGAGCGCCACTCACCGCACTCACGTATCATCGGTGCCCTGCAAACCTCCATCGTCATGATCTCGCTCGGCGCAGCGTTTCTTTTTTTGCGTGGGAGGATTCCGGGAGCCCAAGATGGATTCCTGGTCTTCGGCACGTTGAGCACCATGCTGGGAATCGGCTTCGGGTTATCCGCCGTCGCCTCGTACTATTTGTCGAAGTCCTTCGGCCTGCTGAATGGCGGTCGAGCATAGCCCTGCAAATTCGTTTGGCGCGGACTTTCGTCCAATGAATCTTGAACTTATATCGTCACCGGGCGAGGCCGTCGAGCCAGAGACGGATAGTGGACTCCGCATGAACGAGTCCGCCTTCCGGGCATTTTATGAACAGACAGCCACCCCGCTGCTTCGATATCTGATCGGCATCACGCGAACTCCAGACCTCGTCGAAGATGTGTTGCAGGAAGCGTATTGCCGCTTCCTCACGGCGCGGCTCCCTGACATGGACGACCGCCAGACTCGGAATTATCTCTTTCGAATCGCCACTAATCTCATCCATGATCGGTGGCGTCGTCGGGGCAAAGACGAGCCTCTGCCCGCGGACTCGGTTGAAATCCCAGTTCCCACTCCCCACTACGACCGGAGGCTGGGCGTCCGGCAGGCCTTTGACCGCCTCAAACCCCGCGAGCGTCAGCTACTTTGGCTCGCATACATCGAAGGTTCCAATCATCAAGAAATCGCCGAACACACGGGTCTGCAACCCGGAAGCATCCGCCTGTTGCTGTTTCGAGCGCGCCGCAAGCTGGCCGACCTCATCGGAACGAAATCGCCGGCACGGGAGGTGTCCAAGTGAAAACGTATTCCCGCGAGACTCGTTTCTGCGAAAAGGAACAGTTTGTCGTCGCCGCCCTTCTCACCGGCGCACTCCCTGACGACCTGCTTGCCCACGTCAGTGTGTGCGAAGTATGCACAGAAGTTGCCCAGGTTTCCCACGCACTCTTACATCAGGTCGCCCCAGCTGCGGACGTACTTCGCCTCCCCGATGCGAGTCTGGTGTGGAAGCGCGCTCAGGCACTCGCCAAACAGCAAGCCATTGCCAAAGCGACGCGACCCATCCGCATTGCCCGCATCTGCGCCGGAGTTGCGGCCTTGCTCGCCGTTCCGTGGTTGGTTCCCACACTCCTGAACTCGATGCCCGACTTCTCCCATCAGCTGTTGACAATGGACCACACTTTCTCGGAGGCCCTGACGGGCACATCTCTTCTCGCCGCAGGCGCCAGCCTGATTCTCATCAGCCTAAGCTCGTGGTACGTCCTGCGTCAGGAATAACCGCGCGCAACGTGTGCCGCACAATTCACAACGTACACGTCCAACGACCACGCACATATGTGCTCGGATATCGGGAGTACACACGGAGCAGCCTCTCTCTGCGATCTCTGCGAAAACCTCGGCGTTCTCTGCGGTTAAAGGCTTCCTACATCAAGCCAGGATGCTGCTGCGAGCCATACGACTGCCCCAAATGTTCTGCTATAGTTCCTACCTTGGACATGTCCGCCGAACAGACTCCCGCACCAATTCCCGATCCTCCAGGCCCCAGCGTAGCCGATTCAAAACCCAAGCGCTCCGTAAGCCGCACCCAGAAGCTCCTCTTCTTCGCCACCGGATGGCTCATCGTGCTCATGCCCTTCCTCTTCTGGTGGAACACTTGGTTCGGACGCCATCTGAACGACCAGCAACTCACTGAATACCTACACGACGACAAAAAGCCCCGCCACATCCAGCATGCGCTCGTGCAACTCGGCGATCGCATGAGCCACGCGGACGCGAATGCGAAGCAGTGGTATCCCGACTTGCTTCGCCTGGCGACAAACCCGGTAGAAGAAGTCCGCAACACCGACGCCTGGGTCATGGGCCAGGACACATCCGGCCCAGGATTTCATGACTCACTCTTGAAGATGCTGCAGGACCAATCTCCCATGGTCCGCGGCAACGCCGCTCTCTCGCTGGTTCGCTTCGGAGACTCGACCGGCCGCCCGCAAATCGTCGCCCTGCTTCAGCCCGCGCAGATCACCGCCTCCGCCGCCGGAACCATCGTCGATACCGACCGTCTCGGTACCGCAATCCATCAAGGAGGACTCGTCGCCAAACTGAAAATCGACGAATCTTCGCAGCCGCTCGAGGTCCGTTCCCCGATCCCCGGCCGCATCCGCTCGGTCGCGCAACCCGGTGCAAAAATCGCATCAGGCGCCGAAATCGCCGTGATCGATCCCGGCACCGAGCAGGTATGGGAAGCCCTGCGAGCTCTGTATCTGATGGGTCAACCGGACGACTTGCCGGCGATCCGCCCCTACGAGCGCGATGTCCCCGACGTCTCAAACGATGTCCGCCAGCAAGCACAGGAAACCGAAAAAGCAATCGAAGCCAGAGCGAGGTAGGTCCAGCGTCCCGCCAAATTGTCGCGCGGGTATGGCCCGCGCAGTTTGCGGGCCGAAGGACCTTGCAATTTGTTGGGAGTTAAAGCTGAATCAGTCGTCGGACTGGACGACAAAGCTTACATCGATGAAGCGATGAATCACGTCAGAGCGTGGAGGACACGCTGAAAGCTAAATCGCCATCACTCCCACTTCCTTCTCCACCTCAGCCGTGTCGACCATAGCGATCGCATCCCACGGACATCCATCGAGGAAGCACCCGTCCGGCCCTTTGCTGACGCACTTCTTGCAACCAATGCACAGAATCGGGTCGATCTGAATCCGTCCAAACGGCGGATTGTCCTCATCCGGCACCCAAAACATGCAGTCTTCCACCGGGCAGTATTCGACGCACGCCGGTGACCCGGCGCACCCGGTACAGCACTCGGTGATCACAGCCAATTCTTTGGGTTTCTTCTTGCGCGGCGTCGCAAGGCCTTTGGACTTCGGTTCAAACTTGAGCTCGTCAGGCACCATCCCGACGGCTTTAGTGGCTCCCCCAGAGGCAGCAGGCATGCGGCATTATAGCCCAAAACACGCTGGCGGCGGAGGTTGAATGCTCCGCCGCCGCATCAGCCGATCAAGCCCTAGTTGTGCTCATGTTCTTCGTGCTCTTCGTGCCGATCACGCTTTTCCTGCTTGTGCCGCCATTTCCAGTAATCCCGCTGGTCCTCCGCCCGGAGATGATCGTAATCTACATAATCGTGATTGCGTTCCGCCAGCCACTGACGGTACGCCCGATCTTCGCGCGAGTCCCAATTGTGATAGTCCCGATATTCCTGGTCGTATGCCCGACGCTGGTGCTCTTCCTGCTCGTGCCGTTCGTGCTCGTCTTGGGGCCTCGGCATGGCCATTGCGCCTACTGGCGCCATCAGCGCAGACGATAAGAAAAGTGAAACCGTAAGTTTGTGTTCTCGACGCATATTTGTCCTCCAGAAGCGGTCCAGAATAGATGCCCCCAGAGGACTCATGGTTGGAATCCCAGACTCCCTAGGGCCGCGCCGATTTGCACGTACGAAAGCAACTCTTATCGGAAACTGTCATGCTGTGTGGAGGTTGAGTTTCGCGAAGCGAAGCCCAGCCGAAGTCGAAGCATCCCTACGATCATCACAACGCCTAATGCGACACCAAGTCCAGCAACCTCTCAATGCCCTGTTCGAAATCGGCTTCCGGCGCAATCAAACTCAACACCAAATATCCGTCGCTCTCAAAATCATAAAAATGCCCCGGATGAACCAGCACCGCTTTCTCCTTCACTAACTCAATCGCCAACTCTTCATCCGACCGCGTGACCGGAACTCGTAGCACCGCATACCATCCGCCTTCGACGCCCAATCTTTGGCAAGCCTTTTGCGCCGCCAGCTGCCGGTCCAGCTCCGCCAAATTTCGCCGAACCCGCTCCAGCAACTGCCGCTGAACACTCTCTCTTTGCTCCAGCATCGCGGGTACCGCCCACTGTACCGGAGCATTCATCGAAAGATATGTATCGGCAATCACCTCCAACCGCGCAATCGCTGCCTGAACTTCTTCAGGAGGCCCGCTCGTCACCACCCACGCAACTTTCATTTGCGGCAAAGCCGAAATCTTCGAGAGCCCACTCAACGTGAATGTCAGCACATCCTCATTCCCTATGAAGCTCGACGCAGCCAAAGAACATGTGGGGACAGCCGCCATCGGCTGTCCGGTCGAGCGAAGCTCGACAGCATCTGCAGCCGAAATCTCATCATCCAGTGCATAATCCAAAAACACTTCATCCACTATCACCGCCAGTCCATGTGCCCGGCAGAACTGGTTCAACGCCCCCAACTCCCCCGCATGCACATACGACCCAGTCGGATTGTTGGGATGCACCACCACCACTCCCCGCGTCCGCGCAGTCACCGCTTTCTCCATTGAATGAAAATCCATCTGCCACCCGTGGTCGTAAATCAGCGGATAGGGCACCAGCTTCACATCCTGCAAATCCGCGAGAAACTCAAACAGCGGATAACTGGGCTTAGGCACCAGCAATTCATCCCCCGCGTTGCACAGCAGCCGGAAAACATAGGAGTATCCTTCACTGGTGCTGGTAGTAAGCACAATCCGCTCTGGATCGACCTGAAACGAACCTTGCGGGTTCGCAGCCCGATCTGTGGAGACGTTGCTTGCAACGTCTCTCTCACCACGAGAACAGCGCTCGCGGTAGTACCGCGCCACAGCCTCTCGCGCCGAAAGCAGTCCCTTGGCCTGCGGATCGTAATCCAGAGCCCGCTCCGACCGCAGCCCGTCAAGAATCGCGCTCGAGTCATACTCCAGCCCCACCCGAGTCGGATTCGAAGCAGTAAGGTCCAGCACCCGAACCCCTCGCCCGCGCACCTCCTCCACCGCCTGCGTAAACCGGTTCTGTGTCAGACGCCAGTTCGTTCTCTCAGAAAACATGGGATGGATTCTATGCGATAGCCAAACGACTTGTGAGCCTCTCGAGCGCACGCGCCGGAAAGGCGCGAGTTGAAAATAGCCCGGCGTTTCAACGCCGGGTTCCACGCCGCAAAACAATGGCGTCCCGGAGGGACGCCTGAAATCGCAACCAAGGCTCGAACCTTTACTGCGGACGTCCTGCAAATTCCGGCCGTCCCTGGGCAGATGAGACCCCTCCCCGTCGGACGCAACAGCTGTCGCAACGTTTGTACACCGTAGAACAATCCCTGTCCCGTGTTGGCGGCGACAATCAAATGAGACTTGTCGGAGAACAGCAGGTACCCTTCAGGCCCGACTGCCGAATCCGCCTTCAGTCCATTCCGTGCCAGGAAGTCCCGCACGCGATCGTCCTCCAGCCGGGCCAGCACGATGGCCCCGCCTTCCGCCTTGCCTTCCGCTTTCATACCGAGAATGTTCAGCTTTAATCCCGATTGGTACTGGACCTCTTCCGCCAGCGTCTCGGCAGCGATGCGATCCTCTGCCTGATGTCCCAGCTGTACAAAGATCTTTGTCCGCGGCCCAACCTGAAACCCGCCGTCGCGCAGTTGCACTTCCTTGGGCTGTGGCTCGAGTTTCACACCCTTCTCGCTCGGAGAATCCAGCCCGCACAGAAGAGGCGCCCAAAGTAACGCCCATCCCACGATCGCCAAGTGTCGCTTCGTCATCGTCATACTATTGTACTTCCCCAACTGAATCGGTGGGTACGAGTAAAGGATACCTACCCTTTTCTAACCTGGCACTGCGTCTTTTACGTACGTTTCGATCCGCTATTTAAATGCTTCTTTATTCACAACATACGGCATTTTCGGGACGTCGCCACCGTAGTTCCCTTCGAGCACGTCGATCAACCCTTGCGCACACCTTCCTGCCATGCCCTTGTCCGGATCAGTCGATAGCCGTGTGATCCGCGCTGCGCTGGCAAAGTGCGGCAGGAGCCTGCATCGGTCCGCAATTGCCGGATCGCGGAGCGGCGAATCCGTCGGCAACGGCTCTTTTTCGTACACATCCAACGCAGCGCCTGCGATCCAGTTCTCCCGCAAGGCCCGCGCCAGAGCAACTTCTTCCACTACGGGACCTCGAGACGTGTTTACCAGGTACGCGGTCGATTTCATGAGCCGCAAGGTTTGGTCGTTGAACAGATGATACGTGGGCGTTGCGCTCTCGCCCTTGCGCAGCAGAGGCACATGGACGCTGACAAAGTCCGCTTCGCGCAGCGCTTGCTCGAAAGGCACGTACTTGACCCACGCCTTCTCCTTCACCAGGCCGCGGGCCTGTCTTAGCTCGTTGATCTCCTCAATCGTCTTCACGAACGCGTGATTCTCATAGGCCGGGTCATAGCACAGAATGTTCATGTCGAACCCAACGCATTTCTTCATATACGCCAGCCCGATTCGCCCTGTCCCAATCACCGCAACAGTCTTGCCGGTAACCTCGTCGCCCAAGAACGGAAGGTACGGATGCCAGAAGCCCCACTGGTTGTCTCGGGTCAAATGTTCTGCCGTCCACATCTTCCTGGCCAGCGTCCCCATCATGAAGAATGCAAACTCGGCCGTAGCCTCGGTCAGCACATCGGCGGTATGCGTGAATGGCACCTTGTACCGGTTCGCATCCGCGCGATTGATGTTGTCGAACCCCACCGCAATCTGAGCCACTACCTTCAGCGTGCCCTTCCCAGCCTCGAATATCTCGGCGTCAATGGGATCACGCAGCGTCGTGATCAGCCCGTCGATCCCCGACCGTACCTTCTCTACAATAAGCGCCTTCGGCGGCGCCTCTGGATGCGCATACACCTCCACTTCATACCCTCGCTTGCGCAACAGATCGATTGCCTCTCCAATATCGCACGTAGCAAACACACGAATTCTCTTGCTCATAGGTAGGAACGTTTCTCTCAGGAAATCTTGCGTCGGACCGGTAAAGCCCGCGCGCACAAAAAGACCTCCGCTATGATACGCGACCAGCAACACTCGCGTAGAGACAGGCGCCTCGCCTGTCCCGCAAAGGCGAAGCCGAACGGCACAAGATAACTACTTCCTTGTGCCTGTGAATCCTTTCGCCTGCATCCACCAATAAAACTCCTCGATCCAGTGATCGCTGGTGGTCCTCTGCTTCCTCATCCCAAACCCATGCCCGCCCGCCGAGTAGACGTGGATCTCCGGCTTGTTGCCGGCCGCTCTCAGGGCCTCATAGAACTTCACCACGGGTTGTTGCGCCAGTTCGTCATCCTGCGCCCACGCCATAAAAATCGGCGGCAGATTCGCCGGAATCGCCGGCATCACCCCAAAAGGCCCTCCATAAATCGGCGCCGCAAACGCCGGACGCGCCGCCGCATCGGCCTGCAACAGCACTCCGCTGGTCACCATCGCCCCAGCGGAGAATCCCATGAAACCAATCCTGTCCGGCGACACACCCCAGTCCGCCGCGTGTTGCCGCACCACCTTCATCGCCTGAATTCCATCGGCGATCCCGTACTTGCAGGCTTCATCCATATTCAGATCCGGCGGAATCCCCTCCCCCTTCTTCTCCTGCAATCGATACTTCAACACGAAGGCCGCAATGCCCCTCTCGTGCAGCCATCGTGCGACCTGGTTCGCCTCGAGATCGATGGCGAGTGCGATGCAGGCTCCTCCTGGCGCCACAATGATGCCAGTTCCAGTTGCCTTGGATTTCTCCGGCAAAAACAGCGTCAGGGTGGGTGTGACCACATTATTGACAACGGTTCCGATTGGCGTGTCTGCGGTGACAGTCTCTTTCTGCCTCCAGTTCTCTGATCCCGGGGCAACCCCGGGCCAAAGATTGATCGTCTGCGCACAGGCGCTGTCTATAAGACAGCCCACAACAAGAACACAGACCGCGAGGGCATCGCCCAATATGATTCGCCTCATTCTTACTCCGGGAAAGTTAGATATCGACCGTGCCGTGCCGGTCCAGGCTGATGCTGGCAGGTGTCTTTCTGGAAACCGCCCAGTTCACGTCCGGGTCGGGCACGTCGAGCCGGTGTACACCGCCGGGAAACCGGATCATCAGCTTCTCGTACTCGGCCGTTTGCGCCGCCGTTTTCAGGACATCGTCCTTGGCACTCGGATTCCATTCGTGCAAGTAATACACGCTGCGCACCTGCGCCTGTAGCATCTCTTTCGCGCACCCGAAGCAAGGACGCATGGTCGTGTACATCGTGCTGCCCGCGGTCGCAATTCCAAACCGTGCTGCCGCCAGAATTGCATTCTGTTCGGCGTGCACGCAGATGCACAGATCGTATGCCTCGCCCGATTTGTACGACTTATCCCGGTTCGCGCAGCGATAGCATCCGCCATCCAGGCAGTTCACCATGTTCTCTGGAGTGCCGTTGTACCCGGTGGAGATGATGCGGTTGTCGAGCACGATCAGCGCCCCTACGCGGTTGCCTTTGCAGTTGGCCCGCAGCCGCACCGCGATCGCAATGTTCATGAAATATTTGTGCCGGTTCTCCCGCGCATCCCGCGCCGCCTGTGGCTCGCTCGCTGCGATCGCTGGAGTGCTGGCAGCGGCTGCTGTTCCCACATCACTCAGGGGCGCCGTCTGATCACTCGCAGCTCCGATGTGCCCATTGTGCTTCGCCATGTTTGATCCTCGGTTCTTCCTCAGGCTCCGAACAGTAGACAGTCCGATATTATGCAGCATGAGCGGGAATCATCGCCATGACCGGGGGACCTCGCTCGCCGGCTAGTCCTCGCACCACAATAGAAAAGCCCCGCTCTTGCGAGCGGGGCCGAACTGACTTCACTTCGATGCTAGCCGTTCTACTTGTTGGGTTGCGTTTGACCTTTATCGCTGCCGGACTTCTCAGTTGCACTGGCAGCCTGTCGTTTTCCACTGGCCTGGCCGGTCGCAAGGTCCCGCGGACCCTTCACATCCGAACTCGCAGCGGGCGCCACATCGGCTTTCCCGTCGCCATTGACGTCTCCAGCGGCCACTCGCACAGACGTCTTACCCAGGCTGGACTTGCTGGGCGATTCGCGAGCTGCCTGATCCTCCGCGGTCACCGTTACCGGCTTATGCATCCGCTTCCCGGAAGCTTGTCCCGTAGCCACATCGCGTGGACTAGTCACCTGCTGCGAACTCGAGGCCGTGTTCGGAGTTGCAGATTTTTGCTGACTACCATCCGACTGCGCAACTGCCACTGCCGACAAACACGCCAACCCCACAAGCAGAATCTTCCTGTTCATTTTGGATTCCTTTCAGTTTTCTATGTAAACAGCGCCGCAGACAGACTGCCTGCAGAGTCGAGGCAGCGCAGAGTGATTCCCCAAGACTCAATGATCTTCGAGCCTCACCAGACGACATCGCAAGTTACCAACGTGCAACATGGTCGTCCGTTAAGGGCGCCCCACCCTTGTCGCGATTTGTGCGACAGGGTGGGGATTTTGACCTCCTATGCGCAACAGGAGAGTCCCGACATCGATTTCGTTATCTTGCGCACTTTGGGCGCCGAATAGCGGGGTTTGATCTCACTTCCCTGCCGCGTGATGGTCATAACTCAGCACCCGCGTCACCTTCCAAGCCCCATCCTTGTACTGCCACAGGTGAACGAACTTCCCCTCCCCATCGCCATTTTCCGGATGGCCCGGGTGATGAAAGAGGTGCACGCCCATCTCGATCGCGCCGTAGCCTTTCATGGGATAGACCTGCAGCGTGTTCGGAAGCAACTCGCGGGTAACCTGGCCGCAGATGTTCTTCTTCACCGCCTCAACCAATGCCGCCCGCCCCAGCGTGACGCCCCCTTGATCGTGGTAGAACTCAATATTGTCGTCGATCAACGATCCAAACTTCGCAAGATCACATTTGTTGTAGGCATCAAACAACGCAGCATCGAGGGCGGTGATCGCCTTGTTCAATTCCTCCTGGTTCTGAATCTTGTCGAGCGACGCCACACTCTGCGCAACTGCAGGCGCATTCAACAAAAGACCAAGTAACAATGCGGACACGGAAATCAATGCAGGGGAACGCTTGTTCATAACACCTCGCTTGAAGGGGATGGTGATCCTTGTCTGAGGTACGGAGGATCGAGCGTAAAGGTTTCCGGAATTCTCAAGTCCGGGAAGTGCGACCGCAACCGGCTTCGCTCTGCCCTGCTAGTTGCCGTGAGCTCCCTGGTTTTGTGCGTCGAATGTGAAGGCCGTTACGTTGCTTACGTTCTGGCCCTTGTAGGTGAATGTCTGCGCTTCCTAGTGGCCAGGCGGCAACTTTTCGCTGGGGACGCCCACCAGCACAGGGAGTACGGATCACGCCTACGGGCTCAGAGTCCCGATCCTGTCCCTGCAAAAGACGCAGGGACAGGGATCGGGCATCCCTGGTAAGGGTCACAGCTCTTCGGCTGCGGCACAGGTGGCGCAAGCCTCTTTTACCTCATGTAGGACTTGTCTCGGCGAGCCTTCCGTAATGTGCTCAGATTTTTCCCTCGGCAATTTGTCGCTATTCACTGCCACTTTGACGGTCTCTTTCAACAACCGCTTGTCGACTTCGTTGGTGATCCATTTGGCTCCGGCTACGCCAACGAGAAAGGCGCCAGCCAAAGCGGAGAATCTCAGACTAATCACCGAGCGTGGAGTCTGAGTTTGACCGGCGAGTTCGATAGCGGCGCCGGAGCCGTAGAAAGCCCAAGAGGAAAACGCGGCGAAGGCACCGATCAGGATGTTGGAGATTGCACCTGGGCACCATACGCCGGACTCTTTTCGCGGCAATCCAAAACCATTGTCGCTAAGCAGCGCATTCACCACGCCCCCTAACCCACCGAAAAGAGAAATCAATGACGCGCATATCCACGGGTTCATCGCAACTCCTCCTCTGAACCTGAATGTGGAGCCCCAAGAAATATGACGAGATCTTACTTCACGATCGAATGCTGAGGCATGTCAAAATGAGAGGTGTTCCCGACACGCCTCAGTCCCCGCTCCGCATGGGCTTTGCCATCTCCTCCAAGATGTCCCGAATATGCAACGCCGCGCAATCCACATGAGGGAAATCGGTGGTGCTCTCATTGAACAGAAGCGTCAGATCAGTTCCCGCCAAGAGAATCGTGTCCACCGCGTTGCGGGCCACGAGGCGATGCGCGAGAGCCGTGAGCTTGTCGTGCTTCTCGGCCGACGGCTCGCCCGTTGCGGCAAGTTCGACGTAGGTCTTGTGAATCACGTCCACTTCTTCCGACGCGGGGCGAACGACTTCAACGCCGGTCAGCGCACCGAATAGATCGGATTCGATCACGAAGCGCGTGCCGAAGATGGCGATGCGTCGGGCCTTGCGCGCCACCAATTCCCTGTTCAGAGGACCGAGCAGCGACACGATCGGCAACGCGGACGTTGCGGTTAGTTCCTTCGTGCAAAACAGGGGCGTGATCGCGGGGATCACGGCCATTTCGGCTCCCGCGGCTTGCATGCGCCGGATGTATCCGTTCAAATACTCGGCCAGTCCGGCGCGATCCTTGGCTTCGACATACGCGAATACGCGCGGTGTCTGGGCGTGGGTGATCACGATGTCGGGGGCGAAGCCGAGCTTCTCGCATCCGCGGGCCAGGTGCTCGTAGTAGTGAACGGTTGCGCCGACACCCAGTCCGCCGATCAGGCCCAAGCAACGGGAGTTTTTCATGCAGTCAAGATTAAAACATCTGCGACGTAGAGATTCGGCTGCTGCGCGCCTCGCTCTGCTCGGCGGGACGGACGAAGGCGTCCGTCCCTACACGGGTAGTGTCGTGGCGCCGGGTTTCGCCTAGGCTTGGACAGCCCAAGCGGCTTTCGCCACACAAGCAAGAAGAGCCGTCGGTCCCTGCGCAGAGACGATCGTCCCCGTGGGTAGGGTTCAAGTTTTTGGATTCAATTCGGAAGAGGCGGCTTATTTGACCGGCTCGTCGGCGGACGGAGTCGAGTCTTGGGATGACGACTCATCGTGGCCCACGTGGAATAGCGCGGCCTGCGCTTCGGCGGCGGCTCGGAGTTCGTCCTGCTCGTGCTGGCTGCCGGGTTCCGGTTTGTCCTGTTTTCGCTGGGTCCGGCGCTCGGCCTTGTCTCTTTGTCTCTGCTGCCGGGTTTGCTCTTTCTGACGCTTGGTAAATGTCGATCGGCCTCGTGGCATACTCATCCCCTCATTGTTTAGGTCTTCATGTTAGCCGGCGATATCACGCCGGCGATCTTGCCCGCCGGGAGCCCCGTAGTTTCGTGCACCTTCCACCATACGGCGGAATTACCAGCGCGGCTCGCGGCGTTCGCGCGCTTGGCCGCGATCGCGTCCGCGTCCTCCGCCGCCTCCGCCTCCGCCAAATCGTTGGCCGCCGCCCTTTGGACGATCGGTCTTTGGCTTGGCTTCGTTGATAGTCAACGTCCGTCCACCCAGTTCAGTTCCGTTGAGCGCGGCAACGGCCTTGTCCGCCGCCGTGGCATCGGTCATCTCCACGAATCCGAAACCGCGCGAGCGGCCCGTCTCCCGGTCGGTAACGAGTGTGACTTTTTCTACCGCGCCGTGCGGCTCGAACACATTGCGCAGTTCGGCCTCGGTCGTGCTGTGGGGCAGATTGCCGACATACAGATTCTTCATTGCATTTCCTCTCTCAGTAAATCGTCCAAGGTTGGTGCTGCGTTCTTCGACGGACGTCCTTCGAAGTCGCGTGGTGGCGCGGGCCTGTCCTGCATCGCTCGGGAGCGCGCAGTGCAGGCGGCGCGAACGGCGGAAATTCTGCGAGATGCTTCGAGGATGCCCCAGCGCTGGCTGAGATCTTTCAGCCCGACCGAAAGTGCGGCCCTGATATCGGCAGCCATCGACTGGTCGTCCGAGCTCCGCAGGGGCAGCGGTTCATCCTCAGTGGGTGAATCCGAGAGGTAGGCGGGCTGGCCGACCAGAAACGCGAGCCGCTGCGGAGGCTTCGCGGCGCGAACGTCCTGGCAGAACTTGTCGCGGCGGCCGGTTCCCTTTTCCAGATTCATCAGGACAAGATCATACAAATTGGCTCGCCACCAGGAGCGCGCTTCGTCGATGTCGGCGGCGCAATCGACGTCCATGCCAAGCTTGCGCATGACTTCGGCGCGCAGGTCGCGCTTGCGAGAGGAGGCATCCACGAGAAGGACTTTTTTCTTCTTGTCGATGAGCGGTACGTTGACCGAAAGCGGCAGGGCTGCAAGGGCCGGAGTGTTCATTGCGCCACCGTCTGTGGCTTGACGCGCGAGGAAGCCGCAGCTTTCTGCGGCGTCCCGGCCGTGTGCAGCAGGCCTTGGTTGCGCTTGCGGCGTGCGATCTTCTGCTTGCGCTCGCGATGGAATCTGGACTTATCACCATTCCGTGCGGACATAATCAACTCCTGTTTGTTTGAGTGAAGGATGAACCGCTGGCCGATCACGATCTTCCAGGCGGCGACGGAAACGGAACGGCGTCACAAGATGTACTCCCGAGCGGCGTCGGGCGATCCAGAAAATGCGCGATAGCTGGAGTGAAATAATCGCCGGAATAAAGAAACGCCTCTCGATCTCTCAATCGCGAAGTACGTGGCGTATCTTCGAGGTTAAGCATCATCAGTATATCCTGTTTAGGAGACGTTCTGCGGAAGCATCGCGGATCGCGAGAGAGAAAGTTGTAGTCGGACGCGCTGTTCTCACGTGTTCAATCGAGTTGCGCGCATATAGAACGCGAATTCGATTGCTAATTACGCACGTTCCACGTAGGATTACTGTGTGCGTTAGACCGAGTCGGTCTTGAGCAGCTCTCGCCTTAACAGCCAGTCACCTGCGCAAGTTCTTCCGAATCCCTCCAGCGTAACTATCAAAAAGGAAACAAGAGTACAAAACACATGGAACAAGGAACAGTAAAGTGGTTCAATGACGCCAAGGGCTACGGCTTTATCAGCCGGCAGTCGGGCGAAGACGTTTTCGTGCATTTCTCGGCCATCCAGGCGGGCGGATTCAAGAGCCTCCAAGAGGGCCAGACGGTGCAATTCAGCGTCACCAAAGGCCCCAAGGGCTTGCAGGCCGAAAACGTTCAGGCTGTCTAAGCCGACGAATTCTGCGGAGAGGCGATATCCTCGGAGATCGCCTCTTCTCTTTTGCGCGCAGTTCGGTAGTGATAGTCTGTTGACTCCATCGCAAATGGAATCCTTCTGACAAGCGACGACAACAACGCTACGTACGCCATCATCCTGCACAACGTCCGAACCTACCGTTCGGCCGGAGTGATCGCGGTCGTTCGCGGGAAGCAGAAGGCGGAATCCACACTGAAAGCGTTCCAGGAATCGCAAAGTTCCGCCGACCACCATGAGGGCTGGCGGTACTTCTTCGAGAAAACCTCCGTAGCCGCGGGGACCGAACCCGCGGAAGCCACTAAACTTCGGCAGGCTGAGCTGGAACGGAGAGAGTCGCAGGCCCCGCCGGAGAACGACGCCCCGGGTTCTCATTCTCATAAATAGATTGGCCCATCTTCGGAGGGAGTTCAGGCGCTGAAGCGCGCTTCCTTCGCGCGCGATTAGCGGCACGGGTAACCCGTAACCCTTCGGAATTCAAATCGATCGCAAGTTCTGAGTTGTCGTTGGGCTGTGGTACGGCTCGCTTTGCTCGGCGGGACGGACGAAAGCGTCCGTTCCTACACAAGCGAAAAGCCCCACTTCTGGCAAAATCTGCCAGAAGTGGGGCACCCGTTCTTGCTGATGGCTGACAGCTTCTTAGTACATGTCTCCCATGCCGCCGCCGTGTCCACCGGGCGCGGGAGCTTCCTTCTTTTCGGGAATCTCCGCGACCAGGGCTTCGGTGGTGAGCATCAGGCTGGCGATGGAGCCGGCATTCTGCAGCGCGGTGCGCACGACCTTCGTGGGATCGAGCACGCCCGCCTTCACCAGGTCCTCGTACTCGTTCGAGAAGGCGTTGAATCCGTAGTTCGATTCCTTGGATTCGAGCACCTTGCCGAGGATCACTGCACCTTCTTCGCCTGCGTTCTCGACGATCTGGCGCAGAGGCTCGGTGATGGCGCGCTTCACGATGTTGATACCGATCTGCTCGTCGCCGTCGGCTTTCACCTTGTCGAGCGCTGCAGCGCAACGCGCCAGAGCCACTCCGCCGCCGGGGACGATGCCCTCTTCCACGGCCGCGCGCGTTGCATGCATCGCATCTTCCACGCGGGCTTTCTTTTCCTTCATTTCGGTTTCGGTTGCGGCGCCGACTTTGATCACGGCTACACCACCGACCAGTTTCGCCAACCGCTCCTGCAACTTCTCGCGGTCGTAGTCGCTGGTGGTCTTCTCGACCTGGCTGCGAATTTCCTTCACGCGGCCTTCGATCTCGGCGTGCTTGCCCTTGCCTTCGACCACCGTCGTGTTGTCCTTATCAATGGTGATCTTTTTGGCTTGGCCGAGGTCGGAGATCTGCACGTTTTCGAGCTTAATGCCGAGATCTTCGGTGATGGCCTTGCCGCCGGTCAGGATCGCGATGTCCTGCAGCATCGCCTTGCGGCGATCGCCGAAGCCAGGAGCCTTCACAGCCGCGACTTGCAGCGTGCCACGCAGCTTGTTGACGACGAGGGTGGCGAGCGCTTCGCCTTCAACGTCTTCTGCGATGATGAGCAGCGGCTTGCCGCTCTTTGCGATCTGCTCGAGCAGCGGGAGCAGGTCCTTCATCGAGCTGATCTTCTTTTCGTTGATCAGGATGTAGGCGTTCTCGAGGGCAACTTCCATGCGCTCGGGATCAGTCACGAAGTAGGGCGAGAGATATCCGCGATCAAACTGCATGCCCTCGACGACTTCCAGCTGAGTCTCCAGCGTTTTCGACTCTTCGACGGTGATGACGCCGTCCTTGCCGACCTTCTTCATCGCTTCCGCGATGATCTTGCCGATGGTCTCATCATTGTTAGCCGAAATGGTCCCAACCTGCGCGATCATTTCGCCGGTGACGGGCTTGCTGAGTTTATCCAATTCGCCATTGATACGGTTGCCTTCTTTGTCGAGCTTGCCGGCGATGACGGTGACGGCCTTCTCGATGCCGCGCTTCAGGGCCATGGGATTGGCTCCGGCTGCGACGGTCTTGACGCCTTCGCGATAGATAGCCTGCGCGAGAACGGTAGCGGTGGTGGTGCCGTCGCCGGCGACGTCCGAGGTCTTCGAAGCAACTTCGCGGACCATCTGGGCGCCCATGTTCTCGAGGCCGTCTTTCAATTCGATTTCTTTTGCTACGGTGACGCCGTCCTTGGTGATGGTCGGCGAACCGAATTTCTTTTCGATAACGACGTTGCGGCCCTTGGGGCCGAGTGTGACCTTCACGGCGTCGGCCAGAAGGTTGACGCCGCGGAGGATCGCCTGACGGGATTCTTCTCCGTGAACGATGTGCTTTGCCATGTTTCAATCTCCTCTTATAAATTTCTTCGAGCGATGAGCTTTGAGCTGCGAGCTATGAGCGAGAGCTTCTAGCTTCTAGCTAAATCTCTTGTCATCCCGAGCAGCGCGCAAAGCGCGATGCGAAGGACCTTACGAGCCGCCAGAATCGGCAATGCCGTTTCCGGGGTCGAATAAGCCGAGGACACCCTTACTTCTTGCTGCCGGCTAGTTCTTTCTTTGCGGGAGCAGCGGCGCCAGTCAGGATGCCAAGGACTTCATCTTCTTTCATGATGATGAACTCTTCGCCATCGATCTTGATCTCGGTGCCGGAGTATTTACCGAACAGAATGCGGTCGCCTTCTTTGACCGCGAGCGCGAAGGTCTTGCCTTCGTCATTGGTGCGGCCTTTGCCAGTAGAGATGACTTCGCCCTCTTGCGGCTTGTCTTTGGCTGAATCGGGAATGATGATGCCGCCGCGGGTGGTGGTAGCTTCCTCCACACGACGTACCAAAATACGGTCATGGAGCGGTGCAAACTTCGCCATGGTTTAGACTCCTTTCAAGTCGTTGGAAAGTTAATGTGTTAGTGACTGAATCTCTGTAACCCTATGATTTGGCTGGTTTAGACATGGGCTGTTAGCACTGACGCCCGTCGAGTGCTAATTCTAGAGAACTGCGAGGTCTCTTGTCAAGGCGCCCCATCACTCACTAATTTACAAACTCTTGGCTGTGGAGAAACAACGTCCCGTCGCTTTCTTAGGAGCAGCCGAGCATGGGACCTTCAGGGTCATCGATGCGGCGGGTTTGAGGGCCGATACTTCGTTCGTGGTGCAAGGGTCGCATTTTGTGGGCACGACGGCCGTTGGGGTCAAGGTTCTCAGCGCAAACTTTATCCGGATGACCGTGCCAGCCGGGACAAGTTCAAGGAAGATTTCGTTCACGAACGCGGGCGGTACGACCACCGGCGCGAAATTGTTCACGGTGCAGTAGCCAACCGCTCGATTTTTGGGGATGCTTTTAGTAACAGGCACACGCCCTCGACACAGCGTATGATCAGAGAGATGCCCAATATCAAAGAGTTCCTCTCCGGACTTCGCCAGGAAATCAGCGACCTCCAAAGCATGAATGCCCGCTATGCAGGGAAGCGCGTGCACAGCGAAGTGGAACAGACCGCGCTCGAACTTCGCACCACTCGTCTGCGCGAGATTAAGCAGGAATTGTCGAAAATGCTCGACCGTCCCCAGGACGCAAAAGTCTGGTGGGAAAAATCCCGTCGATCAAGCGGCGTGGCGATCGCGGAATAAAGGATAGGGGACCCGGCCCAGACCATTTCTTGCCTGTGATATCGAGTGAATCCTCTGCGACCAGCAGGCTCGCCGCTGGTCGCGCAAAACTCACTTCGTAACGTTCAAGTCACCACCAATATACTTTTTCGTACAGCCTCCACCACGACCCGAGCGGCAGTATGCCGCCCAAGCCCAGTTCACGCTGACGGTCACGAATGCTCCCGTGGAGTCATAACCGCTGGCAGTGCCCTGCACCTTCACGTCGAACTGGTTGGTGAAATTCGCCGAGCCTGCGAAGTTGTTGAAGCTCGCCGTCGTGCCATTCGGCAGCACATAGCTCAGCGTGTATCTCGAGAATGTCCAGTCCGGACATCCCCCGTAATAGCAGCCGCTGCCCATGCCATACGGACTGACGAATGAGCCGCCAAGGTCGAGATGTCCGGTCACCGCATTGCCCGGACTGACTGTTCCCGTGCTTGATTGGTACGTGGTTGTAGTCTGCGCACTCGCCAGAGACATCAGCAGGAACATAAGGGGGAGGACTATCTTCATAGAGTGTGCTCCTTTGCAAATGCATGGGCTGAATCAACGTCAGACGAGTGGGTGAGGTGATTAGAAGAGGCGCTTCAGGGGACAATCAAATCGTGCGTGAGTTGCAGTATGAAATTTCCTGGTTGATTTTGGCAAGGCCTTCTCGCAGGGCGACAAAATGGGAGGTTCAAGTCCTACTGTGTCGGCCCCGCTTCTTTCGTTTGGTCGCATGCTCCGGTGGTCGGTTGCGTGGCAAGCACCTGCGTCCACGGTTGGCCGTTGGGAGCGTTCAGCATTGCCGGCGTCGTGAAGTCGAAGAACTCGCTCATGTCGCGGGACGGATCTTGCCAGTACGCGTCACGCGCGGTGAGCGAGGCGACACTAAACTGTTTTTCGATGAACGCGAGAATTGCCGTGTAGTCGCGCGGGATGTGCGAGACAAAATCCGGTTTCGCATAGGGAGAGATGACGATCAGCGGCACGCGGAATCCGGTCAAGTTGAAGGTCCCTGCGAGGTTTCCAACCAGGCAATATCCCGGAGAACCATTATTCGGATCGGGGCACTGTCCAGGAGCGTAGCTGTCGGGCAGAGGAACCATGAAGGGCGGAACATGGTCGTAGAGGCCACCGCCTTCGTCGTAGCTGAGAATGAACACTGAATCCTTCCAGGCATCACTCTTCATGAGCGCTGAGATGATCGACTGCACATACGCGGAGCCGGTTTGGACGTTGTTATCTGGGTGTTCGTCGAGCCCGCTGCTACCCGATGCGCTGTCGATGAAAATGACCTGCGGCAAGGCCTGATCGGGGTCACATTTGCCACCGCTGCAGGTTCCGGCGAGCCGGTTCATCAGATCGCTATCCGGAAAGATCTTCCCCCGAATCGTGGGATCGAAGAAGTCCGCAAAGTTCGCCAGGAAAACACCGTCGTGGTAGTAGTACAGCCAGCTTACGTTCGCGGTGTTCATAGCGCGGAAGATTGTGGGCGCTGAGTACTGTGGGTGTCCCGACGAGCCGTCGGGATACTCGTGACCGAACGAAGTGCCCGCCATTAGGTACATCCGGTTGGGAACGGTGTTGGCGAGGATTGGCGAGTGCCAGGCGTCGCTGGTGGGGAAGAATGTGGCGAGATCGTAATAGTAAGGAATGTCCTGCTGGTTGTAGTAGCCGAGAGCACGGGTTCCGTTGGGATCGTACTTTTCGGGGACTGAAGTCGTGGTGTCTAGAAATCCGGCCATTCCGAAATCGCCATTGGTAAAGGTTGTAGTTGTGGCCCAGGCGCCGTCGCCGCCGCTGAGCGTTGTGTCGTGATGGCTCTCGTCCCAGGCGGGCGTGAGGTTTTCGGTGCACATGGTCGACTCATGGAAAGGCTGCACCTTGGCGCCTGTGTGAATGTTGGTGAGAGTCACGGTTGGATCGAAAGCGTCGATGGTCTGCGTGTCGGTGATGCCGAACTGGGGCAGCCGCGAGGCACGATATGCGGCGAGTTGTCCAAGGTACATATCGAACGAGCGATTTTCCTGCAGCATAAAAAAGACGTGCTTGATTACTCCCGTAGCCACGCTGCTGACGGTAACGGTCGCCGATTGGGTGATGGGAGTACCATCGCTGGCCGTCGCGGTGGCGGTGTAGGTGGTAGTGGCTGTGGGATTAACCGTCGCTGTGCCCTGCTGCGGCGCGCATGAGCCGCATATCGAGTTGCCCGAGGCATCGACGAGCGTAAATGCAGTGGCAGTGCCTCCGGTGATTTGCCACGAAATCGTGGAGCTTTGTCCGGCCGTGATGGTGTCGGGTGATGCGGTGAGACTGAGAGTAAATGGAACTGTGACGGTGAGAGTTTGTGGACCCGCAGTGCCGCCGGGACCGGTCGCGGTGATCGAATAAATCGTCGTTGCGATCACCGGTATCGTGGCGGAGCCAGAGGTGGGGAGTGGACCGGAATCATCTCCGACCGGGAGGGTAGGACTGATAGTGATCGACGTGGCGTTGCTGGTTGTCCAGGTTAGCGTAGTGGTTTGTCCTGAACTCAGTTCCGTGGGCTTCGCGGTGAATTGCGTAATCTGCGGCGGCGCATTGGTAGCGACTTGAACTGTAGCGGTCTGCGGAGAACTGGAGCCGCCTGGTCCGGAAGCAACTGCGCTGTACGTTGTCGTTTGTGTCGGCGAGTCTTGTGCGCTGCCGGATATTTGCGACCCGCTGACGACTGTTCGACTGGAGGGACCGGCGGACGCGGTGATGGTCACAGAGGTGGCATTAAACGCTTGCCAGTTTAGAGTAACGCTCTGTCCACTGCTGATCGCGGCGGTGCTCGCCGAGAAGGTGATGGTTGGAGCAGCCTTTTTTGAGGAGTTCGCCCAGGAGGAAAAGGTCCAAATCGCAGCTATCAGAGCCCCACAGGAAATCCAGCGAACCATTTGATAATTCATTCTCAGTGTGTACTCCCCGCCTGGCACAGTGCGGAAATCAGATGCCTTACCAGGCGTGGGAGGTTGCCGTTCGTGGCCAACGCGCGAAGAGCAATAACTACAAAGGATACGAAGGTACACGAAGGAGAACCGGAACACGGGGCTTTGCGTCTTGTACGTCGTGCTTTTCTGGCCAACCAGACTGCTTGTGGTGTCCATACGTTCGTGACGTTACTTCTGGGCTCCTTATTCCCGGTGCAAGTTTTGCGGACAGGTACGTTCTCATGATGCCCGACAGCGAGGTAGGCAGTGAGTTGCTCACAAGAATCTGGCGTCATTTCGACAAGGGTTCCGACGGTTCACGCTGCGAATCCCATCAAAGAAGCGGCGAAAACAATGACGGCGTTTCACTCCGACGCGGAACTGGCGCGCTATCTGCGCGAGGTGGCAGCGAAGCAGCGACGCGTCATGCGGATGAACATGGTCTCGTCTGACGCGGTTGGCTCCCTAGCTCTTCCCGCGCCCGCCTCGCCTGCAAAAGAGATGAAGGCTTCTTCTGGCGCTGATGAAGAGGAATCCATCACCAACGTTCAGCACGCTGGGGTCGACGAAGGCGGGATCGTCAAGGCACATGGAAATTATCTGGTGGTACTGCGGCGCGGGCGTCTGTTCACGGTGTCGATCGAGGATGGAGATTTGCGTCCGACTTCAATGGTCGATGCATTCGGGCCAGACATCAATCCCAACGGAACCTGGTATGACGAAATGCTGGTTTCGAAGAACACCATCGTCGTGATCGGTTACAGCTATGAGCGCGGAGGTACTGAAGTTGGGCTTTTCAATATCGACGATGCGGGCACGCTGAGGTATCGGTCGACGTATCATCTGCGGTCGAACGATTACTATTCGTCGCGGAATTATGCCAGCCGGCTGATCGGCAGCAAACTGATTTTCTATTCGCCGCTCTATGTGAATCCGGGTGCGGAAGATCCGTTCGGGACGTTTCCCGCGGTGCGCAAGTGGCACAAGGGAGCCAATCCGAGCGAGTTCAAGCGGATCGTGCCGGCGACTCAGGTTTACAAACCGGAATATGCGCTCGACTACGACTACAACGTCGCGCTGCACACGGTGACGGTTTGCGATGTGGCGAGCGGGGACTTCGACTGCAAGGCGACGTCGGTGATCGGGCCCTCGGGGCGCGTTTTTTATGTATCGCCGCATGCGGTCTATATCTGGGTAACGAGTTGGTCGTACGACGACAAAGAGGCACGCACGAAGTCGATGGTGTATCGCATGCCGCTCGACGGATCGGCGCCAAATGCGCTGCGGGTTTCCGGCAGCCCTGTGGATCAGTTTTCTTTTCTGGAGAGCGAAGATGGATTTCTGAATGTGCTGGTGAGATCGGACGGCGCCGGCGATGGCATGTGGAGAGCGGAAGGAACGCGCGGGATTACGGAGTTGATGCGGGTTGCGATCGATAGCTTTACCGACGGAAGCGCGGAGGTTCCGGCTACGAACTATCACAAGTTGCCGACACCCAACGGATATGCATTTCAGAACCGGTTTGTCGGTGATTATCTGCTCTATGGAACAGGTAGCGGCTGGGGCGAACCTCAGAAAGCGCAACGCGCGCGGCTGTACGCCGTGCGATGGGCGCGTTGCGATGTGCATCCGGTGAAGCTCGAACATGGCGTGGATCGGATCGAGGCGATAGGATCGGATGCTGTTGTTGTGGGGTCGGATGGGCACGATCTGCACTTTACGGCGGTGCGGTTGGGCGACGTGCCCTCGGCCGTGGACGATTACGTGGAGAAAGGGGCATCGCAAGGAGAGTTGCGGAGCCATGGATTCTTCTACAAGCCGGAGGATGAGGACTCAGGGATGCTGGGGTTGCCGATCAGCGTGCCGGGACGCGCTGGGTATCGACATCTTTTTGAGAACTCAGCGGCGATTGTTTTCCTTCGAAATGACGCATTGCACTTCGAAGAACTCGGCCAGCTTGGTGCGCAACCGGAGAACGCAAAAGACGATGGCTGCCGCGCGTCATGCGTGGACTGGTATGGAAATTCGCAACCGTTGTTCCTGCGGGGGCGGGTGATCGCGCTGCTGGGATACGAAATGGTCGAGGGAGCGGTGGAGCGAGGGCAGATCCGGGAGATGCGGCGGGTGAATTATGCGGTGCCGGAGCTGAAAGTGTCGCAGCGATGATCGTTATCATTAATCATTAGGCGTTTCGTTTGCAGCGAGAGAGCGCGGCCCGCTGAGACTCACGGGTTTGTATCATGTGGCTCGGCACTCCGATGCCGAGCAAGGACATCCCGCCGCTTCGCTGATTACTGAACTGACTCTGCACCTACCGTCACGTCCTAAGAGTCAAAATCCCCACCCTGTCGCACATAACGCGACTAGGGTGGGGTACCCTCAGGGCTCGAAATCAGAATTACTGTGTCTTCGTGTCGGCGTCTTTTTTCTTGGCGAAAGCGCGGACATGGTTCACCAGGTCCCAAACTTCTTCAGCTTTGAGGCGGGGCCCTTCGGCGGGCATGTTGTTGTGTCCGTTCTTGATGATGTAGAAGATTTCACCGTCAGTACGGTCTTTCAGTGTGTCGGGGTTGGTGAAATCCATCATCGGGAGCTTCATTTCCTTGGCGGTCTCGCCTTTGCCGTCACCAGCCTTGTTGTGGCACATTTCGCAGTCCATGGCCCACCATTTTTTGGCGCGGGCGGTGGACTCGGGCGACGGCTTCACTGGATTCTGCTGTTTGGCTGCTTCGACGGGAATCGCGGAGTAACCCGAATTCTGTCCCGTTGCGTTGGGGGAAGACTGTTGCGGTGTCAGAACAGGGGCGGCGACGAGCAAAAAGGCCGGAAGAACCAGTGCCAATTTGTACACAGGAACCTCCTTTAAATTAAGAGTGACTTACGGTAAAGAATAGCGCTGCCGCTGGATAGTGCTGTGACCCGAATCACACTCGGGTGTGAAGGCACGTGGACTGGACCGGCGTGAGGAAGGACTGGATTAGTGGCCGCCGCCGCGGTGACTGTGGTGGCGGATCCCTGCTCGGCCATTCGATTTGGGGGAGGGCACAGCCGAGCGAGAATCATTCCTCGTGGTCTAAGGCCTTACCGTCGGGTCCAACCTGAATATCTTTCTTCTTTCCGTTGGCCTCGACTTTGGCCTCATAGGCCGCTAGTTTGCCGTGCTTGGTAAGGCTCTCGACTTTCAGGATCTTTCCCGACGCAGATTTCTGCTGGAGTCCGCTTTTCACATCGGCCGGAAGTGAATCAAAGGCGACTTGCTCTTCGACTTCGACGATGGCTCCGTTCTCGTCGATCAGGACGTCTTTGCTGTGGCCGCTGACCATCATTTCAGCTTCGTAGAAGATCTGGCCGTTCTCTTTCTCCTCGGAGAAGCCTCTGACGGTAGCTCCCTGGCTCTCGGTCGCGACTGTCTTTTCGACGGCTGGAGGCAGGTCGGCGCGCCCGATCTTCTTTTCCTGTTCTTGAGCGAAAGCCATCCCGAGAGAAACAGTAACGAAGAGTAGAAGGGTCGAAGTCCGCATGGCATTCTCCGAGAACGAGGGCGGCTTTGTTGCGGGGCTGCCGCCCTCATTCAGGATCGTTTACACAACGGAGTGCATTAGATCAGCCGCACCTGAAGATTGAATGAAAGGGCAGGATGGTCAGGCGTGAAGGGATGCGGCGGCATCCTGAATGGCGGACTCGATTCCGGCGGCATTGGGGACGCCGCCCTGCGCCAGGTCTTTGCTGCCGCCGCCCCGGCCACCCAGTTTCGACAGCGTTTGTTTTATCAATGCGCCCATGTCGTCGGGCTGTCCGGCGGATTGGGCGAAGACGAGGGATGGTTGCGGCGATGTAGTCGCGAGGAGAGCGATTACGTTCGGCGCCTTGCGAGTTAACCTCTGGGCAAGCAACTTCATCGAATTCATGTCGCGGTCCGTGAAAGTGCGGATTACGAGTTTGCGGCCGCTGGTCTCGGGAGTTTCAGCGAGAAGCGCGGCCGCCTGGGCTTCGGCGAGTTCTTCCTGGGCTTGCTCGCTCTGTTTGCGGAGGGAGCGGATTTCGTCGAGTGATTTGCGGGCTTGTTGCGGGACATCGTAGATGCGGGTGGAGAAAAGCGCAGCGGCGTCGCTGAGAGTGGTGAAGTCGCGGCGGGCAGTGGCTACGGCACGCTGTCCGGCGATGAATTCTACACGCCATCCCTGCCGGACTTTTTCAGTCTTGCGTAAGAGAACGCAGCCGATCTGTCCGGTCTGGTTGACGTGTGTGCCGCCGCAGGCGCTCAGGTCGAAGTCGTGGATATCGATCAACCGTAGTTCGTCACGGTCGGCGGGCGGCAGTTTTCGGAGGCCTAACTTCCCTGCTTCTTCGCGAGTGACGAAGCGGATATCGACCGTTCGGTTCTCGAGGATGATTTCGTTAGCGAGACGTTCGGCGGCTTCGATTTGATCTTGGGTAAGCGTTGGCGTGTCGAGGTCGATGGAGCAGTAGTCGTCTGCCATGTGGAAGGAGACTGTAGGGATGTTGAAGAGGCGGACGAAGGCGGCGGAGAGGACGTGCTGTCCGGTGTGCTGTTGCATGTGGTCGCGGCGCCGCGTTGCGTCGATCTGGCCGCGGATTTTGCTTCCCGGCTGAAGGGACTTTGGCGGGGCTTCGAGGTAGTGGACGACGCGGCCGTCTTCGCTGTCGACAACTTCGGTGACTTTGAGTTTTTCGTTTTCGGTTGAGATCACGCCGGTGTCGAAGACTTGTCCGCCGCTCGTGGGATAGAAGGCGGTGCGGTCGAGGAACAGGGCGGGCTTAGGACCTTCTTGGACTTCTCGGACATCGGCTTCGAAGTCGTAGAGGAAGGAGTCGTGGTAGTAGAGGCGCGTGGTCATGGTGAAAGACTATTTCACCACAGAGGACACGGAGGAGCACAGAGGGAACGTTTAGTAGGGGCCGATGATGCCGGCAATTTGGCGGGTTCCGGACTTGGCTTGCGCTACGGGCTTCGCGGGCGAAGCGCCAGCGGCCACACCGGCATCCAGCACGTCGAGATACTTCAGACCATTCCCGGTATTAAAGAGGATCACCGCATCTTCCGGCTTGAAGAATCCATTGGCACGCAGTTTGCGGTAGGCGACTAGGCAGGCAGCGCCTTCGGGGGCGGCGAAGATTCCTTCTGCTTTTGACCAGTGGCGCGTGGCTTCCAGGATTTCTTCATCCGTTGCACTCACAGCGGTGCCTTTGCTCTTTCTCAGTATGTCTAGGATCAGATAGTCGCCATACGGCTTGGGCACGCGCAGGCCGGAGGCGAGGGTAGCGGCATTGGTCCACATTTCGACGGATTGCTTCCCTTCATCCCAAGCTTTAACAACTGGAGCACATCCTGCTGATTGGACGACGACCATCCTGGGCCGTTCGGAGCCGATCCATCCTAAGGCTTCCATTTCTTCGAAGGCTTTCCACATTCCGAGCAGGCCAACTCCTCCCCCCGTCGGATAAATGATGCCTTGTGGCATGCGCCAGCCGAGTTGCTCTGCGACTTCGTATCCCATGGTCTTTTTGCCTTCGACGCGGTAGGGCTCCTTGGTGGTGCTGACGTCGAACCATCCGTCTTTTTTCCAGGAGTCGGAATCTTTCAACTCAGCCACTTTCTTGGCGCAATCGCTGATCAGGCCGTCGACCAGCGTGACCTGCGCACCGTAGTAGTCGCATTCGATGCGATTGGCGGCAGGGACATCCTTTGGCATAAAGATGTGAGCTTCGAGTCCAGCTGCGGCAGAGTATGCTGCGAGGGCACCAGCTGCGTTGCCGGCGGATGGCACCGCGAGTTTCTTCAAGCCAAAGTGGCGGGCCATGGTAACGGCCGCGGAGAGGCCGCGGGCTTTGAACGAACCTGTGGGGTTGAGGCCTTCGTCCTTGATGTAGACGTTGGGATATTCGCGGCTGGGGAGCATTGGAGTGAACCCTTCGCCGAGAGAAACGGGATTAGCCTCGGGGAGAACGGCGTCATAGCGCCACATCGTGGGGGCGCGGAGGGCCAGCCGGGCGGACGAGAACGAGCGCTTGATCGCGGCAAGATCGTAGCGCGCATATAGAATCCCGCCGTCTTTGGGACAGACGGTTTGCGGACGTTCGGCGGGATAGTGCTCGCCGCAGCGGGTGCATTCGAGATGCGTCAGCATGACTGGCGAGTTTAGCAGAGAGACCGTTGTTAGTATTCCGCACCCCTTGCTCAGTACATCGTCCCCCGTCGCTGCTCGTTCATGTTTGGCCGTTCGTCGTTGGGTTGCGGCTTCGGGCTTAGGGTTTCATCTTTTGCCGCCATGGCGGACTTGAAGCCGCGGATGCTTTCGCCGAGGCCCTTACCTAGTTCGGGGAGTTTCCTGGGGCCGAAGATCAATAAGGCTATACCAGCGATGACTAATAGGTGCAATGGTTGAAATAGGCCTTCAAACATGGATTCTCCTCGTTAGCTTTTCAGTAAAAACATTCTGGCAGCTGGCTTTTGAGACCCCGCGGCAGTCGCACACTCCCCTCGCTACGCTCAGGGTCGCGGGGCGGACGAAGGCGTCCGCCCCTACACATGCGATTAGCGACGGGCTGCGTCGGCGTCTGCGGCCAGATCCTGGAGCAGTTGCGTGAACTGGGTCGATTGGCCGATGAAGAGGCCGTCTGCGGTTAGGGCGTTTACTGCACCCATGGCGGCGCCAGCGGTTTCTGTCGGACGAATGATCGAGCACGGTGGAAACTGGCGGCTGAGGAACGTTGTCGGCTCCGGCATGATCAAGTTGGTCTGGAAATTCTCGCCACCGAAGGGCGGAGAGTTGAGATCGGGGAACGTGACCGAGACGCCGGTGACAGGATCAATCACATTTGGTAGGGGCAGAATGTTGCCTGCCTTGTCCTGCCAGGTCTGAAAGTGACAGATTTCGGTTCCACCAATGCTCAGCAGGATGCGGAGAACTTCCACGTTTCTGGCGCGCTGGGCAAGCATCGGGTACAGGCTCGACCCTCCCTGCTCGATCCAGGGGAAATGGAATCCTGCGGTGTATCCGACTGCCTGGATGAAATTAGCGTTGGCTGTGTCGGCGTCAGTTCGGGGAATGGCAGTGTGCTGGCCGACGGCAAGAGTTGGAATGGCGTTGCGGAATTTGTCGCCGAGATCGGGGTTGCCTCTGCGACTGCGGTAGCGGGTCCAGAAATCGGTGTGAACGGTGAGCTGTGTGAGATTGGTGAGGCGTCCGAAAGTCTTGTTCGATCCTGTGGCCTGACTCGAAGGCAGAGTACGGAAGGCATCAAGATTGACCGTGTCCGAGCCTTTGGAAGCGAGGTAGGCGTTCAGAAAAACCTCGTGGCTCAATTCATCTTCAGTGTTATCGGAGATGTACTGGTTCATGTCTCCGTCAAGTTGAAGGATGGCATTGGTGTAGGCGGTGTTTCCTCCCGTGATCTGGGACGGATATCCGGGAATCAGCTTGCTGGCTAACTTTGAGACTTCGCCGTCCTGTACGCCTGCAAGTTCGTTGTATTGCAGCCAGATGTCGCTCTCGATGATCTCCGCTGCGGCTACGAATCGAAGGATCGCGGCATCGCCTTTACTGAGCGACCCACTCTTGTCTTGAGCGAAGGCGGGCACGCCCTTGGTCAGCAGAGCGGCACCGGCCGTGGTTGCGGCTCCTGCAATCATGGTGTTTTTCAGAAACGAGCGGCGATTGGAACGGCGGTCGGACGCCGTGTCCGTTGAAGATCGGTTTGCCTCTGCGGTTGAGAGCGTTACTTCGTTGCTCATGGTTCCACACTCCAAATGCTTGAGTTGAATTCCGCGATTTCAGCAGGGATTCGGGTCACGGTGTCGGAAGAGTAAGTCCGGCCCGGCGCGGGCTTGTCATGAGCGAGTCCGAGGATTGTAAAAGGTTGGTCGAGAGCGGACACATCTTCGGCGCGAGAAACCCATCAGGGTAAATTGGCGGGAGGGTCAGACTACGGCGAGGCCGCGAAGTCGCTCAAGGAAAGCGACGGAATCGAGGTAGGTCCCATTCATGGAAATGGCAGAGGCGACACGGAAGACCGCATCGTCGAGGATGGTCCCGTGCTGCCATTCTGCGAGCAAGCCCTGCCGGTAGAGAGAGCGAAGTTGGGTATGGCGCAACCAAACGGCCGGCAAGTTCGCCGCCGGACTGCAGGCCCGGGCGGTCAACTCGATGCTGATCACTCCATCCTTGCCGCAATAGCGCTTGGCTCTGTCCACGCACAATTCGTGCAGAGCCTTCAGATCGTGCTCGGCGACGGGCGGAATGGCGGCGCCTTCTTCTGCTGCCTGGATGAATGCCCGGAAAGACTTCAACAGTTCCGTCTGCTGATCGGACATGGTTGCGCCCCTTTGCGGATGCTTAACAGAGTTTACGCGAATGCTTCCGGTGGGAACGTGATTGAAAGCACAATGGCAGCTTTCCTGGGCAAACGGCTGGGATTGCTCCGACTTCGCGACCGCGCGGGCTTTGAGGTAGTATCAGTGCTCAACCGCATTCCACAGGAGATCGTTGATGGGAAAGTTCCTTTTCGGGTTGATTGTCGGGGTGTTATTACTTCCTGCTGTTGTGTACCTGTATTTCTCACGGGGGATCGCACCCGTGGCAACGTCGGCGCCGCCGATGCCATTTGAGAAGACGTTTGCGCGGATGGCTCTGCACGCGCGACTCGACAAAGAGCTGCAGAAGACAGTGCCGATTGCGGCCGATGATGCTGCGTATACGGCAGGCGCGCAAGTCTACAAGGAGCATTGCGCGGTGTGCCATGGACTGCCGGGGCAACAACAGTCGGCGATCGCTCGTGGGATGTTTCCGGATCCGCCGAAGCTGATGGATGGAAAAGGCGTGACCGATGATCCTCCGGGAGAAACGTATTGGAAGGTTTCGGGAGGAATTCGCATGACGGGAATGCCTGGGTTTGAGAAAACGCTTTCGACGACGCAGATGTGGCAGGTGAGCCTGTTATGTGCGAATGCGGATAAGCTGCCGGCAGTGGTGAAACAGAGCTTGACGGGAGTTCCGGCGGCTCCAGCGACCGCGGCGCCGGTGGCGAAGAAGTAGAAATTGTGGTCCGTTTCAGGCGTGCCTCCGAGACGCGAATCGCTGAATTCGGAAACCCACGCCAGCTCTGAAACCTGTCTCCTCTTGCACGCTATAGTGCGTTTTCACCAATGGGATCATTCCTGTTTTTCGCGCTTTCGTGGTGGGCGATCGCGCTTCGGATCGTGGCCATTATCCACTTCATCCGGCGGCGGCCGAATTTCTTTTGGATCTGGGTGATTCTATTTCATTGGGTGGGAGCGCTGATTTATATCGCAGTGGAAGTGATTCCGGACGCGGGGCTGCTGCGGAGTTCGTTTCAGGTGTTTCCCAGGCGACGAAGGATACAGGAACTGGAGAGGACGATCCTCGACAATCCGTCGGCAGGAAACTACGAAGAACTCGGGTTGCTGTATCTGGATGACGGAAATTTTGTCCGAGCCCGCGCAAGTTATGACCGGGCTATCTCGTCGCGGACCGATCATGCGGATCCGTTCTACAGGCGCGGGATTGCTGAAATCGAGTTGGGAGACTTCGCGGCTGCAGTCCCTGATTTGGAGAGGGCAGTGAACTCCGATCCGGGGTACGACTTTCATCGGGCCAAGGGTTTGCTCGCCTGGGCATATGCGAAGACCGGCCAGACCGATAAGGCCGATGCCATGTTTCGCGAGGCGACGCGGATTTCGACTCTTTCGGAGACGTATTACCACTACGCGTTGTACTTAGCGTCGCAAGGACGGAATGCGGAAGCCCGCATCTGGGCGCAAAGAATCCTGGAGAAGAAACCGACGATGCCGGGATATCTGCGG
>QIAL01000154.1 GCA_003225535.1 Acidobacteriota bacterium | reverse complement strand
ACTTGTTCTGCTTGGCTATCTGATCATCCACTTCTTCGAGCATACGGTTACACCGCACTTTCACTTCGGCGAGGAGACACATCACGACGAGTTCGTTCACTCGCACAAAAGCTACTCCGTCCTGCTGGGGCTCATCATTCATACATTTTTCGACGGCATCGCGATCGCGTCCGGATTTCTGGTTTCGAACGTGCTCGGCTGGCTGATTTTCCTCGCCATCTTCCTGCACAAAATCCCTGAGGGATTTACCGTAAGTTCCGTCATGCTCGCCAGCGGACGCAGTCGCGGCACGGCTTGGGGCGCATCGATTGTCTTGGGGGGATCGACTCTGGCTGGAGTGTTGACGATGGCGATCTTCCGTCATCACGTCGGCGCTGGGCTACCGCTAGCTGCGGGTGTGACAATCTACGTCGCCGCTTCGGATCTGGTTCCGGAAGTGAACAAGGAGCCGGCTATGAAAATGGCTCTGCTCGTCTTCGTCGGCGCCGCGCTGTTTTTTCTGCTCGACCGATTGTTCCACGTGCATTGAAGCACGATCAGGATTGCGTGGCGCTGCCGCCATAACGCCGAGTCTTCCTAATCAGCACCACGGACCTTATTCCACAGTGTGTTTCGCCGTATATCCTTCGCGCGCCACCACGTCGAGCTTGTGATCCTTGCCCTTCTGGTCCTTGACCTTCAACTGACCGCCATCAGGAGCGACCACTTCCACCTTCACCTTGCGGTAGGTTCCGTCCAGCTTCGTATTGGTTGGCGAATACGAAATCGTGTACTGGTTGCGGATGTCGTTCGAGATGTCTCCGAACAATTCCGGCAGCTCGCCTTCAAAGCGCGGGAAGTAGGCTCGGCCTCCGGTCATTGCCGCAAAGGTCCGCATTTCATTGTCGCCCTGCAGGTAGTCCATGTGACCAACGGGAATTCCCATGCCATGCGCGTTACGACAATAGCCCGGATGGGTGTCGCAATACTCGCGCACGATGAATCCCACGCTGATGGGGAAAATCGTCACGTCCTTGGTGTCCTTGATCTTCTTCATGATCTTGTCGAGCGTGAGTTTGCTGAACGTGTCGATCCCGGTCGTCACCAGGACGACGTACTTCTTGCCTTCCACGCGGTCGAGCCGGTCCAGCGTATCGTAGAGGGCATCGAACAGGTTGGTCTCCGCAAATCCCGGAATGCGCAACTGATTCAGCGCTCCGTAAACCGCCTTTTTGTCCTGTGTGAAGTCCACCAGGATGTGCGGCTGCATGTCGTAATAGGCTACCGCCACCCAATCATCTTTCTTCAGGGTATTCGCAAACGCATAAGAAGCTTGGAGCGCCTGCGTCATAAAGACGTAGTTCGTTGACGCGAACTCCACCAGCAACACCGCCGTAATCGGCGCCTGCGAGACGTTGAAATTCTTGATCTGCTGCTGAACCCCATCTTCCATGACCCGGAAATTGTCTTTCTTCAGCCCGGGGATGAATTGCCCGCCGTCCTTGGTGGTTACCAGTACGTCAACGTTCACCAGCGGAACATTCACCTTGAGGGAGTAGTCCGGAAGGTCTTCGACCTTCTTCGGGGTCACCGGAGGAGGCGGAGGCGGTGCCTCTTCTATCTTCTTCTTCGGGATCGCGTAGGGCCCCACGTTGTCGGTTGGCCCCCCGGCTTCGGCAGGGGAATCTTGTTTGGGCTTGCCGTTATCCGGCGACGGCGAAGGGGTCTGGGCTGCGGGAGACTGACTTTGCGACAGCGCTGGGACGCTCCCAACTGTCAACGCCAGACATCCCACTAGAGCCCACAACCCAAAGGTGTTAAAACATTCAGAAATCTTCAATTTACGATAATTAAACATGATGAACCCACCAAAGCCCCTGTGCTAGTATAGACGCACAGATTCGCAATTGGGATGTTTTTGCCCGGTCCCAGACAGTCCCCTAGTCGGTGCAACGTGTCACAGTTGGTCTGGATCTAAGCTTATCAGGGCCCATCACGGGTCCGCGTCGGGGCTTCAAAATGAGGAAGTTCGTTTTCACGCTTTTCGCGCTTGGCCTGTCCCTACCCACAATCCTCACCGCTCAAACCGCTCAACCCACCATTCCCGTGGATCAGATCCATGCCGGAATGCAGGGAGTGGCTTACACGGTTTTTCAGGGCGTGAAGCCGGAACCGATGGACTTCGAGGTCCTGGGAGTTCTGCGCAACGTGAACGGCCCCAGGGGCAACATTATCCTGATCCGCTTGCATGGACCGAAGGTTGAGTACACCGGTGTGGTCGCCGGCATGAGCGGCAGCCCTGTTTATATTGATGGCAAGCTGGCGGGCGCGCTCGCATTTCGTATCGGCGAATTCTCAAAAGAACCCATCGCTGGTGTCACCCCGATCGCGGACATGCTCGAGATCAATGCGCTGGATAAATCTCCGGCGGAAGAAGCTTCTGCGGTAAAACCAGTTGTCACAACTGCGGGGAAGACTGCCGCACCCGGCGACGCAACTTCTTTTTCAGACCCCGTGCAGAATTTCGCCAACTACCTGAAGCCGATCGAAACTCCGCTGGTATTCAGCGGATTTTCGGAAGAAGCGGTCCGGCAATTCGCCCCGCAATTCGCTTCGGCCGGAATCGTGCCGGTCATGGGCGCCGGTTCCGTCAGTGAAGAGAAACAGCCCGAGCCACTCGAGGCCGGTTCCGCCGTCAGCGCGGTGCTTGTGCGCGGCGACATGGATATCGCCGCCACCTGCACGGTCACTTACATCGATCCTCAGCGCCTGCTGGCCTGCGGACATCCGCTGCTGCAATTCGGCTCCGTCGATCTACCGATGAACAAGGCGCAGGTGCTGGCCACGCTGCCCTCTCCGCTGAACGCCTTCAAGATAGTCAACACGACCGAACGCGCCGGAGTCTTTGTGCAGGACCGTCACACTGGAATTCTCGGTGTCCTTGGCAAGCAGCCCGAAATGATTCCGGTGACGCTGACCATTCACGGCGGCGGCAACACGAAAGAATTTCATTACGAAGTTCTCAACAATCCCCGCCTCAGCCCAGTAGCTATCATGGCGACGGTGTTCAACGCCCTGCATGGCGTGAATGAATACGGCGAAGAGATTACGTACCGGTTGAACGCCAGCATCAACGTGAAAGGCTTTCCGGAAGTCGGTTTGCGGAACATGTTCACACCCGGCGAAAACGGCCAGCCCGCTGCCATGGCAGCCGCCCTATCTCTAGGAGAGCGTTTCGGACGCATCTACGACAACCCCTACAACGCTCCCGCAGTGAACAGCGTGAAGCTCGATTTCGACCTCGTCCGTGAACGCCGCTGGGCGCGTCTGGAAAGCGCCCGCACCGATGTGACCGAGGCGCGTCCCGGCGACCAGATCATCGTGGAAACCGTGCTGGCTCCGTATCGCGGCGAACGCGTTGTCCGCCAGATTGCGGTGAAGATTCCAACCTCGGCCAGCAAAGGCAATCTGCGCATTCTCGGGAGCGACGGCGAAACACTCGATCGCGTGAACCGCACGAGCCCCGCATTCGGCCGCAAGCTGGACCTGGCTTCGACCATCGCCCTGCTGAACAAAGAGCACGCCAACAACCGCCTCTACGTCTCGCTGCTGAGTCATGAACGTAATGGACGGCATGCGCGGCAACCAGGAGATGATCGTCAGCGCCGAATCGAACGTCGACGAGACCGCAACCCCCTCGCTGGACTACGTAGTCAGCGGCGCGCAATTGCTGACAGTAACGATCAAATAGAAGCAGGTTGTGTGACGCAGGTGGGTTGTGTGGTGCAGGTGGGTCGTGTGGCGCGGGCACTCCTGCCCGCGAACTCTAACCACAAGCAAGACCCTGTTCCCAATTTGAAACCCCGGTTCAAAAAAGTCTTCTCCGATCGACGAACCTCAACGAGTCAATCGTACGATGAAGGTTGCCATGCCCGCCGCAACCTTCCGCCGCTACCAGTATCGCCGCTACCTGCCGCACTACCAAAAAGACGATCGCCCACTATTCGTCACATTCCGCACCCGCAAGCCTCTGAAGCTCTCATCAGAAGCGAGAACTGTCGTACTGCAACATTGCCTGCACGACGACACCGTCACAATCACGCTTCACGCTGCAGTAATCATGCCCGATCATGCTCATCTTCTGTTCACAGCGCGGCGCGATGCTGAAGGCTGGACCTTCGCGCTCCCCGAGATTCTCCGCGCCATCAAAGGCACGTCGGCCAGAAGCATTAACATCCTGCTAGGCCGAAGTGGCTCCGTATGGCAGGACGAATCCTTCGACCACGTCTTGCGCGGAAATGAGAGCCTAAGCGAGACGGTAGAATACATCCGTCAAAACCCAGTCAGGAAAGGTCTGGTCAGTAAACCAGAGGACTACCCCTGGCTCTGGATCGCCCCCGCCTTGTGTGGCTTGTGTGGCGCGGGCACTCCTGCCCGCGAACTCTAACCACGAAGTACAAAGCAGGCCTATCGATAACTCTTCGCCGCTTCAGAGAGAACGTTTAATAATCTCCCTATTTCTACTAGCCACACCACCGCGGGCCCTTGTGAATGGCTTCTCCAGAAGAGGAATGCCACTTTGCAATCCCTGGTGCGCCACGAGTTCCCCTGTGTAACCCGACATGTAGACGACTTTCATTTCCGGATGGGAGTCCATCAGCCGCAGCACGAGTTCGGGTCCGTTCATCCCTTTCATCACAACGTCGGTCAGGATCAAATCGATCCGCGTCGAATTCTGGGAGATCACTTTCAGTGCGGCCTCACCATCGACCGCTTCGAGCACCTTGCAGCCGTGCTCTTCGAGCATCTTGCGCGTCAGCTTCCGCATGATGGCATCGTCTTCCGCCAGCAGAAGGGTCACTCCCTCGCGCCTGACGGGCAAGGCTTCGGCCTGCACCTCGGTGCCTGATCCCAACTTGTGTTCCGCGCTCGGCAAGTAAATCTTGAACGTTGTGCCATGGGAAAGCTCGCTATAGACCCATATGTGCCCACGGCTTTGCTTGACGATGCCGTAAACAGTCGCCAGTCCCAGTCCACTTCCCTTGCCGCTCTCTTTCGTAGTGAAGAACGGCTCGAAGATTCGGGATCGTGTGGCCTCATCCATGCCGGTGCCGTTGTCACTGACCGCCAGCATGACGTAGCGCCCGGGAGCCATCGAGTGCTCGCGCGCAAAAGCTTCGTCGAGATCGTACACTCCGGTTTCAATAATAAACTTTCCCCCGCCCGGCATGGCATCGCGCGAGTTCACTGCAAGATTGAGCACGATCTGATCGAGGTGCCCCGCATCCGCCTCAACTACCGCAGCCGTTGAGCGCGATGGCAGTACGATTTCAACGTCGTCGCCCATGAGAGGTTTTAGAAGCTTGCTGACTTCCCTCAGCCGGTCGTTCAAATCCAGAATCTGGGCTTGCACCGGCTGGCGCCGGCCGAAAGCCAGCAGCTGGCGCGTCAGCGATGCCCCTCGGTTCGCCGCCTCGCGAATGTTGTCGATATACTCCAGGCTTTCGATATCCACGCGTCTCCGCAACAATTCCGTGCAAGCAGTAACGATCCCCAGCAGATTGTTGAAATCGTGCGCGACTCCGCCCGCCAGTCGTCCCACGGCCTCCATCTTCTGCGACTGGCGCAGCTGATCCTCAATCCTTTTCTGTGCCGTGATATCGCGCCCGATTGCCGACGCCCCGACAACTTGTCCCTCGAGGTCGTAAATAGGAGAAACCGAGATCGACATATTCAATCTCCGGCCGTCTTTGGTCATTCGCACCGACTCGAAGTATTCGACCTGCTGGCCCTGGCGGATCTTCTCAAGAACTCCGGGAATCTCATCCGGTCGGTCGGGAGGGCAAAGCACTGAAACATTTTTGCCGATAATCTCCGCAGCCGTGTAGCCGTAAACCTGTTCCGCACCTCTATTCCATTGCGTAATAATGCCGTCGAGATTCTTGCCGATAATTGCGTCCTGCGACGAATCGACGATGAGCGCCAGCCGGTTCTGTGAATTGCGCAGCTCGCGAGTCTTCCTCCGCTCCAGTTCGTCATTCGCCCGCCGCAATTCCTCCTCGATGCGCTTTCGATCACTGATGTCGCGGATGACGCTAAGAACCATCGCGCCGTTCCCCGTCGCCACTGGGCTGAGGCTGATCTCTACTGGGAATTCAGAACCATCCCGGCGCCTGCCGTACAAATCCAGACCCGATCCCATTCTTCGGATCTTCGGCCGCGAATAGAAACTCTCGCGATGCAGATGGTGTTGGGCACGCTGCCGCTCCGGCACCAGCATCTCGACACTCTGGCCGATCAACTCGTCGCGCGTATAGCCGAACAGAGCCTCAGTCTGGGAATTGACCTGAATAACGACGCCTTGCTGGTTTACCGCGGCTACAGCGTCGGGAATTGCTTCCAGGATCGAAGCGGACAACAGGGTTTCAGCCACAATCTTCCGGTTAGACTGCATA
>QIAL01000153.1 GCA_003225535.1 Acidobacteriota bacterium | reverse complement strand
ATTCTGCCTAAATCTCCCATTTTTAAGATTTTCCAGTTTGAGGGCAAGATGAAAGATTGTGCTTCGTTTATATCAGAAAGCTCCTCTTCCTCTTGGATCGCTTCATCTTTGAATGATTGCAGCATTACCTCATCTCTTTCTACAAACCTAACTTGGCGACTAATTTAGCCAACTCTCTGTCTGCCAACTCCCTCTCTTCTTTTGCCGCCTCTAAATCCGCTAAAATCTCTCTCAATGGACGATGCACCACTGCATCACCCACATCCACAAATTGCGAAGGGCTCAGATTGTAGTCCGTTGTTCGTGCCTTTTCCAACGAGATCGCTCTGCTCAGCTTCTCGCGTGTCTCCCAGTTGTGATACACCTCAGCAGCGGCGGCGATCCCTTCGGCGGTGAGCTCGTTTTTGGGTTTGCGCTTCACGAAGTAGCGCGAGGCGTTGATCAGCAGGATCTGATTTTTGCGCTCGGCGGGTTTGGCTTTGTTGAGCAGGATGATGATACCCGGGGCGCTGGTATTGTAGAAGAGATTTTCGGGCAGCAGGATGACGCATTCGATCAGATCGTTCTCAACGAACTTTTTGCGGATTTCGCGCTCGCGGTTGCTATTCTGGCTGCCGGAGCCGCGCGAGACTGCTCCGGTATCGAGCACGATGGCGGCGCGGCCCGCTTCGTTGAGGGAGGCGTGGATGAGTTGGAGCCAGCCCCAGTCCGCCGAGTTGGTGGGCGGCGTACCCTGCTCGAAGCGCTTCCAGACGTCTTTATCGTAGAACGTGTCATCAAAGCCATCCTGGTTCCACATCGGATTGGCGGTAACGTAATCGAATGTATGTAGCCCGGCCCCCTTTGCGGCAAAGACGGGGTTGCGCATCGTGTCGCCAACGGCTATCTGGGCTCCGACGTAGTCGTGCAGGAACATGTTCATCTTCGCCATCGCGTAGGTGGTGGGGTTCCACTCCTGGCCGGAGAGCTGCGGGGCGCGCGAGCGGCTTTCGGGATGGCGCTGCTCGAACAGGTGGCGGGCTTTGATCAGCAGGCCGCCGGAGCCACAGGCGGGATCGTAGATGCGCGTGCTGGGACGCGGATTGAGCAGTTCAGCGATCAGGTCGCCGACCTCTTTGGGCGTGTAGAATTCGCCCGCGCTCTGCCCCTGTCCTTCGGCGAATTTGCGCAAAAGGTACTCGTAGGCCCGTCCGAGAATGTCAGGTTCAGCGTTGAGCAAGCCCAGGCGGTGGCGGCTGATGATCTCGATCAGCTTGTAGAGCGGATCGTCGTCGAGGGTGCGCTGCCCGCTCTGGCGCTCATTGTAATCCTTCACATCGATCACGCCTTTGAGGGAGGGATTCAAAAGAGCGACGGTACGCATCGCATTGGTCACAAATTCGCCCAATTCGTCTTTGGAATGGTTGCGTATCTTGCTCCAATGATATTGGACAGGGATAAAGAAGCGCACAATCGGAGCCCTGCCTTCTTCCAGCGCCTGGCGGTGATCCTCCTCGATAATGGTGCGCGCAAGTTCTTCGTCACCGTAGTCTTGATAGTATTGGCTGCATTCATCGTCAAAGACATCGGAGAGACGCTTATAGAAGATCAGCGGCAAAATAAAATCTTTATACTGCGGGGCATCGGTCGCGCCCCGGATGGCGCAGGCGGCATCCCACGGCCACGTCTCCAATGCGGAAATACTCAGATGCTCATCAATGTTTAATGCCATCGGCAGGATCTGCTGATTGGCCGAATCGGTCTTTGCCTGATACGACGCTCTACCCTGTTTCTTGCGTGCCACCCGACGCCTCCTGCGTTACTTTTTTTGCGAATCAGTGTGCAATTTTTGTGCCAATAGAAGATAGAAAAAATAAATCGCCTGGCCTATTGGAACCTCGTGGTCTCAGTTTATCAGAAAAGGGCAAATCTGAATAGATAGGGCCTGGCGACCACCCGGTGTGTGGCGACCTGAATGGTTGTGGCGGGGGCGACCTCAATGGGTGTAGCGACCTGATTTATCGCGTCCAGTTTACTGCCATGTCATTCACAGACCGGGAATCGGAGGAGAGAGCAGAGCGACCGTCAATCGAAGTGGGCTGGCGGGGCACGTACATGTATATGAACGGGGTGGCGCTAAAGCGGACGCGGTGAACCAGGTCGCCACGAAGGGCGCTCCTGTCAGGGCAAGCGCCAGGCCCCCGCACCACCTCCCCCGGCCCCTTGCCCCTACCGAACCCCCACCGTCGCATGTCACCCAAAACAAATCCGAACGGGATCTGGAATGGTGGACCGGAGGCGTAGGGGCAAGGGGAGGGGCGGCAATGGGGTGGGGGCCTGGCGCTTGCCCAAACGGCGGGAGTTCGGTAGGGGCTTGCCCTATGGAGGATGGCTTTGTGATCATGTTGACCTATGGTCGGCAGGTCGATTGGCTGTGCAATCTCCAGGCTGCTGGTCGGGGAAGCTTACGCTGGCACCAACGGGACTATGTCTTCCAGGAGCCAGTCTTCATCGACGTGAAAACGGCAGAGCAGGCGCTTCCACCTTTGATCAAACGTGTCCTACGGCTCCGTGGCGTGCATGAATTTGTGAAGTTGCCCGACCAGGCCGCGTCTTGAACGATTCTGGAAACGAACCCGTTTGTCCTCATCTTAATTGTATCACCTCCTGTCTACTCGCACACTGCCTTTTTGGACGATTTTTTTTTGCGTCCTTTCCCCTATACTCAGGCGTGTACCAGACCAGTACAATATCCCGGTAAATAGTTTTAGCCCGAAGGATGTCATCAAAATTATCAAAGAAGGAATTGCCACAGGAGGTAAAAAATATGAGTTCCTATGTGCTTGGTTTTCAGGACATTGACAAAACAAAACTCATGGTTGTTGGGGGGAAGGGCGCGAACCTGGGGGAACTATCCAGGATCGAAGGAATACGCGTACCAGGTGGCTTTTGCATTTCTACTGAAGACTTTAAAAGAATCATTGGGGAAACGTCGCCGGTGAACGAATTACTTGATCAGTTATCGCTTCTCAAGGTGGAAGACCGGGATAAAATCAGTGAACTTAGCGGTGAGATGCGCAGGGTCATCGAAAGGATAGCCATCCCTCAAGACATTCATGAAGAGATCGCCCGCCTCCTCACCAGGCTTGGAGAAAACAATGCCTATGCAGTACGATCCAGCGCAACTGCAGAGGATTTACCAACGGCCTCTTTTGCAGGTCAGCAGGATACGTATTTGAACATTATCGGAAAGGAAGCCATCCTCAAGCATATCAGCAAGTGCTGGGCATCGCTCTTTACCGAGCGGGCAGTAACGTACCGCCTGCAAAACGGCTTCGACCACCGTCAAGTCTACCTGTCTGTGGTTGTTCAGAAGATGGTCTTCCCGCAGGCAGCAGGAATTTTGTTTACTGCCGATCCCGTCACTTCTCATAGGAAAGTGTTATCCATTGATGCCAGCTTCGGACTTGGTGAGGCCCTGGTCTCCGGGCTGGTAAATGCTGATAGCTATAAAGTGCGTAACGGCAAGATTATCGAGAAGAAGATAGCCACCAAGAAGCTGGCTATGTATGCCTTAAAAGATGGCGGTACGAAAAAACAGGAGATTGAGCCTGAGAGGCAGAACAGGCAAGCGCTGACGGATGAGCAGATTTTGCAGCTTGAGCGCATAGGTAGAAAGATCGAAGAACATTTCGGTTGTCCCCAGGATATCGAATGGTGTCTGGTTGATGATACATTTTACATCGTCCAGAGTCGGCCAATCACGACGTTATACCCCATCCCTGAAGCGCATGATCAAGCAAATCACGTCTATGTCTCTGTCGCTCATCAACAAATGATGACCGACCCCATGAAACCATTGGGATTGTCTTTTTTCCTGTTAACGACTAATGCACCCATGTTTAAAGCTGGTGGAAGGTTGTTTGTTGATGTTACACCTCTGCTGGCTTCACCGGCTAGCAGAGAAAGTAT
>QIAL01000392.1 GCA_003225535.1 Acidobacteriota bacterium | reverse complement strand
CCGGTTCGGGGAAAGGGACGCCGCCATCGCGATAGACGGTCGCCACGATCCTCGCGGTGTCCTTTTGCCGGACACGTGGTCCCGTGCAGACGTGTTGAAACACCATCTTCTTTCGCACCCAATACTGCCCCAATCGGAGAGCCTGCGCTTCGCCGATTTCGGAGAGTTTGTCGTAATTCTGATCGAGGAAGGATGCTTGTGCATGCCGAATCAGAAGAAGGCGCCCCATGCGTCACGCAACCTTTTCTCGATGTTTGTCGATGGTGCTCACTTTTAGGCGGCCGTCATGTTCTGGCTCCGATGGTATTCGGCGAAGGTCTTGCCCTCTTGGGCCAGTTGCCTGAGCAGAGGAGCTGGCCCCCAGAGTTCGCCGTGCTGTCGGTGGAATTCCGAAATGTGGTCGCGGACTTTATTCAGTCCCACAGTGTCGGCGTACCACATCGGTCCTCCGCGATACGGGGGAAATCCGTATCCGTTGAGATAAATGATGTCGATGTCGCCGGCACGCAGGGCGATGCCCTCCTCGAGGATGCGTGCACCCTCGTTCACAAGGGCCAGGATGCAGCGATCGACGATCTCTTCCGGCGAGATCTTGCGCTGTGGGATGCCGGCTTCGGCAGACCATTTGCGCAGCGAGTCGGCGAGCTCGGGATCGGAGATTGCGTGACGGCTCTCGTCGTACTTGTACCACCCCGCACCGGTTTTCTGACCATAGCGTCCCATTTCGCACAGGCGGTCTTCAGCAAATGGCTGCCGGGTTCCTGCCTTTTCCAGATGCCGAAACTCTTTGCGGATCCGCCACCCTACATCCAAGCCGGCGAGGTCACCTGTAGCGAGCGGACCCATAGCCATACCGAAGTCATAGAGCGCCTGGTCCACCGCTTCAATGCTTGCTCCTTCCTCGACCAGAAACTGGGCCTCGCGGCGGTAGGGACCGAACATGCGATTCCCCACAAAACCGCGGCAGTTGCCCACCAGAACCCCGACCTTGCCGAGTTTCCTGGAAAGCTGCATACAGGTTGCAATCACCTCTTTGCTGCTGTTCTTGCCGCGCACAATTTCGAGCAGGCGCATCACGTTCGCGGGGCTGAAGAAATGTGTACCAATTACTGCTTCAGGCCGAGCTGTAGCTGAGGCTATTTCATCGATGCTCAGGGTTGATGTATTACTCGCGAGAATGGCGCCAGGTCGACACACGCGATCCAGTTCGCCGAATATCTCTTTCTTAAGTTGCATGCCCTCGAACACGGCCTCGACCACCAGGTCCACTCTGTCAAAATCGTCGTAGCGAAGTACAGGCGTGATCAGTCGCAAGCGCTCATCCACGAATTGCTGCGTGAACCGGCCGCGCTTGACCGAACTCGAGTAATTCTTTCGAATAACTTCCATTCCACGATCGAGCGCTGGCGGGTCGGCGTCCTTGAGCAAAACGGGGATGCCAGCGTTGGCGAACACCATGGCGATTCCGCCTCCCATCGTTCCCGCGCCCACAACCGCTACTGAGTTTACTGGGATAATCGGAGTTTCCTTTGGTATGTCCGGGATTTTGGCCACTTCGCGCTCACCAAAAAAGACGTGAATGAGCGCCTTGGACTGCTCCGAGAAGAGGCAGTCGTTGAACAGTTTCTTCTCGACTTCGCAACCTTCATCAAAGGGCAGCCGGGTGGCGGCTTCCACCGCGTCGATGGCCGCCAGTGGGGCGATCATGCCACGCTGCTTTTGACGCGCAACCTCACGCGCAGCGGCAAAGATGGGCGCATTCTGCTCCAGCGTACCGAGTCTCTGGTTGCGTTCACGAGTTTTAGGTACAGGTTTTTCCAGAACTGCGCGCGCGAAGGCGACAGCGCCGCTCAACAAGTCGCCTTCGATGAGCTGATCGAGGATGCCGGAGTCCAATGCCTCTTGCGCGGAAATTGGATTGCCCTGGGCGCACATTTCGACAGCCTTGGCCACGCCCGCCAACCGAGGCAACCGCTGCGTCCCGGCCGCGCCCGGAATGATGCCAAGCTTCACTTCGGGCTGGCCGACCTGCGCACCCGGAGCCCCCACCCGATAGTGGCCAGACATTGCCAGTTCGAGGCCACCACCGAACGCTGTACCGTGAATGGCCATGACCACCGGCTTAGAACAGTCTTCGATCTGTCTTAGCAGAGGCAGGAGGCCGGGTCCGCGAGCCGTCTTCCCCGAAGTAATCCTGCCAAACTCTTTGATATCCGCTCCGGCGACGAAGGTGCGACCAGCTCCAATGATTACCGCAGCTTTGACACTCTCGTCTTGGGTGATTTCCTTGATAGCTTGCGAAATACCTTCGGATACGGCAGGGCCGATGGCATTCACCGGAGGATTGTTGATGGAGATGATGGCGACGTCTTTATCTTTCGTTAGTTGAACTAGATCGCTCATAGCAGGCTCACTCTGGTCGGAAAGATGCCGTTCTAGAACTGACCGCGGATGAACCGGGCGTTCCATTCATAGTTCACTTGCGCTGTGCAAACTGGGGCGAGACATTTATTTGTGCAGTCCAGTACTTCTTACGCAGATTTTTCTTGAGGATTTTTCCAGTTGCAGTCTTTGGCAGAGCCTCCACGAACTCGACGGAACGGGGGCACTTGAAATGCGCGAGACGCGAACGGCAGAACTCAATCAACTCCGATTCACTCAATTGGCATCCCGGTTTCACCACTACCAATCCTTTGGGGACTTCACCCCACTTTTCGTCCGGGACGGGGATAACTGCGGCCTCGTAGACGTTGGGATGTGCCGCGAGGGCGTTCTCCACCTCGAGCGAGGAAATGTTTTCTCCCCCACTGACGATGATGTCTTTCCGCCGATCAACAATAAGGATGTAGCCGTCCTCGTTGATCGTAGCCATGTCCCCGGTGTGAAACCATCCTCCGCGCAGGGCTTCGGCGCTGGCCTCGGGCTGTCGCCAGTAGCCCGCCATGACGCCGTCGCTGCGAGCGATGATTTCGCCCATGGTCTTGCCATCGCGAGGCACATCTTTGTCATCGAAATCTACGACACGAAGCTCAACCCCGGGAATGGCGCATCCGGTCATGGCCTGTGTCACAAATCGTTGGCCCTGGTCCGGTTGCAATCCTGGCTTAATCTGGGAAGTGGACAGCACCGGAGCAGTTTCGGTCAGGCCATAACCCGAGAAGCAGGTGCAGCCTAATTTTTCCTCGACCTCGCGCACCAGAGTTGGAGAGGATGCGGCCCCGCCAATCGAGATCCATTCCAGGCTGCTTAAATCGTATTTTGGCCGCTCGGAACAGTTGACCAAGGCAAGCGCCATGATGGGCACAAGGCTCAGGGAGTGCACTCTCTCCTGCTCGATCAGACGGAAGACCTCAGTGGGAACGAAGCGCGAAATCATGACATGACGGCCGCCCGCAAAGGTGACGGAATGGGCCGCGCCCCAGCCATTGGCATGAAATAACGGAATGGTGTGCAGCTCCACGCTATCGGTGTTTGTGTTAAATCGGAGAGACACAGACAGGGCATGGAGATAAATATTCCTGTGGGTCAGCATTACTCCCTTGGGATTGGCGCTGGTGCCGCTGGTATAGAAGAGCTCGGCCAGGGAATCTTCGTCGATTCCCATGATGTCTGCGCCGTGTGGTTTGGCGCCCGCCAAGCTATCTTCATAATTCTTCGGCGAAAGCCAGGGCGCCTGGGGCGGCGCATCGAGCAAGATGAATGTCTGGATATTGGGGACGCTTTCCCGAAAGGAATTCACGACCTCCAGGAACTCTTTCTCCAGAAAAAGTACCTTTGCTTCGGAATCGTTCAGAATGTAGGCCAGTTCCTGGGAAGCAAGCCGGAAATTCAGTGGAAGCAGTACCGCACCAGCCTCTAAGACACCGTAATACGCCTCGAGGAGTCGATGGCAGTTGAGGCTGAGAAACGCGACACGGTCGCCGGGTTGCACTCCTGCTTCGCGTAGAACACCAGCCAGGCAGCGCGCCCGTTCTGCAAATTGCGCGTAAGTAAAAGTCTGCTCTCGACAGACAATTGCCGTCGTGCCCGGGAACTGCTGCTCGGCATAACGCAGGAAACGAACAGGAGTGAGAGGGATATTCATGATGTCGTCACTACCAGGCGGACTGACCTCCATCCACGACCAAAACGGCAGCTCCTTTCAGGTCATGTTCACTGCCAAAACGGCGCAGCGGAATCTGGGAGAGAAAAAATTCACGGTCGCGCTCCAGCACCCGGTTCGACATGTGTGTAGGAAACCAGCCGGGAGCAATTGCATTTACCTGGATGTTGTGCATTGCCCACTTGCAGGCAAGGTCTTTGGTGAAGCTGATGACCCCGCCCTTGCTGGCATGATATCCAATGGCTGGGAGTGCGGGCGGAGCACCACCCAATCCAGCTACCGAGGCAATATTGATGATCTTTCCGCGGCCTTGCTTGATCATGACCTTGCCCACGGCTTGTGCGCATAGAAAGGTCCCGGTCAGGTTCGTCTCGATTACTTTATTCCAATCTTCCAAGCGCATCTCTTCTACAGGGGCGCCCCAGGAAATTCCCGCATTGTTCACCAGAACGTCGATCTTTCCGAATTGTGAGAGGGCCGCATCCACAAGCCGCTGAATGTCCGCCGGGTCCTTGACGTCACAGCCTAAAGCGAGGGTTTTAACTCCCAGTTGCTGCAAGTCTTCCGCGGCATGCTGGCAGCGCTCTTTCTTGCGAGCGCAGAGCACCAGGTTGGCACCCATTTCCGCCAACCCTTCAGCGATTTGACGTCCCAACCCGATGGAGCCTCCGGTGACGATGGCGACCCGGCCAGTGAGATTGAAAAGATCCTTCACATTCCTGGACGCGTTCTGCGTCCTGTCGGCGACCTCCTTCAACATGGACCTTTCTCCTGTTCACTGAAGCTCTGAGACAAAGAATCGGCGAGAGGTTGTCCCTCGCCGTGCTCTCGATGCTTACTGGCCGGTATCGCTGCGCTCTGAGCCGCCAGAAAATCGAAAATTGCGCGATGGGCAGCTTCTGGCTGATCCGTGAGGAAGAGATGGCTGGCTCGCGGAATCATGACCAGTTTCGCGCCGGGGATTCTCTCTGCAATCAAGTTCGCATTTGCCGGCGGCACCAACCGGTCAGATTCGCCATGGATCACCAGCGTCGGCGCGATGATCTGGCCGAGGCGGCTGTATGACTCCCAGGCGAGAATTCCCTGCAACTGCGCGGCGTATCCTTCCGCGCTCGGAAACCACGGCCTGCGAATCGCGATGTCCTCCTCAATCCATTCACGCGGAGTCGTCTGATCGTAGATAAAAGGTACAGCAGCTCCGGCAGCTTGTTCGGGACTCATCTTGTCACGGTTCATCAGCATCCGGGTAGCTTCCGCTTCGGCGCGCACTGCGGTGGGCCCGCCTGCAGCGGTGCAGCCCAGAATCAGGGACAAGACTCGCTGCGGGTATTGCAGTGCAAACTCTTGCGCGATCATTCCGCCCATCGAAACTCCGAACACATGCGCGCCTTCAATGCCAGCGGCATCCAGCACCACCGCCGCGTCCGATGCCATCAGCCGGATCGAATAGGGGCCCGGAGGCGTATCACTTAGCCCGGAGCCGCGGTTATCGAGGGCAATCGTCCGATAGCGTGCTGCCAATGCGGGACGCGTGCGGTACCACATTGCCGATGAATACCCCAATCCCATGATGAGCAAAACGGGCTCACCCTGGCCTTGTTCATCCCAATAGATCCTGGCTCCCTGATTCTCGACGAACGCCATTCAGTCCTTCCACTTAGAAAGAGAGGCGCACGCCGAGTTGGATTTGGCGTTTGGGCAGTGCCGACGTGAAAGCCAAGGGAGTGCTGGGCGTAGCCGTCCCGCCGCCCGCCAGGGCAGCACCCGGTCGAATCCCCTTGACGTTGAAGGTCGTGAAGCCGGGAATAAAACCGAAAACAGGGCCAACCTCATTGTTGACGCTGGCAAAATTTGTCCGGTTTGCGAGATTAAATCCTTCGGCGGTAAGCTGCAGACTCGCCTTCTCGCCTAGCTTATGCCGCCAACTCAAACGCATGTCGAGGTCGACGTAGTTGGGGCCGAATCCCGTGTCGCGCGGCGCTCCGATGGGACGTTCGTTAGTGGTGTGATTGTTGCCGTTCACCTCCCCTCCTGCCAGCAGGTTGAACGGATGTCCACTGTGGTACGAGAAAATTGGGGCCAGCTCGAAACCAGAGAGGACACTCTGTTTCCAGGGGCTGTTCAACACTCCCGCGATCACCACTTTGTGCCGCTCATCAAATTCGGA
>QIAL01000240.1 GCA_003225535.1 Acidobacteriota bacterium | reverse complement strand
GGCGCGCCGCTTTCGCTATGAGGCGCCTGCAGGCAACATCGGGATCAATATCGGCGTGGCCGCGCCGATGGCGTACTTTCCGTTCAGCGGATGGAAGAACAGTTTCTTTGGCGATCTCCATGGCCAGGGACGCGACGCGATCGAGTTTTATACCGACAAGAAGGTTGTTGTCGAGCGCTGGGCCAGGGAACACTCGAGAAAGTTCTAGGACTTCTGGCCACGGATTAACGCGGATCAACACAGATCGCATATAGGTCTATCCGCGGAATCCGTGAGGATCCGTGGCGACTTAAGGACACTATGACTACTGCTATCGAAACATCTATGACGGGCCAGGAGATCGTTGATCTCACCAAGAAGCACACTCTGTTTGAGTGGTCGGCTCAATCGAAGGTCGATCCGATTCCTGTGGCCAAGGCGAAGGGGATCTACTTCTGGACGCCGGAGGGGAAGCGTTTCATCGATTTCAACAGTCAGTTGATGTCGGTCAACATCGGGCACGGCGACGAGCGCGTGATTCGGGCCATCAGCGAGCAGGCGGCCACTCTGTGCTACGCCAATCCATTCATGGCGACCGAGCCGCGTGCTCGACTTGGCGCCAAACTCACCGAGATTACGCCCGGCGACATCGACACCTTCTTCTTCACCAACGGTGGCGCAGAAGCGAACGAAAACGCGATCAAGATCGCCCGCTTCTTCACGGGACGCCACAAGATCATGGCGAGGTATCGCTCCTACCACGGAGCGACCGCGGGAAGCATCTCGCTTACTGGCGATCCACGGCGCTGGGCGGCAGAGCCTGGCATTCCGGGAGTCGTTCGCGTGCTTGATCCCTATCACGGCATCGAACGGGGGTGGGAATCGGCCGAGACTTCGCTCGCTATGATCGAAGAGACCATGCAGTTGGAGGGCCCGCAGACAATTGCGGCCTTCATTCTCGAAACTGTGGTTGGCACCAACGGCATCCTCATTCCGCCGGACGGTTACATGCAGGGGGTGCGCAAGCTCTGCGACAGGTACGGCATCCTGATGATCGCCGACGAAGTCATGGCGGGTTTCGGGCGCACGGGCGAATGGTTCGCCATTGATCACTGGAAAGTCGTGCCCGACCTGATCTGCATGGCGAAGGGACTTACTGCGAGCTATCTTCCGCTGGGCGCGGTGGGCATGCGTCATCACATCGCGCAGCATTTTCAGGACAAGGTTTTCTACGGCGGCCTGACTTATAACTCGCATCCCATGGGATGCGCGGCGGCGCTGGCCACGATTGCTGTGTACGAAGAGGATCATCTCATCGAGAACGCGCGGAAGATGGGCGCGGTGATGAAGCAACTGGGCGGCGAGTTGCAGGCGAAGCATCCTTCGGTTGGGGAGGTGCGGTCTATCGGGCTGTTCGGCATCTTCGAGCTGGTTCGAAGCCAGAAGACGAAGCAGCCTCTGGCTCCGTTTAATGGATCATCGGAAGAGATGGCCGCACTCGGGAAGTTCTTCCGCGAACAGGGGCTCTACACCCTCGTGCGGTGGAACTCGTTCTACACGAATCCGCCACTCTGTATTAACGAAAAGCAGCTGCGCGAGGCGTTTGCGATCATCGACAAGGGGCTGGAGATTACGGATCGGGCGGTGAAGGATTAGCTACTTGGAAAGTCAAAGTCCCCACCCTCTCGCAAAATGCGCGAGAAGAGTGGGGCACCCGGGAGTTGCATTTCTAAGAAATCAGGCGGCGTGCCGGTGCTTGGGATAGCGGCCGGTAATCTTGCGGAAAAATCCGTGGAACTTGTGTACACCTGCTGCGCCGGGGAGAAACATGAACGGGCACTGGCCGGGGACTACCTGAATTCCGCGCTCCTGGCAGAATGCGACCGCCTTCTCGCTGACCGCTCCTTTGCCGCCTGCCCGGTACATCCAGATGCGACGAATGCCGGCATCGGCGCAATCGGACACGACTTGGTCGGTAACTTTGGCGGTTGTCATTAACAGTGCGGCATCCACCGGCGGGTGAATTTCCTGCACCCGGCCAAAACTGGTCTGTCCCAATACTTCAGTGGCATTTGGATTCACCGGAACCATGTCGTAGCCCCGTTTTCGCAGCTCTTCAAAAAGGGCCGCACTGAAATCCTTGGGATTGCGGGAGACTCCGACCATGGCGATACGCTTCTGGGAGAGAAAATCCTCAATGGTTTCGAGGGCGAGGATGGGGATGGGGATGGACATATTTTGCTCCGTTCTTTCGCACCAGCCTATGCGAGTTACAAAAGACGGGCAGTGACCGGGATCACTACCCGGGAACTGGCCTAGGTCGCGTTTGATACCCTCTCTTTCAGGCCCATCCCCGACACCCCGCGATGGGCTTGCAGATCGGGCCATCTGGGAGCACAATCTATACGCACCCACGATGCCCATCCGGGCTGCAGTGGAGAGTCGAGCTCCACGCAGGAGTAAGTCAAGATGAGAAACCGCATATTTCTGGCAGTCGTCGTCCTATCTGCGCTTGCGGCATTTGCGCAGCAAACCAATAGCAGTTCGTCCTCAAGTTCGGCCAGCGCCAGCGTTAGTCAGAGCGCCAGTGACCGGGAGCCGCTTGCATCTCCGCGTCCTAAAGATTTCTGGGATGGCGACGATCCCAACCTTGTGAACCTGATCACGCATCCTTTCGCGAACAAGAAGTATGTGCAACGCCAGGTCACACCTATTCGGGATCGCATCAATGAGCTGGATCAACTGACTTCTGAAACCAGCCGTCAAATCAAGGATGTGGATACACGCGCGCAGCAGGGTATCCAGCTCGCGTCGGAGAAGTCCAGTCTCGCGGATCAGCATGCCAGCGATGCGGCCACCAAAGCGCAAACCGCGCAAACAGCGGCGAATGTGGCTTCGACCCGCGTGTCGAAGGCTGAGGAGATGGTGGGCAGTCTCGATCAATACAAAGGTTCGGCGCAGACCGAGATCCGTTTCCGTCCCGGCCAGACCGTGTTGAGCAAGAGTGCGAAAGATGCTCTCGACGAGATGGCCGCACCCCTGAAAGACCAGCGCGGATACATCATTGAAGTGCGAGGGTTCGCTCCCGGTCAGGGGCAAGCCGCGACCCGCAGTTCACAGAGGATGGCGGATTCCGTGGTTCGCTATCTGGTGCTCACCCAAAGCATCCCGGTATACCGCATCTACGCGATGAGCATGGGGAACGCCGCGGCGACAGCAGAAGGAAAGCAGTCGCGCGATGCTCGCGTCGAAGTCAACGTCCTGAAGAATGATTTAGCGACGTCGGCACAGCAGTAACGATTCCGGAACAAATGAGGGGGCAAGCCCGAAAGGGCTTGCGCCCGTTTTATTTTGTGCATGAACATCACGACGCCCGCGGTCCGATGAGGCGTGTTCCATTTTGGGAAGATTTCCATGAGTTGTGATCTCAATCACAGACTGCCCCACTATATGCGGTGATCATACCTTCCATTGGTTCGCTACTTCCCCCTAGAAATGGCCGAACCATGACAGGGCGGCGTGCTCGATGCGGAAGAGCGTGCCGCAGGCTGTTGCGCAGTGCCGAACCCGTTCCTCGTGCGTTAGCGCCACAGTTGTGCCCAAGGGAAATCCCCTGAAGTGAGGATTGGCTATGAGTTCTGCCGATCGAACGGGACCTATTGTGTCGACCGCCCGGTGGTTGCGAACGCAGTCTTACCGGCATGTTTCCGCCCTCCTTGCCGTGTGCGCTGCAGTGGCGGCCCAACGCGGTCTAGAGGTTGAGATAGGTTTTCCCCATTCCTTCCTGTTGTTTTACCCGACGATCCTGATCGTCTCTCTGCTGGCCGGTTTCTGGGCCGGCGTAACGGCCACCCTTCTTTCCGCATTGGCGTCCGTTCACTTCTATAGCGGCACGCTAAATTCCTTGATCGTCAGCGACGAGACGGAGAGGGTCGGGGTGGCGCTATTTGCCGTGGTGGGAATCGCGATCAGCTGGCTGGCAGCGTCTGTCCAAGAGCGCGCCAATCGACTTCAGGAATTCGAAAAGGTCGTAGAAGGCCTGGAAGAGATGATCGTTGTAGTCGACCGGAATTACCGGTATCTGATTGCAAACCGGGCTTTTCTGAACTATCGCGGGATGAAGCGCGAAGACTTGATCGGGCGACGCATCCCGGAGATATTGAACCCGGGAGTATTTGAAACAACGATTAAGGACAAACTGGATGAATGTTTCCGGGGCAACATCGTGCAATTTGAAATGCGCTACCGGTATCCGAACCGCGGAGAACGGGACCTGGTTATTTCGTACTTCCCCATTGAGGGACCCAGTGGGGCCGATCGGGTTGCGTGTGTGTTGAGGGATGTCACGGAGCAGAAGCAAGCCGAAGCTGCCTCACGCGAGAGTGAAGATCGATATCGCGACCTTGTGGAACACAGTGAAGATCTGGTCTGTACGCATGATTTGAGCGGTAACTTGCTGTCAGTCAACCCGGCGCCCGCTCGTCTGCTGGGGTACGAGGTCGATGAACTGCTGCGCATGCCTATGCGGGAGTTAATTGTGCCGGAATTCCGAGCACAGTTCGATCAATACATCGACAGGATAAGCGAGAAAAGGTCGGATTGCGGACTTCTCGGCGTTATGGCCAAAGATGGCCGGCGTCGTCTCTGGGAATACCGGAACACTCTTCGTACGGAGGGCGTGGTGTCGCCAGTGGTGCGAGGCGTTGCGCACGATGTGACTGAACGCAAGCAAGCCGAAGACGCCCTGCGCCGAAGTGAGCAGCGAATGCGGCTGTTCATTGAGCATGCACCGGCTGGTGCGGCAGTCCTCGATCGCGAGATGCGCTACGTTCAAGCCAGCCGCCGCTGGCGCGAGGACTACGGCTTGGGAGACCGCGAGATCATCGGTATTTCTCACTATGAACTATTTCCGGAAATCCCGGAACGCTGGAAGGAAGCGCACCGCCGATGTCTGGCCGGGGAAGTGTTGCGGGAAGAGCACGATCGCTTCGATCGCGCTGACGGAACAGTGCAATGGATTCGATGGGCACTGCACCCGTGGTACGAGAAGGGGCAGATTGGTGGAATCGCGATCTTCGCCGAGGACGTGACGGCCCGCGAGGTTGCGGCGGATGACCTGCGGAAATCGGAAGACCGCTACCGCATGCTGTTCGAAAAGACAATCGCGGGAGTCGGGATCCTAACCACCGGCGGCCAGGTGCTCGACTGCAACGACGCCTGGGCGCGCATGTTGGGGCATACTTGTGCGGAGGACTGTCGGGGGAGCCAAATCCAGAGCTGTTATCGCGATCCCGCTCAGCGCGAGTCCTTGGTTGCGGAATTGCATCAGATCGGCGCTGTCATCAATCGGGAATGGGAGCTTTGTCGAAAGGATGGCACTTCTCTTTGGGTTTTGCTCAATAGCGTGCTGATCGGTCAGGGCAGTGATGAACCGCTCATTCAGTCCACCATGTTTGATATTACTGAACGGAAGAGGACGGAAGACGCGCTACGCCGAAGCGAGGAGAGTTATCGGAACTTCGTGGTCCGGAGTTCAGAAGGTATTTTCCGGCAGGATGTGGACGCACCGATCCCGATTGATCTTCCGGAAGATGAGCTCGTTCAGCGAATCCTTCACGATTCTTACATGGCGGAATGTAACGACGCGATCGTGAAGATGTACGGCTTGAATGCCGTGCAGGATTTTGTCGGCAGGCGTTTGACTGAGTTTGTCGATCCGAATGATCCCAGCAATCTCGAGTTGACCCGGCAGTACATTCGCTCCGGTTTTCGCGTGGTGGACCGTCAGTCATACGAGTCCGATGTTCAAGGGAACCCGAAGGTCTTCCTGAACAGCATGATTGGGATCGTCGAGGACGGCAAACTGATCCGGACCTGGGGAATTCAGCGGGATGTGACAGAGCAGGTCAAACTGGAGGAGGCTCGAACGGTGGCAGAAACGGCCGTGCGCAGGAGCGCCGAGCACTTCCAATTGCTGGTAGAACAGGCATCCGACGGAATCTTCCTCGCCGACAGTGCAGGTCGATATGTCGATGTTAATTCTGCCGGGTCCAACATGCTTGGCTACACGCGTGAGGAGATCCTGCAGCGGTCGATCGGCGACGTTATTGTTCCGGAGGAGTTTCAACGTCTTTCCCCCGAGATTGCTCGCTACGACGCCGGCGCCGTTACAACCAGTGAATGGAGATTTCGTCGCAAGGACGGCTCATTCTTCACCGGCGAAGTTTGTGGAAGGAGGCTTCCGGACGGCCGCTTGCAAGGCATTCTCCGCGATATCACGGAGCGAAAGAAAGCACAGGAAGCCTTGCGGCAAAGCGAAGAACGCTTCCGGGTGGCATTGAAAGATTCTCCGATCACGGTTTTCAGCCAGGATGACGAGCTCCGCTATACCTGGATCTACAATCCCCAGCTTCACTGGCAGCACAATGTGCTGGGCAAGAGCGATGACGAAATAATCGGGTGCAAGAAGGCTGCAACTCTAAACAATCTCAAAAGAAGAGTTCTTACTTCGGGCGTCGGAGCCCGGGAAGAAGTCGCCATTCCGCAGAATGGCACGAGCCATGTTTTTGATATCACGATCGAGCCGCTATTCGATGGTCAACACAACGTCATCGGTATTACGGCGGCCTGCATGGACGTCGCGCGCTTGCGGGAAATGGCCGATCGGCTGCAAGAGTCGAGAGACAAACTGGCCAATACCAAGTCGTACCTCGAAAGTGAGATTCAGACTGAACTTGGATTCGAAGAGATCATTGGGCAGAGTCCCGCGCTGCGCGAAGTCCTAACGAAGGCGCGGGTTGTCGCCCCAACCGACTCGACAGTGTTGCTGCTGGGCGAAACCGGGACGGGAAAGGAGTTGGTCGCCCGGTCGGTTCACGCCTTGAGCGGAAGGTGCGATCACACGTTTGTCAAACTCAACTGCGCGGCGGTTCCTTCCGGCTTGCTCGAGAGTGAGCTTTTCGGACACGAAAAGGGAGCATTTACTGGTGCGGTAAACCTGAAAATCGGGCGTATCGAACTGGCGGACAAAGGCACGCTATTCCTGGATGAAATCGGAGAAATGCCTCCCGAACTGCAGCCCAAACTGTTGCGGGTGTTGCAGGATCGCGAATTTGAGCGACTGGGTGGAATCAGAACTCTGCATGTCGATGTGCGGATCATCTCCGCCACCAATCGTGATCTACGCCAGGACATTGTCGATAAGAAGTTTCGCGAGGATCTGTTCTATCGCTTGAATGTGTTTCCCATCGAGATGCCGCCACTGCGTGACCGCCGCGACGACATCCCGATGCTAGTACAGCATTTCGTCCGGAAACACGCCGCCCGCATGGGGAGACGCATTGAGGCCATCCCCGATGACGCGATGCGCATTCTGCGTAGCTGGAATTGGCCCGGTAACGTGCGCGAACTCGAGAATGTGATCGAGCGCATGGTGATTATGAGTAAGGGACCTATACTTTCCGCTCCACCTGCGGAGCTATCGGAGGCGGAGTATACAGCCGAGGACAATCTGACTGAGATGGAGCGGGAGCACATTCTTCGTGTTTTGCAGGAAACGAACGGGGTTCTGTCGGGCAACGATGGCGCGGCTTCGCGACTGGGCCTCAAGCGCACGACTCTGCAATCGATGATCAAACGTCTAGATATTCATCCCCACGAATACCGGAACGGGGCGACCGGTACATTTGGCAAGCCCTGACTGTCCGTGTCGTGTGCTTCATTTCGCCAGTCGGTCATGTTTTCGCAGGGCCTCGCGCAAGCGGTCGTGCGGCAATGCAATCACAGTGTGATTGTTGATGCCGGTCATGGTTTCCGCCGCGACCATCGCGTTCACGACCGCCTCTTCCGTCGCTTGAACCGTGGCGAGAAAAATAGGGTCAAGGGAATCGTTGGGAAGCATGGTGAGTTGGTGCAGGCCTTTCGTGCCGACTGCGCCAGGATTGGCCGTCGAGAACGCGATGAAGATGTCTCCCGAACCGTCGCCTGAATAGCTGCCGTCGCGGCCTAGCCCCAGCGAGACTTTCTTCGCGATGCGCTTGAGTTGCGTCGGGATCAGGGGCGCGTCAGTGGCCACGACCACGATGATGGAGCCTACATCCTTTTGCCAAACCGTGTGCTCGGGGATTTCGCGTCCGACGTTGATGCCGGCGACCCTCAGTTGCTCGCGCGAGCCGTAGTTGCATTGCACCAGCACGCCGACGGTGTATCCTCCGGCTTTGACGTCGAGGACGCGAGAACTGGTGCCGATACCGCCTTTGAATTCATTGCAGATCATTCCCGTGCCGCCGCCGACGTTTCCTTCTTCGACCGGGCCGGAATGGGCGGAGTCGAGCGCGTGCCAGGCATCTTCCGGCTTCACGTGGAATCCATTGATGTCGTTCAGGTACCCGTCCCAGGTTTCGGCCACGACCGGTAATGACCACCAGTAGCCTTCCATGTCGGGCGATCCGTGCTTCACCTTCCAGGCGATCACAGCATCTCGCACAACGCCTACGCTGTGTGTGTTCGTAATCATGACAGGGCCATTGAGGAATCCGGAATCGTCCACCCAGGTCGTACCAGTCATCTCACCATTTCCGTTCAGCGTGAACCAGGCGGCAAACGCCGCGTCATTGGAAACTTTGCCACGGGGATGAATGGCCGTCACGCCGGTGCGGACAGGCCCGTGACCAACTACCAGCTTTCCCTCGCCCGAAATCAGAGTGGTGTGCCCGACCTCTACACCCTTAACGTCGGTAATCGCATTGGTGGGCCCGGGTGTGCCATCGAAAGGCACGCCTAAATCGCGCGCACGTGGCTTGGATTGAGCGAGGACGAATGTGCTGGTGAGAGTGAACGCAAGAACGAATCTAACTGCGGAAACCTGCGAGCGAAGCATGAGTCCTCCGGCGAAGGAGGCAGTATAAAGGATCGAGCCGGGCAGAAGTTGGCGGTGTAATCAAGGTCCACACTCATCACAGGGCAGGAAATTGGCATCTAATCTGCATCAGAGTTTCGGTGCGTTAAAATTACCGAAAGCGCTGTTTTCTGGGAGAACAGTATGGATAGCTGGAAGAAAGCGGTAGTGATGAGTTCGATTGGGGCGGCGGCATTCTTGTTTATGAGGAAAAAGTATCCTGCGGGAGTGCTGGCCACTGGAGTCGGCTTGGCGGTACTGGCGTCGGAGTATCCGGACAAGTTCGAACGCGTTCGACGCTCACTGCCGGAATATTTCGAGCGCGGTATGCAGGTCATGGAAATGGCGGGGAAAGCCGGCCGGCGCATCACCGAAGCTGCGGGACGCGGCGCATTCGATATCTGGGAAGAGATCGGGGGATAGGGACGTCGGACTTCTGACCTCGGCCCTCAGATTGATTCGTTATAACGAGGCGGCAACGCGAGGTCCGAAGCCTGAGATCCGGCTTACTCGATGCCGAGCTGCTTTTTCGCATCCGGGGTCAGCCGCTCCGGAGTCCAGGGCGGAGTCCACACGACGTTGACTGCTGCATTTCGAATTCCGGGTAACTGTTCCAGGCGAGATTTGACCTGCATGCTGATGTTGACGTGCTCAGGACAACCCTGCGCGGTCAGAGTCATTTCGATGCTGACATCTTGTTTGTCGTCGGGCGCGGGATCGAATTTCACGCCGTAAATCAGGCCAAGGTCCACGATATTCACCGGAATTTCCGGATCGTAGCAACTCTTCAGCGCGCTCATGACATCCTGTTCCGTGACTGGCATTGATGCTGCTCCTGTATTCAGTGTACAACGGGGGTTGAAGTGCAGTTTCACCTCATAACGTTTCTTCGCAATCATGACCGCCGAAACCAGAAAACGAATCCAGTTAGCCCTGTTAGCTGCCCTTGCGCTTGCCACGGTGCGCGCCGGCTACATCTTCTATCAACGCCACGAAGACCAGCTCGCAGTTGAGCGCAAGAAACGAGCCGATGCCATCGGCTACTCCAACGCCGATTTTTACGTGAATCCGAAGAAGCTCTATCCCTACGATCTGAAAAGCGCGAAACAGCTTACGCAGCAGCCGGTGTGGGTCAAAGAGGGATACCGCTACACTTATTTTGCTTATCAGCCCGCGAGCAAACATGTGGACTTCGGTCACGATGCCGGACTGCTCGGTCCCATTGAAAAGCTTGCGATCACTGACGTGGTTGTGGCGAGCAATATAGTCTCGGGACAGCCCAAACAAGTTGTTGCCACGTTTCAAAAGGAAGGGAAGAGTTATGCGGTGCCGATCGGATACCAGTCTGCCGAAGGCGAGTACAAAATCTACTCCGACGAGATGCTCTACATTCAGGATCCGCACGACCTCTACAAACACTGGCCGCCGGACGTGTGGCAGGCGGTCGAGCAGCATCAAGTAAAGCCGGGCATGAACGAAATGCAGGCGGATTTTGCCATCGGGATGGGTGTGCCCGATGGCGGGGACACCTCGTACCAAAAGACGGTGCACTATCCCAATGGTGGCAAGCCGCTGGTGATCGTCTATCACGAAGGCAAGGCGGCCGAGATCAACCCAGGGACACCACCTTCGTAACCGCCAAGGCCTTGTTTTCACAGCGGTTTGCCGCACACTGTGCTACCATCCCGGGCAAAGTTCGAAAAGCCCGGAGGAGTCATGACCACGGCACTCAGGCCGTTGAGTACGGGAGAACTGCTGGACCGTACCTTCTCGCTGTACCGCAGCCACTTTGGCTTGTTCGTAGGCATCTTCGCGTTGCCGCACCTGGTAGTTCTTGGCGTTCAGTTTCTACAGCTCATGAGTCAAAGGCCATATGGCCGTACGCCAGATGTCTTCGCTTCGCTTCTTTGGTTGGCGGCAATTGCGTTTGTGGGGTTGGTGATGGCCGCTGCATCGCAGGCCGCGGCAGTGGTTGCGGTTTCCGATCTTCACTTGGATCGTCCTGCAAGCGTCACGGACGCTTTTGTGAGAGTGAAGGGGCATCTGCCTGGCGTGATCGGCATCTCGATCATTGTGATCATTGGTGTATGGATGGGGATGGTTGCGTTGCTAGTCCCTGGTATTCTGCTGGCGATCATTTTGTCCCTGTCCGTACCTGCAAAAGTCTTGGAAAACAAAGGGGTGTTTTCGGCAATGTCGAGGAGCGTGGACCTGACAAAAGGTGACTGGGGTCGCATCTTTGTCGTAGGGTTACTGGTTGTCGTTTTATCTTATGGTGTTCGGATTCTGTTGCAGGCGCCCATTCTCATCGCGACATACATGAGTGCGAAAGCGGGCATGAGGACCGCAGTGCTGGGATGGCAGATCGCATCACTGGTTGCTGCGTTCGTCGCCGAGTCGTTGGTCGGCGCTGTCGGGACAATTGCATTCTCCCTTGTCTACTACGATGAGCGTGTGCGCAAAGAAGCTTTTGACCTGGAACTGATGATGTCGACTATCGATGCCGCTGCCCTGCCGGGTTCCCCTGCACAAGTCGGCGCATGAAAGTATGGCGGACCTACATCCTGGCTGGACTTGTCCTCGGGGCAGCGTTCTGCGTCGCTGACTCGACGGAAAACCGCGCCTTCACGACCGCCGAGTACCGAGCGGAACTTGATGGACTGCTGGCTGCAACTCAGGGACTCGACAGCGCTGGCCGCGAAACCCCTAAAGTGCTGGAGAACGTGCCGCAGAGTTGGCCGGTTCACACCGAACACGGTGATTTCCAGATCTCCACCGAGGGACTCCAGCGCGACGTTCGCCGCTACAACAAAGACAAGAACGTTGCCAATGCAATAGCCGTCCGCACGCGCCTCGAAAGTCTGCGCCGAGAGGTGGACGGGTTCGAGAAAGCACCAACGGACACTGCTCGAAGCCGCGCAGCATTAGATTCAATTCTTGCCCAACCGGAATTTGCGGGACGGGGTCCCGGGTGGTTCCAGAAGATCAACAAGAAGCTCGAGGCTCTGCAAAAGAGGGTCAGGGACTGGTTCTTCAATCTGGTGCTCGGATTCTTTCGTTTCCTTCAACGCCTGTTCGGCTGGAAGTCGCTGCCGACTGTTGGAAAAGTTTTTATTTATGGTTTGATGGGAGCCGCAGGTCTGGCTTTGCTGTACCTGATCTATCGAAGTATCTTCCAAAATCCCGAATTCGAAGAGGTGGTTCCCAGAGATCTTCCAGTCTCGGCTAAGGAGTGGCCCATCTGGCTCTCTGAGGCACGGGCGGCGGCAACCAGAGGCGACTGGCGCGATGCCATTCATCTGGCCTATTGGGCTGGTATTTCCTTCCTGGAGCGCGAGGGATTCTGGAAGCCTGACCGTGCGCGCACTCCCCGGGAGTATCTGCGATTGATTTCAGCACAAAGCGAGCAACGCGAGACCCTGACTGCGTTAACCCGGATTTTCGAGCTCGCCTGGTACGCGAAGCGTGACGCCGACCGAGAGACATTCTCTCAGACCCTGGAGCAACTGGAGAAGCTCGGATGCCGCTAAGAATCGATCGGCGCGACCGAAAGCTTCTTCTGGGGTCGGCTGTCGTGTTCGTACTGCTGATTGCTGGCGCCATCATCTTCGGAAGCGAGTCGGGTCCTAAACAAGAAGCCCCCACTAGCTACTCGACAGCGTCAGGCGGCGCGAAGGCTGCCTATTTGCTCTTGTTACAGTCAGGCTACAACGTGCAGCGCTGGGAAAAACCTCTCACCGATCTGCCGAAAACTGCGGGCACTACGGTGATTCTGGCCGATCCGATGGAAGCTCCGACTCGCGGGGAGCGCGAGTCGCTCAAAACCTTTCTTTCCGACGGCGGACGGATCATCGCAACCGGGATGTACTCTGGAACTTTCTTGCCAGAGAACGACTCTGTCTCCGATATGCTGCTCGGAATGACATCGAAGAAGGCCGCAGCCGTCTCGCCTTCCGTGATCACCCGCGCCGCGCCAGAAATCACCATCGCCCCGCAGGCACGCTGGCCGTCCTATTCCGCGGCGTACTCTTTGTACGGAGACGGAGATGAGATTGTCGTCGTGAAGTATCCCTATGGCCGCGGGGAAGTCTTGTGGTGGGCGGCAGCGACTCCGCTTACGAACGCCGGATTGAAGGAGCCTGGGAATCTCGAGTTTCTGCTTGCCTGTTTGGGGAACACGAAAAGCCCCGTCCTGTTTGACGAGTACATTCACGGATACCGTGAAGATCTGGGATCGTCGGTGGCGCACTCACCGGTGAGATGGCTGCTGCTGCAGTTTGCGCTTCTTGGCTTGGCCGTGGTGGCTACGTTTTCACGGCGAAGCGGACCGCTTTCTGCTCCAGTGACAGATGTTCGCCTGTCCCCGCTTGAATTTGTGCAAACACTTGGCGGATTGTATGAAAACGCTGGCACAGCCTCTGTTGCGGTCGACATCTGTTATCAGAGATTCCGTTACTGGCTGACCCGGCGGCTCGGAGTGGCCTTTAACATTTCGATCAACGATCTTGAAGCCGCAGTGCGCGATCGTTTTGCGCCCAAGGACGATCACTTCGGCGCCGTCCTGCGCCGTTGCGAGTCCGCGAAGGTCGATCCGTATCTAGGTGGAACTGAAGCGCTGCACCTCGTGCAGGAACTTGATGAATATGCATCCCGCTGGAAGCTCTTTGAAGGTCGCCGGAAGGAGAAAGCTGAATGAAAGCGGTTCCGGAACTTGTACAACACATTCGCGATGAAATGAGCAAAGTGGTTGTGGGGCAGGATGAACTGCGCAACCAGTGTGTGATCGCGCTGCTGTGCCGCGGCCACGTACTGATTGAGGGCGTGCCGGGCATCGCGAAGACGCTGACGGTGAAAGCGCTCTCACGGCTCCTGCGGCTTGAGTTTCAGCGCGTGCAGTGCACTTCCGACCTGATGCCCGCGGACATCGTGGGAACGAATGTCCTGAATATGGCAACCAGTGCCTTTCAACTGCACCCGGGCCCGGTGTTTACAGACTTGCTACTCGTCGACGAAGTGAACCGCATGCCTCCACGTACCCAGGCCGCGTTGCTGGAGTGCATGGAAGAGCATCAGGTCACGATCGATGGCAAAGGATATCCTCTATCACAGTTCTTTACCGTATTCGCGACGCAGAATCCAATCGAGTTCGAAGGCACCTACCCACTGCCGGAAGCGCAGTTGGATCGCTTCCTGCTTAAGCTGCGTGTTACCTATCCCTCGCAGCAGGACGAGGTGCAACTGCTGGCCAACGTGCAAAACGGGTTCGAGTCGCGTGAAATCGACAAGATGAACCTGAATCCCATACCACCAGACCTGCTGGGGATGGCGCAGCAGGAGGTCAAAGCCCTGACCGTGCAGGAGGCCTTGTTCGGCTACATCGTTCAGGTTGTCCGGCGGACGCGGGATTGGCCTTCGCTTTCCCTTGGAGCGAGCCCCCGCGCAGCGGTGAGCCTGATGGCGGTGTCGAAGGCGTTCGCAGCGATGGACGGACGGGACTATGTGATCCCGGATGACGTAAAAGCTGCCGCTCGACCGGTGCTGCGCCACCGCGTGATGCTCCGGCCTGAAGCCGACCTGGAAGGCGTAACCCCGGATCAAGTCGTCGAAGAGGTTCTCAGAGCAGTAGAAGTGCCGAAGTGAGGCCAGGAAGTGAACGAACAGCCCACCCTGATTCCGCCTGAAATCGCGGCGACCACGCGTTCGTACAAACGCGTCGGCGTTGCTTTCGGCGATCGCTTCTTTATGCTTCTCTTTGTGGGCCTGGTATGGCTCGGGCCGGCGTTCTTCGATTCACGGTTCGTGTATGCCATGCTCGCCTGGGACGCGTTCGTGCTGGTGCTGTGGCTTATCGACCTGGCGCAAATGCCACGGCCCGCGCAGCTTGCCGTGAAGAGGATCTGGCACTCTCCGGCCGCATTGTCCATTGACTCCGAAGTCGGGCTTGTTCTTGAGAATGCTTCCCGCGCCAGCATCCGTGCCAATCTCATCGACTCGGTTCCGGCGCAAATTCGGACCGAGCCGCCGACCGTCTCGATCCGAGCGCGCGCCCGGCACGAGGGCACTGCGTCTTATCGCATCCGGCCGATGCAGCGTGGCGACGCCAAGCTCGGCCCCTGCTATGTCCGTTATCAGAGCGTTTTTCGGATTGCCGAGCGCTGGGCGAGGGCCCCGCTGGAGCAGACGATCCGGATTTACCGCGACCTGGAGGATGCCAAGCGACACTCGATGTATTTGCTGCGCAGCCGGCAGATCGCGCTTGAGAAGCGCCACACCCGCATGCGCGGAATTGGCCGCGAATTCGAGAGCCTGCGCGAATATCAGGATGGAACGCAGCCAGACTGTCTGGATCGTGATCGATTCCGGCCGCCTCATGCGAGCTCGAGTGGGTGGCTTCAGCAAGCTCGACAAGGCGGTGAACTCGGCGCTCAGCCTCGCACAGGTTGCGCTGTACTCAGGCGACCGCGTGGGACTGATCGCCTACGGGCGTGGTATCCGACAGCAGCTTCCGGCTGCGAAGGGAAGCGCGCATCTGCGGCAGTTGATCGAGCGACTCGCTCTGGTGCAGGAGGAAGGATCTGAGGCCGATCATTTGCAAATGGCGAGCCGCCTGCTCAGCGATCAGAAGCGCCGGAGCCTGATTGTCTGGCTCACGGACCTTGCCGAGACCGCCATGACGCCTGAGGTGATTGAAGCGGCATCGATGATGATGCCGCGCCACCTGGTTCTGTTTGTGGTGATCGGCCAGCCGGATCTGGGAGAACTCGCCGCAAAGTCACCTCAGAGTGAATCCGAAATGTATCGCATTGCCGCTGCGCAAGAGATGGTCCACCGCCGCGAATTGCT
>QIAL01000391.1 GCA_003225535.1 Acidobacteriota bacterium | reverse complement strand
TCTTGCGCGAGCGACTGGTTGACCGATCTGTGAGGCTCTTTCTGACATGCCACCTGGAGCCCGGCAAGAATCCGGGAGCATATCGCCCAGATGCGACGAGGGATCTGGTGAAGAACCTGGGTGTCTCCGACATAGTCATGGAGCTTGGCGCTATCCCGTATCACAATTTGCATCGGTTATATGCGTCCGCGGATGTCTACATAAGTCCAGCCTATACGGAAACGTTTGCTCATCCGTTGGTGGAAGCTATGGCCAGCGGCGTGCCGGTGGTCGCTTCCGACATTGCTGTGCATAGGGAAATATGTGGTGATGCGGCAGTCTATTTCGAGCGGTTCTCTCCGGACGCGCTCGCTGCATGTGTGATGCAAATCGCCGAACCATCAGAGATGCGCCGACAGAGGGTTGCCGACGGGCTAGAGAGAGTCGGCGATTTTTCCTGGAAAACGCATGTCGAACAGATCCTCGAGTTGTCGCGAGAACTGCTCAGATCGAAGGGCTCGCGTCCGGAGACTGAACTATGATTGAGCCCGCGAGCTTGACAAAGCAGGTACCGGTTGTACACCCCGACGTGTTCCAATTGTTGGTATGTCCACGCGACAAGCAGGATCTGAAGTGCGAAGGCAGGCACCTGGTGTGCGAGCAAGGGCATCGGTACGCAGTGATTGAGGGTATTCCGATTCTGCTGGTATCCGATGTGCAGCAGACTCATATCGAGGGTACGCGGGCACTCGCTGTAGCCGAGAGCGGCGATGCATCCACGTTGGCAAATTTCAAGCTCGGACAAAACGATATCGACCCATTCGTGCAGGGCACGATTGGCGCAACCAACGGCGGTCTTTACCAGCATCTCGTTGGCACCCTTACCGAATACCCCATTCCGTTGCTGAGGCTCCCCCCGGGCGAGAACCGATGGTTTCTTGAAATAGGGTGTAATTGGGGACGCTGGTGTATCGCCGCCGCGCGCTCAGGGTATCGTGCAATCGGTATCGATCCATCACTGAAGAGCATCCGCGCGGCCAATCGTGTCACAAAGCAATTGGGTATTGAGGCGACATATATAGTGGCCGATGGCCGATATCTGCCCTTCCGCGATCAGAGTTTAGATCAGGTTTTTTCGTATAGCGTATTGCAACATCTCTCGCAGGCTAATACTTTAGCCACTTTGTCCGAGATCCGTCGCACGCTGCTTGACGGCGGGAATGCGCTGGTGCAGTTGCCAAATGTATATGGGATACGTTGTTTGTATCATCAGATCCGGCGCGGTTTCCGTGAGCCGCGAGATTTTGAGGTCCGCTACTGGAAGCCTGCCGAGCTATTGGCGGCATTCGAAGCGAGAATTGGTCCGGCGAAGTTAACAGTGGATGGCTTCTTTTCACTGAACGTGCAACCTAACGATCTGCGGATGCTACTGCCCCGATATCGTGCGATCGTGCATGCGTCCGAAGCATTGCGGCGCCTGAGTGTAAAACTCCCTATCCTGACCAAGGTCGCTGACAGCCTTTACGTGACTAGCCAGCGGATCGAATGATCGCTCAGCAGACTATTTGGCCATTCTGCGACTTTTGTGCTGTTCTCAATCTTGATATTCTAGTTCGCAATTACTTCTGTAATAAACCCGGCAGATGGGTTGTGGCCAGTTCCAGCGACCGATATCGATGAAAATCATTGTGAATGCCGATGATCTTGGAATCAGCGAAGCAGTGAACGAGGCGATATTCAAGGGCATGCGGGCCGGAAACATCACGTCTGCGACGATGCTGGCGAGCGGTCCGGCAGTGAGAGAGGCGGCGCGAAATCTGAATTTGTTTCCAGATTGCTCCTTTGGTGTCCATCTCAATCTGACTGAGTTCCCGCCAATCCGATCCGAGAGTAATGCGGAATTGGCAAACATTCTCGATAAGAAGGGGTGCTTCAACGGCAATTCCATTCGTGAGGTCAAGATCAGTCGCAAAATGCTGGCGGCAATCTACAGGGAGTGGTGCTGTCAGATCGAGAGCCTGACTCGGCTCGGGGTTGAACCGTCTCATCTGGACGCCCACCATCATGTTCACACGATCCCGCAGATGCTTCCTGTGCTCTCAGCGCTTCGCAGGAGATATAAGATCAACAAGATTAGAATTAGCAGAAATATGTACGATGACGTCGAGCGTCCGACCCAGTTCCTTCTGGCCAAAAAATGGTTCTATAATCTTGCGTTAAGGACGGCCGGGTTCCGCACGACCCGTGTCTTCACGGACCTCGTAACATATGTGAAACTCTGTTCGGTGCAACCTCCCCGGAGCGCGAGCGTGGAGCTAATGACCCATCCCGGGTCCGCACAAGTTACGGATGAGGAAGGTCTTCTGCAGGGCTATTGGCCCGGCAGGCTCACATACAAACCGACGCTGGTCAGCTACAGCCGGCTGTAGTCAGGACTGATTGAATGTGGCAAACAGATTGGGACGAGAAGCCGCGAGAGATTGGCGACATCGAAAAGCCGCGGGTTTCGACATTATCACCGCACGACATCGGTTCTTCATACTGTCTTTATTGGGTCGAACACTGCATTGAATGTGCCCTGCCTGATTGCTTCAAGGTCTGTCCTTTGTACGTCGCGCGGCGCGACCAGAAATGCGCGCGATTCAAGAGCGGCATTTCCCCAAATTGGCAATATCCTGGACTGTTTGATTACGGAGCCGAAATTGAGTTTCGGCGATGGGGCAAACTCGAGGCCAACTTCGGCTTTGGCGCGATGAAGCCAGAACAAGCCCGATCAATAGACCGCATTGACCGCGGAGTCTTGCGTTTCCTCCGGCCTATTTCGTCGCTATTCAGTGCAATCAGCCCCAAACTTCGTTTTAACGGTGCCTATGCGGTGTCCCGCGAGCTCTTGCTCCAACGATTCACTCGACGGCGGAAAGACAGCTTTGACGAATTTGTGATCGAGGTCTGGAATCTCCAGTCGCATTCTTTGCGCCTGGTGATTGAATGCTGGCAGCAAGGCATGAAGTTTCGTACGTCCATTCAGTTGGAGGCGGGCCGGACGCTCCAGCGAATTCCGGCCGCGTCTATGGGAATTGACCTTTATGGAGCCTTCGGAATGATCCGGGTCTATCCTGAGAATGACGCCGAAGCCCATTTGGTTTTTTCCTGGCTTGATTTTGTGCAGTATTCGCGATCTTCGGAACAAAATGCTCTGGTCCCCGATGATGAGCGAAGTGTTCAGCGTGCCAACAAAGTCAAGTGCGTGATCTGGGACCTGGATCAGACCGCATGGGACGGGATTCTAGGGGAGCAAGACAGCAACGCCATTCTGCTGCGGCCAGATGTCTTGCGAGCGATGTTGGCTCTGGATGAAAGAGGGATTCTTCAAAGCGTCGCTAGCAAAAACGATCATGACAACACCTGGCACGTGCTTGAACGCCTTGGTGTCGCACAGTTGTTCTTGTACCCGCAGATAAACTGGGAGCCCAAAAGCATCAGTATCCAGCGAATCGTGGCCTCGCTGAACATTGGTATTGATAGTTGCGCATTCATTGACGACTCCCCATTTGAACGAGCGGAAGTATCCCATGAACTGCCGGAGATTCGGGTATTTACGGAGGCCGACGTACCTGAATTGCTCGACCGCCCGGAGTTTGACGTATTGGTAACGCCGGAAAGCAAGCAGCGGCGGGCGTTTTACGCATCGGAGTCGCAGAGGAAGGAAAAGGCTCTCGAATACGGTGACCGTTATGAAACCTTCTTGAAGACTTGTCAGATGGAAGCGGTGCTCTTCAAGCCGACCGAAGTTGAACAGGTGGAACGTTGCCTTGAATTGCTGCATCGTTCCAATCAGCTCAATCTTTCTACCCATCGCTACGCGCGCGAGGAATTCAAACAACTTCTCGAACAACCCAACGTGCTGAGCGTTTGTACTACTTGTCGAGATCGGTTCGGAGACTACGGTATTGTTGGCTTCGCTTCGGTCGTAACGTCCAGAGAAGGAGCTTTTCTCAAAGATTTCGTGCTTTCATGTCGGGTGGCCCAGAAAAAGGTGGAGAACGCGTGGTTCAAATTTCTGGCCCGCGCCGCCCTGAGTTCGGGCTACAGCAAGATTTACGCTCCCTATGTGAAGACGTCTCGCAATGGGGTGCTGTTGAATGCACTCCTGGAAGTGGGGTTCGTCGAAACGAGGAAGGATGATAGTGGCTCGTTTCTGGAATT
>QIAL01000390.1 GCA_003225535.1 Acidobacteriota bacterium | reverse complement strand
TCGTCTTGCATGAAGACCCTACGCTTTCCCTCGATCCAGCAAGATCTGATTTCCACGCGATCGGCTTTCTCCGATGCTTGTGACATAAACAGCGGGACGGTCCTGCACTGGGCAGGCGTGTTCACACGCGCCGCAGCCTACACACTTCGAGGGATCAAGGTAAGGTTGCTTCACCTGCTTCACGTTCCCCGCCGCATCGATCACCTCTGCTGGACGCAAATACACAGCCTTAGGAGACGTCGGACACCACTCCTCACACACAATGCAGTCGGTGGCCATGGCCCAAGGCAGGCAACGGCCGCGATCATAGAAAGCTGTTCCCAATCGCACGGGCTTTGCAGCGCTTGAGATACCTACTGACCATCCTTTTTCTTTGGCCGTGATCTCCCAGATTGCGCCCGTTGGACAAACCTGCGAACACAGGACGCAACTGGTCTCGCAATAACCGAGCCGCGGCACCAAAACCGGGGTCCACAATCCTTCGATGCCAGCTTCGGTGAGTGCCGGCTGAAGCGCGTTGTTGGGACAGACTTTCATGCACTCCCCACAACGGACGCAGCGTGAGAGGAAGAACTCTTCATCGACGGATCCTGGCGGCCGCAGCAACCGCTCATTCTTTTCCGCTGCGAAGCCTGGAGTACTGCGCATCAGGGGAACCAATGCCGCGCCTGCAGCCAGCCCCGTCAGGACCTTGCGTCTTTGTAGATTCGTGCCGGCTGCCTCCTGAGCGGGAAACAATTTGAACTGCAACCCGTGTTCAGGACACTCGTCCACGCAGTTCAGGCACAAATGGCATTCCGGTTGTCGCCACGGAGTTCCGCCAATGGGATCATCGCCTCCCTGGCACTGCAGCAAGCAACGATTGCAGCCGTTGCAATGTTCAGGATTCTTAACGAGCCCCAGTACCGACCAGCGGGACACAATTCCGAGCAAGGCTCCCAGCGGGCAAAGCGCACGGCACCAGAACCGTGTAACACGAAAATTCAGCGCCAAAATAAACAAGAAGAGAAGCCCGAGCCAAATCCCTTGTCGAAAATATGGTTGCTTGAAACTCAGCAGCGCTGAGCCCAGGATGAAGTGCATCATCCCACCAATCGTTTGAACAAACCCAAACCGGTTGTGCTCAAGTGCTGCCAACGCTGCCTGCAGTGCGTAGTTTGTAGCCGGCAAAATCGACAGGCCGATGGAGCGCACGAGAAAGGAAAATGGATCGAGCCAGCCGACCATGCCCGTGCCGAGAAGGGCCGCAATCAGAGTAGCGGTGAGGATGTAGTATTTCGTGGTCTGCCAGCGCTTGTAGCGGTTCGATTCCAGCAGCTGCTTTCCTCTTTTTCGCTCGGATTTCAGACTGCTGAAAAAGTGGTGAATCGATCCCAGCGGGCATATCCAGCCACAAAAAAAGCGCCCAATCAACATTGTGGGGATCAGGATCAGCAAGCACCAGAGCAGCCCGCGATACAATGCGTGGCCCGCTAGCGCGTTCGAGAGCCCGACGAGAGGATCAAGCTGGAAGAAGAGACCGACGGGATAAGGAATCCTGACTTCGCTTGCCGAATTGCGGAACGATCCGTGGAATTCTGTGCGAAGCAGGAGAATAAGAAATAGCGCGAAGAAGAATATCTGAGAATAAAGACGCAGCCGTGTCGATTTTGGAAGACGCACGAGTTTTCCTCAACTGCGGAATCGGAGCCACGGAATCTTCCTTGCGCTGCGCGAATCGAGCGACTTGGCACCGAGCACTCTATGTTGGGTCTCAGCTGCTTTCTTATCTGTGATTGGAATCACGGCGTTCTGTGTTCTACAGAGCAGGCTTTGGGAGCCCTTAAAGCGATTGGATATAGGGACGCCTAATTAATTACTCAGTGGTGTAGTTGATCTCCATCCGTCGGACTTGGACACTCGACACGAATAACGCGAGCAGCGCGACGACGAGGATTCCGAGGATCGCCAAGGGCGGCGACACTGGATCAGCATTGGATATGAGCAGAGCGAGCAGACCCGGCGTACCGGGCGAAACTGGAATCTCCACCGGGCACAACGACTTGAGGTAGTAGATGATGCTGAACTGTTTCAACAGCGCCGGCAGGAACGGATTAATTAGTTCCCAGATCAACACGGCTGCGGCCGGAATGAGCGGGTTCCGGAACAGCATCCCCGCAACCAGGAAGAAAGCGCCGTATCCGACGCAGGCTAGGAACGTGACTCCCACATACACCGCGGCATGTTCGAGCCCGTGATTGTGGTAGAGGTACAGATCGCGCGTTTGCGGATTGAAATGCCACAAGAAAGCGACGGTTTGAAGCAATTCGCTGGTGATAAAGATCGTGCAGGTCGCCAACAGCCCGGCCAGAAATTTCCCGGCCATAAGCACTTCGCGACGGATCGGAGCAAGGAAGTAAAAATGAAGACTCCGGTCCAGGACCTCGCCCCGGAATAAGTTCATAAAGATTCCGAGACAGCCAAAGAATATTGCCAGGCGCAAAAAGAAGAATTGGAAGACGCCGGCAAACACAACTGCGTCCTCACCGAGGTTATACCCCTCGTGAATATTGATGCTTTGGACTTTGCCGTTCGCCAAGCTCAGGTACAAATCGTTCTGCCCGTCGGAGTAGTGAAGATCTTCGTGAAGGATTTCCTCTGTAGAGTTCGGACCCGTGGGCCGACGTTCGGTCCAATGAAAAACCAGAGGTGGCTTTCCCAGAATTGCCGTCGCTTCCTGCTTCGTCATTCCCGGTTTGACTGCTAGCAGGTCTTGATATGCCAGCCGTCTTTCACCCTCGCGTGCGATCTCTGTTGTTCGATGCTGCTCGTGGGACATTGCAACGGCGTATGCAACGTAGAGCAACACAGGTAATGCGGCAACCACGTAGATCCACAGTCCACGTTTAGCGAAGAAGGTCTTCTTCAGTTCCAGACGAATTACCGCTTTGATCTGTGTCCACCAGAGTCGCGTCATCGGACAACCTCTTCATTGCCGATCAGGTATTCGTATACCGACAGGACGTCATCGTCAGCCGGAGCGATAGATTCGACTTGAATACCGTTCAGAGCCAGCTGATTCATCGCCAGATAGAAGCGGTCGGCATCTCGAGTTTTCAAAAGCAAGCCGCGCCCGTCGTTGTGGATGGAGGCCTCGATCGTGGTTTCCGACTCGAACAATTTCGCGGCAAGCTCCCTTGGTCGATCACAGCGAATCAGGATTTGTGTTGGATGCTCCTGAATTTCGCTGCGGACACTCTGGATCTGACCTTCTGCCACTACGTATCCATTGCTCAGAAGGATGACCTGATCCGATATGACATCGACCTCGTGCAGGATGTGGCTGGAGATGACGACGTAGGAGCCCTCCGCGGCCGACGCGCGAAAGAGCGCGATCATCTCCGATCGCGCCAGCGGGTCGAGACCATTCAGCGGCTCATCGAGAACCAGCACTTTGGGATTGTGGGCCAGGGCCTGTGCGAGCCGGATTCTCTGGCGCATCCCTTTACTGTAGGCGGCAACTTTCCGCGAGGCAGCGTCGACCATGTTGACTCGCTCGATCGCCTGCCAGGCGGTGCGAGACCTTTGGGGAAGGCGTCGAACTGCGTGGAGTAGCCGACGAACTTGAACAGGTTCTCGGGGTCGTCGGTCGGGTGGCCCAGCACCTCAATGCGGCCGCGGGACGGCATCACCAGGCCAGTCATCAGGTTCATCAGCGTGGTCTTGCCTGAACCGTTAGGGCCGACGAGGCTGGTGATGCCTGCCGGAATGGAGAGATTGACGCGGTTCACGCCCAGAATTTCTCCGTAGAACTTCGAAACATCCTCAAAGATGATGCGGTCGCTCACCGGATCACCTCATAGGCGCGTATCTTTCGCATCAGAAGCCAGAGACAGATGGAGCCGTAGACAAGGATGGCGATCCAAGCCTGACCGACGGAGACAGCACGTTCATTGTCCACCAAAAACAGGTTCGTCCAAACCGTCGCCACCAAGTATCGGAGATCGAAGAAATGGCCAGCATCGATTCGCAAGACGGCGTTGATGGCCTCCGCTAAACCTGCGCCGAAGGGCACGACCGCCACGAGTAGGGCTCCGGCCACGATTCTCCACTTGACCCAGGCGGAAAGAGCCGTCGAAAGCAGCGACAAAATTGCAATCAAGATTAGGGAAGAAAGAGCGAGGCTGCCGGCGATCCAGAGATTATCCCGAGTCCAGCTGGCGCCGGCGAAACTCGCCTGAATGATGAAGAGGATTACGCCGGGAATCCATGTAATTTGTGAGAGCAGGATTCCAAGGACGGAGGATTTACCTAAAACGTATTCTGCGCGCGAAAACGGGCGGCAGAAATACAGTGGCAGAGAGCCGTTCGCGAGATCAGGCGAGATGAGGCCCGGGCCGGCAAAAGCCGTCATGAAAAATGACAGCACACCCTGCACGGTCATGTAGAGGAAGAAAAACTTATTGTCGATGGAGATGAGTTCCGGCGGCAGGCCCAGTTTCGCGAGAAAGCTCGCGCTATGCGCGAGGTAGATCCACACCATACAAGCGATGGGCCAGAAGAAGCAGAGCACCAAAAAACCCGTCAGAAACCTAGAGCGGAAAAGATTCCTGCGGGAGTAGCGAAAAAGGACAAGAAACCGCGACCACTCAGGAGTCTGTGCGCCGGAATATGGCCGATAATTACGCCTGTAAACTGCCATCCCTGCTCCTTGCTAACTCTCCATCGCCTTCAGGAAAATGTCTTCCAGCGTGTCACGCCGGAAATTCAGACGGCGGATACGCACCTGTTGCTCGGCAGCGATCCGAAAGATGTCGCGGGTCTCGACTCCGTCGGCGAGTACCATCTTCATGCGGTTTGCGGTAACGGCGCACTCACAACCCAGTTTCTCAATGGCCGCCGTGAAGTCACCGTTCGCTCCGTAAATCTCTAATTCGACGAAACGTTTGTTAGAGCGGCGCTCCTCATCGAGATCGGAGTAATGCGCAATCTGCCCTTGCTTGAGAATCAGCACTTCATCACAAGTGTCTTCGACATCGCGCAAAAGATGGGAGCACAGAACGATCCGCATTTCTCGACTGTCTCGAATCTCGCGGACCATGCGGACCATGCGCTGTCGCGCCGAAGGATCGAGCCCGTTCGTCGGTTCGTCGAGAATCAGCAGCTTGGGCCCGTGGACGATCGCCTGCGCCAGCTTCGCCAGTTGCTTCATGCCCAGCGAGTAGGTTCCTAGCTGCCGGTAGCGAGCTTCAGCCAAGCCCACATAGAAGAGCGCTTCATGGGCGCGTTCCAGGGCTACTCTCGACGGCAGGCCGGAAAGTTCGCCCATCATCTGCACGAACGACACCGCATTCATCTTGGAGATGAATGCATCATTTTCCGGCATGTAGCCCACCAGGCTGCGAATGTTCCTGAGATTGGTGCCTATATCTTGTCCGAAGACTTTGGCCGAGCCGCCAGTAGGCTTATAGAAGCCCAGGAGAGTGTTGATGAGTGTAGATTTGCCGGCGCCGTTCGGACCGAGCAATCCGATGGCACGCCCGCGAAGCGATGCCGTCAGACCGTGGAGGATGTCTCGATTTCCAAACCTGACCGTCAGGCCGTTTAGCTCAATCAGAGGCACGGACGGAGCACCGGTCGGCGAGCCACTACTCTCGCTGACTGGCGCTCCGGGTTGTGTCATCGTGCTCACTGCACAGGTGGCGTTGAATGCTTGTTAGTTACGGCGTCGCCAAGAAACATTTGCGGAAAGAAGGGCCCATTATGCCCCATTGTCAGCAGCGTTCCCAGATCAAATCCCATGAATCCGGTGTTGCTCGCGACCACGATCCGGTTGGGTTCGCCGTACGCATAAATCATGCCTGGAGCCGAGTTGGCGGTAAGCGCATCGACGGACTGGCGCTGCTGCGCATTCAGCGCTCCGCTAGCCTTTAGCTGGGCGGCGAGCGGGCCGATGACTGGTCCGACATTGTGGTAGAAGATCGCCGAGAAATTGGTGTAGCCGTCGCTCGGCAGCAGTGCACGGAAAGTCGAGGAGTGAGTCAGGGTGTATCCCGCTTCCCGAGATTGGATGGCCCGCGAAATGGTACCCAAGTCCGGCGCAGCAATCAGGTAGCTATCCACGAAGGTATAGTCAATTTCGCAGTTCGGCTGGCTCGGGCTGCTCAGGCTAAAGTACACGCGCGAACCGATTTGCTTCTTCGTAACCTGGAGCGCGTATCCCTTGTTATTCTCACGGTTGTAACTATCGACGAGCTTCTCGATCGTCGACTGCAGCGTCGTTGGATCATAGACCTCGAAGATCAGCTTCCAGCGCGGGGTTGGGATCATCGGCCCGTCGAAAGCCATCGTGACTTCACCGCCGAGTGGCGCGGCGATGTCATTGAGAACATTTACTCCGGCCTTTGCCTCGAATTCAGCGAGATGCTGGGCGAATTCGGGATCGCCGCTTCCGGCCATTTTGAAGATCTCTTCCACGATGCTTCTCGGATTCTTGATCACCGCCGACGTCACCATGCTGGCATCCGGAGAAACAAACTCCAGCGACCCCATCGAAGCCGGCGCCGCCAGCCATGAAGCGACTCCTTGCCGCTCGGACGCGAAAGTCAGATCAGCGTGGCTCTCGCTCTTGCCGGCAACGTCACGGTGTTCCATGGTCAGATATCTGACATCCCCGATTCCCGGTGGAAGATCGTGACGATTGCTATCAGCTTGTACGTTCTGGGAAACGATTTGTTCCATGTCCACAGAGAAAAGCCACTCGACCCCCTGCTGATAAGAGCTGGCGATCTGCTGACCGAACTGGGTTCCAACGAATTGGCTGTTGCCCTGCTGTTTTGAGCGGCTTGCGGCCAGCTGCAGTTGGGGCAAATCCGGGCTGGCAATCAACAGATCATCGCTCAAATAAACCAGCAAAGGATGGTTGGCTGCTGGCGTCACAGACCAAGGGTCGCGGACGATCTGCATCTCCGTCTGAGACGGATTTGTACTAAGCCGCTTGATTTCCGACTGGAGGAAGGCATCAAGCCCGGGCTGGCGGACTCTAGCGAGAACGACCGGAGCAGTATATGACGTTCCTTCCTTTCCAGCGGCGAACACGACCTCATCGCCAAGATAGCTGCTGAAATTCTTGACTTGGTCGAGAACGTCTTCCAGCTTCGGGCCCCTTCCCTTTTGCTGTTGCTTCCACCAGTCGCGCAGAGCGGGGCTCTGCTGCAGTCGGTCGCGGAAGAGACGGTTGGCTTCGCCGATGGTGTTCGTCAGGTTCGGGATGGCCGCATACACGACCGTATGGTCGGGAACAAGTGGAAGAAGGTCCGAGGTGTAACGCAACCCGGGTCCCGGAATGGCCGCGATCTGCTTCTGGAGGACGGCAAAGTCACCCAGCAGAGCCAGATATTTGGCAGAGTTCCGGCTCCACGCGATCTCATTCTGCACTGGAACTTTAGACACCGCGGCGCTCGACGTGGCCTACCACACCTTCGACCACAGCCACACGCGAACCCTTGATTCCACGATTCACGGAGAAGATGGTTCCCTTTACCGAAACCAATCCGTCGTCCGTGGCGACGTAGAGCCGGCGTCCAGCATGCTGCTTTGCGGCCTGCACGATGACTTGCCCACCCTGAAGGTGAACGGTGGTGCCTCTCCACTGCCGCGATACCGCCAGATCAGCCCTCGGTCCCATCTCAACCAAAGAGCCGTCGAGAAGGCGCACCACTGCGGTGGACCCTTTTGCCGTGCGGATCTCATCGCCATTGCGGACTTGATATCCGGCAGGAATCAGTTGCATGTCCGCTCCGTTCACGGCATACAATGCGCCCTCAACGGTTTGGACCTCAGCGCGAACCGGATGCTGCCCGGGAAGGAGCCCATTCGAGAATCCGAAGGCCACGACAAGAACTGCCGCGACTGCCGCCGCTCCCATCGCCCAGCGCCAGGGCAGCGCGCTCGGCCGATTGGTAAGTTGCCAAACCTGCTGCCGCTCTCCATCTCTGGCGCGCTCTAACGCATGTCGGCAAGCGACACAGGAATGAAAGTGATCCTCAAAGAGCATGGCGCGCGCGGGTGCCAGTTCCTTTGCAAGATAAGCGGGAATGAGCGCCTGGAAGTCCTCGCAGCTTCGCAGAGTGTGCCGATTTGGCTCAGCAACTGGCGCGGACTCGGCCATCGACTTCCAGACCCGGTCGCTAGCCTGGGCGACAACCTTCTCATCCACGTTTTCGTTCCGGATGGTCGACAGCAATCGATCGAATTTCTCGTTTTTCATGACCTGTCTCCTAGATACTTTCCGAGCTCCTTGCGGAGCTGTTGCCGGGTGCGATACACCGTGACCGCCACCAGCACCTGTGAAATGCCAAGCATGCGTGCGATCTCAGGATTGTTAAGTCCCTCGATAAAGCGAAGGGTAAAGATTTCTGCCGAACGGGGCTGCAGTTTGCTCAGAGCTTGCCCCAGCGCTTGCCTCAACTCGGTGACTTCACCTTCTGATCCGCGCGCGGGAACCTCAACAAGCTCAACTGCCCGGTCTGACTGGCGTGAGCGGATCACGTCGAGGGCTGCATTGATGGCAGCGCGGCGGAGATAGCTCTCTTCGTTCTCCATCGCGTCGGACTGCGACGCCCGGCGGAGCAGGCGCAGAAAAACGGTTTGCAACACATCTTCGGCATCTGCGGCATTGCCGGTGACACGGTAGGCCGTGCGGAAGACCAGGCCGTGATGTGCTCGAAAAGCCCGCTCGAGTTCGTGCGGAATGGCGATTGCCGGTTCCTCTATCAGTGCGCTTCGCAGGGTACTCCTCCGTCTGGCTGCTTACACCAGTAAAGACGGAGAGGGAGCGTGATTATTACAGAGAAGGTGGGATTATTGTTTCTTGCCCGGAATCAAGGGGTTACCAACGCTGGGCAGATCCAGTCGCCAAGCCGGCAAGATGGTGCTATTGGTCGACGCCGATCTGCGATTCCTGAGAGCGTGGAACGTCAGAACCACATAAGGGTTTTGACCGCAATCGCCTGGTTAAGTAAAGAAGCGACGGCTGCCTTCGTGGTAGTATTCGCGCAAGTGGTTGAACTATGGCCCGTTTCCTTTTCCTTGGATCGATAATGTTGGCTTGCATTCAGGTCGAAGGGCAAAGTGTCTCACCACAAGCGCAGCAGACTGTGCAGTCAATTCGAGAGCTTAGGGCCATCGGTCTTCCGAATTTTGAGGCTGGCGAGAGCGGGCCACCCGCAAGGGTCCCCGGCTTGCTCAAGAAACTGAATGGTCAGTTACAGATGCTGATCACTGACATTCTGAATGATCAAAGCCGTTCCGGCATTGTAAATGAGCGAGAGATCATCGCAGAGCTTCAATCAGCCGGCTGGAAGGAGATTCCGCCGTATAAATGGAGCGCTTACGGCGAAATCAGCCAGATACGGTTTGACCTCAAAAGTGGATACGACCCGGGGATTCTCGTAGTCACTACCGAGCTATGGGTACCCTGTGGCAGCACCGATCCTGATACAGCGATTTATGTTTTCCAAGGACGAGTGAGGAACTGGAAACTGGTGCTGGCAAGCGACGCGGACTTCGACGTTGCTGGGGAGCGCAAGGACACTGGCATGCAGTACTCGTTGTCTCCTCAGGATGCCAATGGGAATT
>QIAL01001079.1:1011-1301 GCA_003225535.1 Acidobacteriota bacterium | reverse complement strand
AGCAAGGAACCATTCCACGAATTTCGGGATGCCTTGCTCGATCGGCACGCGCGGATTGTAGCCGAGCATCCGCCGCGCTTTATCGATATTCGCAAACGTGATCGGCACGTCGCCCGGCTGCAACGGTTGCCGGTCGATGACGGCTTTTTTGCCGAGCGCCTTTTCGAGCAGCTCGATCAAATACGAGAGCTTCACCGTCTGCGATTCGCCCAGATTGAAAACCTCGTAGCGAAACTCCTTTTGCGTCGCGGCGATGATGCCGTCGACCGTGTCGCTGACATAGGTGTAAT
>QIAL01001079.1:0-945 GCA_003225535.1 Acidobacteriota bacterium | reverse complement strand
AACATGCCCCAAAGCTTCGCAGGCCAGCTTGCTCGCGGCATATGGCGAGATCGGCGCGAGAATCGGGTCCTCTTCCGAAAACGGCACTTTGGAATTGACGCCGTACACCGACGACGACGAACCGATGGTCACTTTCTTTACGCTTCGATTCCGCGCCGCTTCGAGCAGGTTGACTGTCCCTTCGACATTGACCCGCTGGTAAATTGCCGGATCAGCCAGGCTGGGCCTCACACCGGCCCTGGCCGCCAAATGGATCATTTGATCAAACTGCGTTTCGCTGAACACTTCGTCTACGGCGCTGCGATCTGTGATGTCTCCCTGCACGAACGTGAATGGTTTGGCCAATGTTTGGAGCACCCGCACATTCTGCTGCTTGATGGCCGGCGAGTAGAACGAATTGAGGTCATCGAGCGCCCAAACCGCATGACCCATTTGCAGCAGCCGCTCACAAACGTGCGACCCAATGAAGCCTGCGCCGCCGGTGACCAAAAAATTCATCGTCGCGCACGCTATCGGAGCGCTGCGCGTGTTCAAAGTTTAAAGTTTAAAGTTGCGAAGGGTGGAGCGCGGGTGTCCTCACCCGGCAGCAATGTGCTTTGATTCCTGGCTTTCGGACGTTTCGAAACGCTGTTCGGCATTTGGGAATTGCTGCGGGTGAGGAGAGCCGCGCTCCGCGTAGACAAAAAAACCTCGCAGGGAATTGGACCCTGCGAGGTGCTCGAGGTCTGCGGCGTTCGCTTACCTGGAAGTTGTGCGTGTCACACCCAACTGCTCGGCCAATCGCAGATGCTCCTGCAGGGTGGGCAGCGTTTTGGTAGCCCAGGATTTCAGGTCTGCGTCTTCAGCAGACTTCGAGAGCCGTTCGAACTCTTTGATGTCTTTCTTGTGATCTTTGACCGCCATGGTTTTGAATTCCTTGTCAAAGTCCGATGCGCTCGAGAGTTT
>QIAL01000239.1 GCA_003225535.1 Acidobacteriota bacterium | reverse complement strand
TTTGGTTCTTCCGTCGTCTCGTGAACCGGCGCGATGCTCCCGTGTTTCGGCAAGTAAACAACTCCGGGACTCGGACACTTTTGCGTGTACTTGTCTGAATCGGAAAACATGTAGTTCGATCCGTCGCGTGTGGCATGACGGCATCCTATTTTGCGATTCAGATACCAGTTGATCTCCGCAAAATTACGTGTCTTGAAATTGAAGTAACAGAGATCGATGGCCGACATGCCCGAGTTTTGCACATCGGGTCGCTGCGCCAGCGTTTCCCAACTGTCGCGGGACGATACTGTGTATGGCATGCTGTTCTCCGGAACATAATCCAGCGACGACGGCATCGGCCTCGGTTCCTTAGCTATTGGCATGAGTTCGCCTCCCTGCGACTCACTCGCAATACGGTATTTGTCCCCAAAGTCACGGCTGCCTTCTTTCGGCTGAAAAACGGTTCCCCCGGGTACTAGCCCGCATCCGAAGGCGTAGGATTGGTCCCACTTCACCAGAAACGTTCGAAAGGCTTGCCTCTACGACTGATCCATTAAGCCCTATATTGCGATTCCATACAGAATTACTGGACTACTTCAGTTTCGTACCCTTGCTCCCATCATCCGCAGTATCCGGATCCTTCGGGTCCTGGGGAGAATCCGGACTGCCTCCGCTAGGATCGCTGGTCATCGCGGGCATACTGCCGCTATTAATGAATGCCATGGGTGTCCCGGTAATGTAAACGCCTCCGGGGCTGACGTCCACTGAACTGCCACCAGCCTTCAGCGTAATTCCCGCGGGACATTCGATTACGATGCCCGACTGTCCGGTGAGATGGATACTCATGGCAGTCATGGCGTATCCCATGGTGATGGACTCATTCTTGCCCCCAGTCACCGATAGCGATACGTTCCCGGTCACGCTCTCGCTCTGATTACCAGTAACCGAAAGAGACTTGTTCCCTGTGACGCTTTCCATCTGATTACCGCCAACGTTGAGCGACAAGTTGGTGTCGATCTTCTCGAAATGGCTGCCTTGGACGTGCAAGTGCTTGTCAGCTTGGATTTGTTCCTGCTGATTGGTGGTCACGATCAGATGGCGATTGGCGCCGATGAATTCCCGGGAGTCGTTCTCCACTCGCAGGTCCATGTCTTTCTCGGCGTTCATGAAGATCTGCTCTTGCCCCTTCAGATCTTCGAAGCGCAGTTCGTTGTAATTGGAAGAGCCTCCGCCTTTGGAGCTCCGCGACATGAATGTGCTGCGCGTCTGATTGTCAGGAAGCGTGTAGGGTGGCATCTGGTCAGCGTTGTAAACGCGACCAGTGATGACGGGCCGGTCAGGATCTCCCTCCAAAAAGCTCACCAGGACTTCCTGGCCAATGCGTGGAATCCACATGGCTCCCCAGTTTCCGCCCGCCCACGGCTGGGAAACACGAATCCAACAAGAACTGTTCTCATTCTTCTGTCCCAGGCGATCCCAGTAGAACTGCACAATCACACGACCGTACTTGTCGACCCAGATCTCTTCTCCGGACTTGCCGACAACCAATGCCGGCTGGGGCCCCTGCACAAAGGGCTTCGGAGTCACGCGGAGCGGGCGATAGGGAACAGATGCCGGGATGCAGGTGAAGTGGTTGGAATACGTTTCTCCTCCTGTGGTGCCAGCCGTTGTGTAACTCTGTCCGGCAGACCCGAGATGGCGAACTTCTGTTGTGAGATAGTTCGTGTTCTGATCGGAGCGGTAATGATTCTTCAGCTGGAACGAGAATCCTGACATGAGCGCGCGGGCGTTCCCCGCTCCAGAGACGACCATGTGCCCGGCTTCTTCCTCTTGCATGTGCACTTTAGCGACGGTGTCGCCTTCATCCTTAGTGGTATGGAGTCCGGGATAGTCATACAACTCCAGATCCTGGCTGGCAGAGAGGTTCACGACCGTGGGTTCGTTGGAGAGAAGGCTGGTCGAAGGCGTCGTGAAGTTGTAGTCGGTGACTGTGTACTTTCCAGTCTTGACCTCCTGCTCTACGTGCCAGTTGATGATCACTTCAGGGTCGGCCAGGCCACCGACTTCGGTGTCGTAGCTGATCGGAGAATTGGGGCAGGCGGGCAGATTGCTCGACTGATCAGCCAGCACCAGCGTGTGCTTGTTCTGGGTTGTATGGTCAAAGTAGTAGAAGATGCCGAACTCTTCCATGAGCCGTGAGACGAAGTTGAAAGATGTCTCGCGGTATTGCACACAATACTCAAGCTGCGGATAACTGCTCTTCAGGTTGAGCTTGAAATCCTTGAACCCGAATGGATCGAAGATCTTGCTGATAATGTCGGGTGCGGTCATGTTCTGGAAGATACGGCAATCTGCTTCTCTGGTCAGGAACCATAGCCAGGGCACAACCTGCGCGCGGTAATGAGTGAACAGCCGCTCATCGGTTTTGCCTTGAATGAAGCGGCTCACGTAACCGCTGATGTAGCGCGGAGAACCGTCAGGCAGTTGAATCTTGATCGAGACCTTCTGCCCGACAATGTCGTCAAAGGAAATGGAGTCGTTGTCGTATGCCAGCAGGTCGAGATCGTAGCTGAATAGGTGCGAAATGCCCTCATAGCCGGTGATCTCCTGCAGCAGGAGCACGTCCTTGCCCAGCGGAGTATCAATGGCATACAGCCGGTGATCTTGCGTGTAATTTTCGTCTGGCACAACCCCGCCCTTCGTTGCGGATTACTGCATAATATTTTCTGCGCCTTCGCGCGAATCCTCAGCGCGCTGCGGCTCTACTGGTACACAAATCCGCCGTCGGTTCCAATGCCGACATTAATTCGCGACATCGCTTCGCCGGCAGCCATGCCGGTCAACAACTGCCGCGAGATGTCAGGCAGCAGCGTATTCGTCAGAATGTTGTCGACGTTGCGGGCGCCGCTTTCGACTTCGGTGCATCGCTTTGCCACTTCGTCGATCAATGCCGCATCGTAGGTTAGATCGATCTTGTGGTTTTCCTGGATACGCCGCTGAATCTTGCCCAGCTTCAGCCGGATGATTTGCTTCATGTTTTCGTCGCGAATCGGCATGTAAGGAATCAGCACCATTCGTCCGAGGAAAGCAGGTTTGAAAATCTTGTTCAGCTCCGGCTTGAGCGCTTTTACCAGACCGTCCGGACCCGGCGCGGTTTCGGGGTCGGCGCACAGTTTGGCCATCGTGTCGGTGCCGGCGTTGGTCGTGAGAATAATGATCGTATTCTTGAAATCGATCTCGCGGCCTTCGCCATCTTCCATGTTGCCCTTATCGAACACCTGATAGAAGAGTTCGAGCACGTCGGGATGCGCCTTCTCCACTTCATCGAGCAGGACCACCGAGTACGGACGGCGGCGGACAGCCTCGGTCAGCACGCCTCCTTCGCCGTAACCGACATATCCCGGAGGCGAGCCTTTCAGGGTTGATACGGTATGCGCTTCCTGGAACTCCGACATATTGATCGTGATCAGGTTGCGTTCGCCGCCATAAAGAAGATCGGAGAGTGCGAGCGCGGTCTCGGTTTTGCCGACACCGCTCGGCCCGACTAACATGAAAACGCCGATGGGTTTGTTGGGATCGTCGAGCCGGGCGCGCGCCGTCGAAATCCGCTGGCTGATGATTTCGAGCGCATGAGTCTGTCCAATGACGCGCTGGCCAAGGACTGACGGCAGAGAAAGGACGGTGGAGATCTCGTCCTTCATCATCTTGCCGACAGGAATTCCCGTCCATCCTGAGATCACCTCGCCGACACTTTGTGCGTCGAGGGCCACTCGGATCATCGGCGCTTCGCCCTGGAGAGCTGCGAGTTCGGACTCCGCTTCCGCGAGTTTGGCGCGCAATTCCGCTGGATCGACGGGCTTGGCAGCTTCCTGCACAGCCGTGGCCGTGGCGGACGCTGTCTCCGTTGCCACCGCGCTTGCAACTGGAGCAGACGGTGTGGCTTCGGCGGCGACGCCAGGAATCTCGGGTGCGCCCATGTTGCCTTTTCCATTCTGCGAGGCAACTGCGCCCTCCAACTGACTGCGTAGATCCCGGATCGTGGTTACCAGATCCCGTTCTTTGTCGAACCGCGTGCGTAACGTCGAGAGGCGCGCATCGATCTCCGCGCTTTTCGTCGCGATATCTTGCAACCGTTCGCGATGATCTGCGCCGGTGGCCGTCTCGCGCTCGAGAATTCTCTTCTGAACGGCAAGGTCGTCGAGTTGCCGAACGCTGTCTTCGATCGCCGGCGGAGTTGCGCTTTGCCCCAATGCAAGCCGCGCGCACGCCGTGTCGAGTACGCTGACTGCCTTGTCAGGCAACTGGCGTCCGGCCAAATAACGATGCGAGAGATGAACGGCTGCCGTCAGTCCCTCATCCAGAATGCGCACTTTGTGATGCTTCTCGAGTGCAGGCACAATTCCGCGCAGCATGGTCATGCACTGCGTCTCGATGGGCTCTTCCACCTTCACGACCTGGAAGCGACGTGCGAGTGCCGGATCCTTTTCGAAATATTTCTTGTACTCCGACCATGTTGTCGCGGCAATCGTGCGCAGTTCACCGCGGGCCAGTGCCGGCTTTAACAGGTTTGCCGCATCGCCTTGTCCTGCTTGCCCTCCGGCGCCGATCATGGTGTGGGCTTCGTCGATGAACAGGATGATTGGAATCGGCGAGGCTTTCACTTCCTCAATCAACCCCTTCAGTCGGTTTTCGAATTCTCCTTTGATACCTGCACCCGCTTGCAGCAGAGCAAGATCGAGCGTGCGGACGATAACGTTGCGCAGCGGCGGAGGTACATCGCCGTCGGCGACACGCAGCGCGAATCCTTCCACAACGGCAGTCTTGCCGACACCAGCCTCGCCAGTCAGAATCGGATTGTTCTGCCGGCGCCGCATCAGGATGTCAACCACCTGCCGAATCTCGAAGTCTCGTCCCAACACGGGGTCGATCTTTCCATTCTTCGCCTTTTCCGTGAGATTGATGGTGAACTGGTCGAGGTTCGGAGTCTTCCCTCCCGGCTTCGGGCCACCCGATGGCGCACCGGGACCGGCAGTAGCAGCCGCGGCGGCCGCCGCCTCCACTTCCTCTCCCGAATTCGCAATGATCGAGGCAAAATCCTTCTTCAGTGCGTCGGGCTGAATCTTCTGGAATTCACGGCTGATGTCGCGCATCAGGCGTACCAATTCTTCATGGGTCGCCAGCGCGAGAATGGTGAAGCCGGTGCGAACCTGTCCCGCGTTGTAGTCGATGGACCCGATCGTCCACGCCTCGACCAGCATCCGCATGAGCGATGGGCTGAGAGCAGGAGTACGCGCATTCCCGGATTTCAGCCGGTCAAGAGCCCGGGCTAATTCACCGGAAAATCTCGACGTGTCGATCTCGAAATGCTTAAAGATGGCGGCGACATCGTTGTCGGTCGAGTCAAGGAGTTTGCTCAGATAGTGCTCGACTTCGATGTCATAATGCGTGCGGGCCAGGCAAAATCCTGCCGCAGCTTCCAACGTTCCGCGGGTCGAGTCGTTCAGCTTACCGATCAAAGATTTGAGATTCATATCGCTACCCCTTTGTTGATTCGAGCGCCAGCACCGTGTCCCCTGGATCCCGTTGGAACGGCGCCGATTTCACCCATGACACCCACCCCAGTTGGGGCCCGGAAACCCCATCCGCGCCCAGGGTGCAAGCAGGAACCTGCTCGCGTTCGAGAATTAATTTCAATTCAAAATCCCATTCGTCATTCGAGAAGAAACGAACCCAGCCTCGAAGAGGCTCGAAGGACTGACCATCCGGCAAAAAATCCGCATAGCGCTCCAGAGTCAGCGGCCCGATTACGATTCGCACACGAGACTGCTGATTCCACATTTCGTCTCCGACGACCGCGCCAAATCCGAGTTCTCCGCTATCGCTGTTCTCTTCCGACAACCGACACTGCGTCTCCGGGTCGAGACGATACCATCCGCCCGAGAACTGCTCAATCCCGACCGGCACATCAAAGTAATCGGACAGAATCTGCTGCAAAGCCTGCGCAGACCGCGGACGCTGGGCCAGCAAACCGGCGTAGTAAATCAAGGATTCGTCGGAGAGGGTCTGCCGGTCTCGCATGCCCTCGGTACCGAGCCCGAGCAGGCTCAACAGATGCCGCGAAAACAGTTCGCGCTCGCCGCGCTCGCAAGCCACATCAACGCGATACTTCCTCCAGGCGCGGTAGAAGAGCGAAATGATCCGGTGATTAAAAATGTCCAGAAAATCGCGCAGTGTGTTGTCGCCGTCGCGTTGTCTCTCGATGATCAGCGAAGTATAGGGATTGGGGAGAACTCCCTCGGGGCCGATCAGACCCATAAAGTTGACCAGCATTCGAACAGGACCGTCTTCGGGCCACTCCAGGTCCTGTATCTGGCTGGCAGGGAACGCCAGGGAGGGATGCGCACGAAAATGTGCGATCTCGGCCGCTGGATGGACAAACTGCCCAACCGACTTCCGCTCCGGACGAAACTTCTCGAGCAGGCGAATGGCCTGAAAAAAATCGAAGGAATACGGCTCACGACGGAGCTTTTCTTCGACTTCGCAGCCTGCAAGATTTCCGGAATTCGTCAGATCAGGATTGACTGTCCCGCTCTCGGTGTCCACTCCTCCAGCGCCTCCCTTCGCTGACGACTGCGCGCGACCAACTGCGTGAAACTGTTCATTGACGTGTAAAGGCCCAGGAACTTTTCCAGCACGCTCGCAAATAAGTACGCGCCACTACCGCTGAACTGCTCTTCGTCAAATTCGATTTCAACGCGCGTACCCCGGGCAAAACCCACCCCATGCTCGGAAGCGACCCGTGTGAAATGCCGCCTCGAACTTACCGAAGCGATCCCTGTGATCTGCTTCTTGATGTCGGCGGAATCCGAGAAATCGTAGAGCTCGAGAATTTTCTGCAGAGCTTCCTTTCCATCATCGACGATGGATAGATAGTTCAGTGACAGATGCGAGATCAGCGACCATAACGTCTTGCCGTCCAATGGCGGGCGAAGGGTACGGGTTGGCTTGTGCAGGGCGACAATCCGCTTGATCGCAGCACCGCCTGTCATTTCAAAATCTCCGGCTTCACTGCCGAAAGGTAAACGCCCCACAAGGTCGCGGTTCGTACACGTGCAACGCACCGTCACAGTGTCGTAGTCCAGTTGCATGGGGCGCGCAGAAATATCCACCAGCGACAGAAACACGTCGGTACCCTCATCGCCCTTGCGATTGGAAACTGAACGTGTGATGTACCAATATGCCGGACTGGTTCCCTGCACTGCATGGCGCTCTGAATAGAGCGGATGATAAGTCACCGTTTGGTGGGTTTCGGCGTCGGTGCTGACCACTTCATCGACCGAATAAATCTCCATCGTCTGACGACGTCGCGCGTCCGGCACAATTGGATACTGGAAGCGCGTCTGATCGACCAGGATGGGCTCGGCAACCTGCGAGAACAAATTAATGATGGGGGCGCACCCCAGACGGAGGGTTCGTTCGTTCACGGCCACTTCGAGGCGTTGATGACGTCCGTCCTGCTCGAAGGGAGAGATCATGAACAGCAGTTCGGCCTTCGAGGTGAAACCAGCTTGCTGCAACTGCGAGAGCCCCTTCAGGCTCATGAAGAAGAATTTCTCCGGGAACGCAAAGTACTCCTGCAGCAATCGGTACCCCATGAACGATCGTCGGGGATACGGCAGGACATCTTCGTTCTCGCCGAATCCCATCGGTTGAAGGTTCCGTGCGGAAATTTCCCGCACCGGGGCTTTAGGCTTCGCGGGATCACGCAGCAGGATGCGCACGCAGTTCCGGCACAATAGTTCGTAAAGCGCGTGGACTACCGAACTTTCACCGTTCAGATAGAAAGAAAGCGTTTCAAGGTCCAACTTCTCAAACGAAACGTCGGGAAAGCATTCCAGTTCAACCCGCAGCACAGCGGCTTCAGACGCGCGCAGGGCAGGCCGTATGCGGTCGGGCGTCATCCACTGTGCTTGCGAGACCTTGAAAGGCCACAGGGTTGTGTCATAGGAGGTGCGGAACTTGCACGGTACTCCTTCGACGGGACGAGAGTACAGGACAGTTCCCTTCGGAATTTTCAGGCTGCTGGTCAGCTTGCCGCTTTCCGGGTCGGTATGAAATTGCGCCACCGTCATTGAAGGTACCGGGCGCAAATAGTGCGGGTAGAGGATGTTCAGCAGCGCCTCGGTGATCAGCGGAAAGTCATCGTCAATGCGCAGATGAACACGCGCGGCAAGCAGCGCGAAGGCTTCCAACATGCGCTCGACGTGGGGATCTTCGCAGCGATCGGATTCGAGCAGCAAACGAGACGCGATCTTCGGGTACTTGTCGGCGAACTCAGCTCCAACCTGGCGCAGGAAAGTGAGTTCGCTCTCGTAATAATCTCTCAGCTCATTACGCAAGGTCGGCTCCCTTGATTTCGTACTCACCTTTGCCCAGCTCAAGCACTGTGTCGAAGCGCACCGGTTCTGGGGCGGGATCCATACACAGCAATCCTTCAATGACGAACTTCAGCGTCCGAGCGCTGCCTTCCACCGGTTCCATGCGCACACGAGCGCGTTTAAGCCTGGGCTCGAAAGTGGCAATGGCCGACTCCATATCGCGCACCAGGTCCGCGTGATCACGGGTCGACAGCACCGACTTCGAAGATACGTCCGCGAAGCCATAGTGATAGACGGAACGGTTGGTCTCGCGAGCGGAATCGGGAGCCAGATCGATGGTTTGCCTGGTATTGAGCAACCATTCCAGATCGCGTTTCAGAGCCCACTTGAGTTCACGAAGCGACTGCGCGCGCGAAAGTGGAACCTCTGATGAGCGGGTCTTTGGATCCCGATCGATCAGGCGATCAAGCACCGAAAGGGTCACTGGTCCGGTAACATCTCGCCTGGGCATGCGTTATTTTGCGTCTCCCAGCGGTTGCGCCGGATCGAGGCGGCAGATCCTCTCGAAAATCTTTTGCTGCGCGGCTTTGTCAGCCTGGATTTTGACGCTCATCTTCATCAGCGTCGCCAGAGCGCTGGCCACCAGGCCGGGATCTTCCCATTCGTCCAGTTTGTGATTCTCGATGGCAGCCGCGACATCGTCGAGGATAGGCTGCGCCACGTTCGGTTTATTTGTGGTAGCGCAGATCTCGACCAGCTGCATCCGCCGGCGGAAGCGTTCGCGGCCAGAACGTTTGCGGGCGATGTCTTGCTGCAGAATCTCGAACGCTTTTCGTTCATGACCATCGCGTAGAGCCTGCAGTGCCGAAACATAAGCGTCGGTAGGCTGACCCGGCCACCGCGACCCGAGTCCGTTCGAGGACGCTGCGTGCGCGGTCCCATCCGCCGGAGGCGCCGAGGCGGGCGCCTGGCTCAAGGAAACCAGCCAGGCACGTGTCTCCGCATTCGCGGCCGGAGTCTCGTCCATCAGAGTGGCATCCAGCAGCTGTGGAATGTCGGTCACCAACGCCTTCAATTCCGAGCGTATGGCGCGCGCGATTGCCTCATAACCGCTCCCCAGCGCCTCGCATGCCTCGACCACAAAGCGCTGCATATCGAGCCAGGCCCGGCTGCAAGGAAGAGCCATTGCGCTTTCCGCAGCCTCAAGTAACTCTTCGTACTTCTTGTCCAAAAGCAGTTTTTTCAAATGCCGGCGCAAGTCGGTGGGCGGGGCTTCCAACTTTGTCGGATCCGCGAGTTCAATCGCCGCCCGTAATTCTCCCCACCGCAGACCCCGCAACATGAGATAGGAAGCCGGACTCTGCGGTTCACGACGACGGAGGAAAGCTGCCGCCTCGGCAATCTTCTTGATGGCGTCAATGCGGTCGGGCGGCTCCGAAGAGCCATCGACAGAGATCAGCACGCCGGTACGCACCGGACCCGCAACGGCAGGCCCTCCTGCGCCTTCGGCACCGAGCGCAGCCTCAGCCGCAGGAACCTCTTCCACCGGATCAGGTTCCTTCTCGCGCTTCTTCTGCAGGAAACCGTGAATCAGATGCCGGCTTGCATCCAAGGCAGACTGCAGCGGGCCGAACGCAGGTCCCTCATTGCCGAACTTCTCGTCACAACTCTTCTTCAGTCGGGTCAGGTTCTCCAGGCACGCGTCCAAATCTTTCTCAGCTTGCGCGTAGAATTTCTTCGGTGTCTCCTCAAATGCCTTGTCGAAAAGTTCCGGAGTGAGTTTTCCTTCCTTTACAAGCTGAGCACGCTTCTTCTTTGCCTCGTCGCCTTTGACCTGATCTTCATAGCCGACGTCACGAGACTGCTTGTGATCCAGCAGGCCGTACTTGGCCTTCTCAACCACAGGCACCAGCTTGATCGGGATGTCGAGCTTGACTCCAAGGAAACCGAGAGGTGCTCCCCGCGATTCGGCATCGCCCTCGTCAATCTCCGGATAGAGCGTGTCCCAGAATTTGTCAACCAGCCCGCAACAGAGCGCGAGTCCATCTTTCAATCCACCAAAGCCGCGCTGCTTCAGCCATGCCTCTGTGAGCCAAGCCGCCAGTTGCAGGTCTTTGGTTTTGTTTGTGAGCAGGTCGGTGGTGAGCTTGATTACCTGCGGGTTGTCGGAGACCTTGCGATCCTGCTCGGTCATTCCCGGAGGGGGCTGCGTTTCTTCGCGCCGCGCTTCTTTGATTTTGTCGTAGACAGGGTCGTAGCGGAGATTGGCCCCGCTCGGATTGGCGCCCTCGATGGGATTCAGCAGATCGTCTGGAAAGGGCATGTCGATCAGGCGGCCACGGAAGCGGGATTGAACTCAAGGGCTCGCAGTTCAAGGAACGGGATTTCCTCGTCGTCCACTACCCACATCTTCTGGCCATAAGGAACTTGATATTCGCCGCCTTCGGGTTTCTCCCACACCGTCACGCGTCCCAGGCGCACGGCTTCATCGGGATGACGCCACGAAAAAGGAGCAAGCACCGGAAGAAGAACTTCCCCGAGCTCGGTTCCCTTGAAGGCGGGCGTGGTACGAACTGCAGCTGGCGTCCAAATCAGGTCCCGGAGCTTTTGCGGCGCCGGGATCTCGATCGACGCGACGTGCTCGAGCGGCAGCAACAGGTAGTTTCCCGCCGCGAAGATCTCCAGCTTGGCACCGGTTCTGGGATCCGCATCGGAGAAATCGGTAAAAGTCCTTCCGTTCGCTGTTCCGCCTCGGCTCGGAGAATCGTCATCCGCCGATTGCGCGCTGGGAAATTCCCCTCTCTCGAATACATCCTGGCGCTGGCGCTCCGCGAACAAAGCGCTGCGATAGAGCAGCACGCCCATCTCGCTCTGCGGCCCGGCCTGAGCAAGGACTTCCAGTTGTTTATCGGCGCGCTCGTATTCGCCGGCAAAGCACAGAAGCTCAAAAAGGAAGGTGCGACGGCGAACATCGGTGGGATTGTCACGCAATTCAGCGCTTAAGGCCTTAATTGCATCAGCAAGCCGGCCAGCCCGGAATAGTTCTTGTGGATTCATTAGGCACCAGAGAGAAAAACTCGCGGACGGGATGCAGCCAAGTCCCGAATTCATCACCAACACAAATTCTCTAAAGTATAATCCGGAGGCACTTCGGTTCGAACTGCTGTCGCAGCCGCCGAAGTGCCTCCAGCTTCAATCGATATCAAGCCACGGCCCGATTAGGTCGTCGTAGCTGTCGAGATGTTATAGGTGGCATTCCCCGCATTTTGCACCGAACCGTCTGCGCTGTTCTGGGTGCTGAACGCGTACTGGATCTGCTCATACGCGAAGCTCACGCTCTGGGAAGGCTTTCCCTGTTGGCCGCCGCCCATGCTGTGGCCGGTAATGTAGCAGTTGGTGAAGGTCACCGTTATGTAGTCATAGGGATTCGCCCCGCCGCCGGATTCTTGCAGTGTGAATACGGCACTGTCGACGGGCTTACCGTTGTAGAGCTGGCTAAGAAGTTGAGCGCTGGACGCATCGACTTCGCAAGTAAAGCTGAAGTCCGACAGCGACACCGTTCCACCCGAAAGACCGTTACTGCCAAGGTTGGCCGGATTCGAAGCACCGAATGAATAGCTCTCACACTCGATGTTTTTATCCTTCCCTACTGTCTTGGATTCACCGTCAATCCCCTTAAGCAAAATATACGCAGCACCTGGCATTGAAATTCCTCCTCATTCGAACATTTAGATTTCAAGAACCCCTTAGGGCCTTGTTTGAAACTTGAGCCTATACAACGGGTCATCACTTGGCAGCAGCCGGCAACTCCGCCACCAGACGCAGCGAAACGTTCAGTTCATCGAGCTGGAAGTGCGGCCGCAGGTATGCCACCGCGCGGTACACCCCGGGTTTGCCCTTTACGTCCTCCACGTCGATACGTGCCTCTCTCAGGGGGAACTTCGCCTTGGTCGCTTGATTGGCCTTGTCATCCTGCGTCACGTACTGGCCGATCCAGCGGTTCAGATAGCGCCAGCAATCGTCGCGCGACATGAAGCCGCCGATCTTGTCGCGCATCATCGACTTCAGATAGTGCGCAAACCGGCAGGTCGCCATCATGTACGGCAGCTGCGCCGAAATACGAGCGTTCGCCGTCGCCGAGTCGGAGTCGTACAGCTTCGGTTTGTTGCAAGACTGGATGCTGAAGAACGCAGCCTTATCGGTGCCCTTGCAGTGAACCAGCGGCACCAGACCCTGATCGGCGAGTTCTTTCTCGCGGCGGTCAGTGATCGCGATCTCCGTTGGACACTTCAGGGCGACGTCGCCCTCGTCCGTGCGGAAAGTGTGAGATGGCATTCCGTCGACCAACCCTCCACCCTCGACACCGCGAATCGCCACGCACCAGCCGTAGGTCGCAAACGCCTGGGTCATCTTCGACGCAAGCGCATAGGCAGCGTTACCCCAGAGATACTTGGAGTGATCGGTACCGTCCACGCCCTCTTCAAAGTTGAACCCCTCGACCGGCGCGGTATCGCGGCCGTAAGGCAGACGCATGAGAACGCGCGGGCAGGTCAGGGCAACATACTTCGAGTCATCGCTCTCACGGAAACCCTTCCACTTCGCATACTCGGTGCTATCAAAGATCTTGCCGATGTCACGCGGCTGATCCAGATTCGTGTAACTCTCCATGTTGAGCAGTTCAGACGACGCTGCCGACAAGAACGGAGCGTGCGCGGCCGCTGCGACCTGCGAAACCTTCTCCAGCAGCTCCAGATCTTCCGGATGCTTGCTGAATTCGTAATCGCCGACCAGCGCGCCAAACGGCTCGCCGCCGAAGAGGCCGTATTCCTCCTCGTAGACCTTCTTGAACATCGCGCTCTGATCAAACTCAGGTGCGCGCTGTAAGTCACGCAGAAGATCTTTTTTCGATGCGTTCAGGATCCGAATCTTCAGCTGGGTGCCGGTCTCGGACTGATCCAGCAAATACTTGAGCCCGCGCCAGGTGCCTTCCAGCTTCTGGAACTGCTGGTGGTGCAGGATTTCATTCAACTGAATCGAGACCAGGTGATCAATCTGCGCGACGCGGGCAGAAATCATCTGGTCGGCATCCCGCCCCAGAGCCATCGATCCCTCAAGGACCTGGGCGACAAATTCCTTAACCAGATTCTTGCCTCGTTCGCGTGCCGCAGGATCGGCAAAACGTCCCTGTTCTACAATCTGATCAAGAAGGCTCGATTCTGCCGCCTGTTCTACTACGGCGGAACTACCGGCTGTTTTCTGGGTCTCAGGCATTGGGTTCCCCCTTCTGGCCGACTTCGGCCTTCAGCTTGTCGAGTTTGTCGGTCTTGCTCACCGCGTCGAGCAACGCTTCGTCGAGTTTGTCGTTGGTCTGAAGCGTGCCCTTCAGGTCATTAAGGCGGGTGCGCAAATCAAGCAACTCCTTCAGCGGCTTTACCTGACGAGCCACCTGTTCAGGCTCGAAATCTTCCAGGCTCTTGAACTTCAGATCCACGCGAATCTGTCCCGCGTTGGAGTCCTCACTGAGTTTGTTTTCCACCGCGAACGAGAGGTGCGGCTTCATGCTTTCGAGAACGGAATCGAAGTTGTCGGGCGTGACTTCGACAAAGCGCCGCTCTTTGAGTTTCGGCAGAGGTTGTTCCGGTTGACCGCTAAAATCGCCCAGGACGCCCACTACGAACGGCAGTTCCTTAATTTCGATTGCGCCGCCGGTCTCTACGTCGTACGTGATCTGAACGCGGGGCGGACGCACGCGGTCCAATTTATGCTGAGTGCTCGGTTTTGCCATATTAGCTCCCTACCTCTCGAGTTTTCGGAGAAGTGCCTTAAAAGGTGAATTCTTAAATTTGCAATCGCCGGGGAAGCGGTTGAGGTGGCCCAACCTCACAGGAAATTAGGCCAATTGCCACTTGGCCCTAAGGGCCGTGGGTCAAGGGTTTATCACAAGCACATACCTCAGTCAAGTGTTCCGCTTCTTTTTTGCTGCAATTCTATTGAGTGGGCGCGACAACCGGTCGGTTGAGCGCATACGTCAATGACAGATAGTGTTCCGGACCCCTCGAAACGTTTCTTAGCCCCTGTCTGGAAAGCGATTTCCAGCACATTTTTCCTTCACTCCCCGGAAAAAACCCATCGCTCGATGGATGGCAGGTATGGCGACCGCGAAAAGGACAGAGACATGAAGGGTCGGAAGTAAGGCTGGAACTCAATCCGTCCACGATTAACCTTGCCAGCGCCCTGCCAACGGCCGGTGCGGCTCAGCCATCGACTGAAACCTGCCCACCCGAGCCGAATCTCGGCCCTTATAGGAGACCAGGGGAATCAATCCTCGATCGAGAATGCGTTCGACAGCCTCCTCGGTCAACAGGACCTCCGCGCATGGTTTCAACTGGGAATCACCCTCAACCCGAAAGGAGTGTAGAGGTAAGTTCTCGATTTGAGAAAAGCCGCCGGGCCGCATCTCCCATCCGGCCTCACTGAAAGATTGGCCCAGCAACAGGGCCACAACAAATGCGGAATTGCCCCATAGATATCCGTTATGGAATGGGGGTCCGGAAAATTCCTCGAATTCGAAAGACTCGAGCGAAGAGGTTTCCTGTCCATAAGGCAGTCGCAGCAAGAAGCGGGGCAAAGCTAAGGCCGCAGATGCGGATTCAGGCCGCAAGCGAAGCTGTTTCCAGGACTCCAGCGCCTTTGACTCGCTCCAGTCGCGCGGATGTGGCGCGACCTCGAGGGAAGAACAGCCTAGAAGGGACGGGTCCGCCTCTCCAAGAAACACCGCACCAGCGCGCTGAGCGACGGGCGCCAGTTTCGCGAGCAACTCCATGTCTTCACTTCCCGATCCGAACTTAAAGTTCCCAACGACAACCGTCCACCGATCCGCACCGGGCGTGTCGACCGCTTTTTCGACCAGCAGCCGAAAGGTGCCCGACTTGCGGTAATCGTCCGACTCCTTCAGGTCTGCCGCCAACTCCTGTTGGTTTCGATCTGTCGGACGAGCAGGAAGGTTGCGCGCCAGATGGCCTCCAGAGCCTGCAAGTCAGGGTGGTGGAGAATCGCACGCATGGTGTCGCCAATCGCCCCGTCAACCGCCGCTACTACATCGGGCTGACGAGGATCAGGAGCGCTGACGGAATACTTCGCGGCGAGCTGTCGCGCGAACTCCTGGATCTCGCCGGTTTTGCGAGCAGGCCCCAATGCCACGCGAGATTCCGTCTGCTCGATCATCTCGTCGAGGAGGCTGCCGGATGCCAAGCGAGCTGGACTTGGCGCCGATATGCACGGGCTCTCGCTTGCTCGCGCAGCTGACGCAGGACGGAGACCAAGCTCCTCCGCTATCTCGGCAAAAGTCGACGAGTCCTGCACTCGCTCACGTAGAGCTTTGAGCTTCTGGAAAGCCTCGTTCTCGAAAAGATGGTCGGGATGAAAATCGTCTAACTGCGAGAAACGAAACACCAACGGGTTTCCACCCTCGGTGGGCAGGTGCAATTCAGGGCGAAGCCTTGACAGCACTTCATCGAAATTATCCCGGTCGACGAGATACGGACGGCGTTCGCCGACCGCCTTTGGCTCGATCAGGCCTCGATTTTCTCGCCCGCTGAAATCGCCGAGAATCGCGATGCAGAACGGCGCCTCCGAGTTGGGCCGCGCAACGGCGTTTTCTTCGCTGGCTCGCAAATTGACGCCACCAAAATCAAAACGGTTTGACATGGAGACTCCTGGCTAGAATGCTGCCTTGGGGAGTTTGAGGCAGCCCCGACTTTCGTCTATTGATCCCGCTGCTGAGCGACTTGAATCTTGCGCAACCCTTCTTTCGCGTCCGCATTGTAGGGCTGCAATTGCAAGATGACCCGGTATTCCTGAGCCGCTTTGGCATAATTCCCATTCCCTGCGTCCGACCTGGCCCACTGCAACAGGCGC
>QIAL01001080.1:1385-1640 GCA_003225535.1 Acidobacteriota bacterium | reverse complement strand
TCGACGGTCATCCTGATCGTCGGCGCGAGCGCAGCGAGTCCCGAATTTCGGCCACGCGAGGCGTTGATCGCCGGCATTCTGCTCGCCGCGCTTGCGGTCGGCGTGTTCGTCATCGGCCTCAAGCTGCAGTTGCCGATCTGGCCGGCTTTCATCAGCTGACGCGACCGCATGGATCTGCTCAACCATCTTGCCGTCGGCTTTGGTGTAGCGCTCACGGCCGGCAACCTGATGTACGCCTGTATCGGCGTGCTGCTC
>QIAL01001080.1:0-1056 GCA_003225535.1 Acidobacteriota bacterium | reverse complement strand
CACCGTATTGGCGCACGGCTCGCTGATCAAAGCGATTGCGATGGTGATCCTGGGGCTGCTGCTCGGCATCGTAGGAACCGACGTCAACTCGGGCGTCGCGCGTTTCGACTTCGGTATCCCGGAGCTTTCCGACGGCATCGGCGTCGTCAGCGTCGCGATGGGACTGTTCGGTTTCGCGGAGATCATTCTCAATCTCGAATCGGACGAAAAACGCGAATTGCTGTCGAGCAAAATCAAAGGCTTCTGGCTGACGAAAAAGCAGATCCGCGACGCCGGGCCCGCGGTGCTTCGTGGAACGGCACTGGGCTCGGTTTTGGGCGTGCTGCCGGGCGGCGGAGCGATGCTGTCGTCGTTCGCGTCTTATGCGGTCGAAAAAAAGCTCGCCAAGGATCCTTCGCAATTCGGCCGCGGCGCGATTCAAGGCGTTGCAGGTCCGGAGTCCGCCAACAACGCGGGCGCGCAAACTTCGTTCATTCCGTTGCTCACGCTTGGCATTCCCGAGAATGCCGTGATGGCGATGATGGTCGGTGCGATGACGATCCACAACATCCAGCCCGGACCCCAGGTGATGACGAACAACCCGAGCCTGTTCTGGGGGCTGATTGCGTCGATGTGGATCGGCAATTTGATGTTGGTCGTTTTGAATCTCCCGTTGATCGGCATCTGGATCAAGCTGCTGACCGTTCCTTATCGCATGCTCTACCCCGCGATCCTGCTGTTCTGCGCAATCGGCGTCTATACGGTCAACAATACGAGCTTCGACGTCATGCAGACCGCATTCATGGGTCTCATGGGCGTTCTATTCATGAAGCTCGAATGCGAACCGGCGCCGCTGCTGCTCGGCTTCGTGCTGGGACCGATGATGGAAGAGAATCTGCGGCGAGCCTTGTTGCTGTCGCGCGGCGATCCGTTTGTATTTCTGCAGCGCCCGATCTCGCTGGGGTTGTTGATTGCAGCCGTGCTGCTGATCCTCGTCATCGGTTTGCCCAATATCCGCAAGAAGCGCGAGGAAGCGTTTCAGGAAGCGGTCACATGAACGACCAACGAGCGCCGGTC
>QIAL01000389.1 GCA_003225535.1 Acidobacteriota bacterium | reverse complement strand
GTCGGTACAGGGTGCGGGCTGGTAGCGTGCAAGCCTTGGCCGCTACAGTTCACTCCGTCCGTTGCGGACGATCAAGAAGCATTGAAAAGACTTCCCTTGCCGAACGTAAGCAAAGGCGAGGCCATTCGGAAGCTAAGATCGTACTGGTCGCGCCTCGGGTTTGGGCCGCTCGGCAACAGCGGAATTTATTTGCTGAGCCTATCGCAAATCAGTGAGGATCGCGTCTGGTCAGCCGAACACAAGCCAGACTCACTCTGGCACTTAAATGTTGCGGAACACCAACCGTTCGCTGGCGTTATCAAAGGCGGCGTGAAGTTCAAGGGTGAGAAACTAGACGGTGTCATGGTGCTGTGGTCACCCGATTCCGACGAGCAAAGTGATTTTGCCGCGAGTTCGATCAATCTTCTGGAGCGATTCTCTAACGAGTTCGACTTCTTGCACTCTAAGCACGACAAAGGCACCACGCCCACAACAGGAAGATAGGGATGCTACGTTTCAGTGTGGCCTGCGCTCGATAAGCGTCTCGCACACTCGGTTTCAAGCAACGTTTCAAGGCCAGAAGGTGCCAGACTACGCCGCCATTTACGAAATGCTGGGCAATTGGTAGGCGAGTTGAACCCAATCCCATTTGAGTGAATACACCTCATACCCCACAATTGTCGCTAAGGCACGTACGAGGCTCTCACCTCTGAGTCCCTCTGGGATTTGAGCACGGCGGTCGGCCAAACCACCGTCCTGTTACGAATTGCGAACAATCCAAGTGCGGTTGGAGAAACGCAATGATCATGCATTACCGTCTTTGGAACGTTGACGCCTCCGTTTGTGGGCCAAGGGAGTCTGGTAATGGGACCTGTTCTTCATTTCTGGCAAGCCGATTGTGCAGCGTTAGGGAAATCTGACCCCGTCTGGTTGCTTGGTCACATTGAAAGCAGAATTGCCGCGCTTGAAAGACGGTACTCCCAATGGGGGAGCGATCCTGGAACCCCGGCTGAACTGCGTGCTATCCAAAACGCACTCTCCGCTCTTCAACGCCTGATGAACGAAACGCCCGTGAGGTGAGGTAAGGAGAGGCTCCTCAGCGCATCGGCATAATAAGCCGTGTGAGGCTCTAACCTAAGCAGCCATCTGGGCTGGCGAGTGGGGCGGCGTCACAGCCAGCTCTGACCGGCGAACTTCAATAGGACAGGCGCAGGCGGGTGACGTGTTGGAGGGGATCCCTTCGCCGACGAAAGCGTCGTTGGCGTAACCTCTTTTCGCGGGAATTTTCCACATAGTACTTTTAGTTGATGACCAAATTCGGTAGTGCTGGTGGGTCATTGAAGCGAACTGGCTACTGACGAAAAAGCGTTGTTCGCATTGCTTCCTACAAGGCGAACCGTGCCGACTACTAACACCAGAATTACGGCCAGCATAACCGCATACTCGGCGATGTCTTGGCCCTCATCGTCCCGCCACAGTCTACTCACAAGATGGTTCATGTTCGCGCTCCTTTCACTGGCCGGATGTCGCTGTCGAGAACAGGGCGCCGTCACACTCCTTGTCACGCTGCGTTCCGCCGTTTCACAGTCTGAAGCACCGCTGGTATCTGGACTACCCGGACGCCGTAGCTGTTCTTTGTCTTCACGTTGACCGCAATGCCGCCCGCCTCTTGGAAAACGGATTCGGAAATCGCCTGCATCGGCTCGTTCAACTCTTCCAGCCGTTTTCGCAATTCATTCCCGCAGATTAGGTGAGCCGCACAGTGCTTGCAGTCTGGGTTGTGAATTCTCAGAAGGGACAATACGTAGCAGATCCGAGGTCTCAACATCACGGCACCCCCTCGACCCGACAATTTGATCTAGAGCAAACTCGCCCATTCCAGCGGGGCTGTCTTTGCTCTAGCGCAAGATGAGCAGGATTTTTTGGGGTGCTTTGTGGGGCAGCTAATCCGGTGCTGTCTCTGGACCTACGTGCGTACCGCTCTCGGGTCATAGGGCACGCCGTTCACAATTAGAAAATCTTTGCCGCATCGCTCGCATTTCTTCCGAGACATGAAAACGTGATCGAAGAGCGCGGCGGTTCCGATTCCGGTTTCTTGTTGGCAGTGAGGGCAGATCAAGTTATTTTCTCCGTTTCCCACTCTGCTCCCAACGCCAAAGAACCTTCCAGGCACTTAGGAACCGCTGTACGTCCGCCGGGTTTGGCAATTCGCCGCGCCCAAGGCAGCATCTCGCGTGCGCCTGAACGTCGGCATCACGGACGGCAGGTTCGCTAAGCAGGGATAGTTGACGCTGGAGGGCTTCAATCTCGGGGCGGCTCAGCGGTTCATCGGACATCGCGCGTGCGAAATCGTATCACTTTCGCCTTTTTCTTGCCTACGTCGCAGAGGAGCCTCGGCTGGGTTTTGAGGTAATTGACGCCTCTCAACGACAATTGTCGGTGCATCTGCTTTTTTAGCAGAAATTACTGGTCGCACCAACTCCACTATCGCTCCATTGAACTTCTCCAACATCGACGAACGGCGCATGTCCAGATTCCACGAAAGACTTCCTTATTGAAGTGGTTTTGGAAGAAATCCATGAGCCGAGCTCGATTGCATTCCGGCACGTTGAATCCTACAATTTCCGTCTCAGGACTGAGGAGTCGATGGTCGCACCCAATCGAGTACCCCCGATCAGCATCACTCCCCCACATGCGGACGATGTGAAAGCCCGGGACGGATTGGACCTTGCTGTCTATCTCGAGCTGAAAAATGTAATCCATCACTATCTGTTGAACAAGATCGATGTGGGAAAACTTTCCGGCGCCCCCGACGATCGAACGCGGTCGCAAATATTTGCTGCGGTGCAGGAGGTCGTGTCGCATCTAAAAGCGCCGTTTAGTGAATCGGAGACAGAGCGTCTCTCGCTGGAAATACTGGAAGAGGTCTTTGGCCTGGGACCGCTTGAGCCATTATTGCAAGATCCGAAGGTAAGCGACATTTTGGTCAATGGGGCTAAGCTCGTCTACGTAGAGCGGGCTGGGATTCTGGAAGAAACGAAAGTCGTATTCAAGGACGATGCGCACTTGATGTACACCATCAACAAGATCATTTCAGCGGTCGGCCGGCGGGTAGACGAATCCTCCCCGATGGTCGACGCTCGACTCTCCGACGGATCGCGAGTCCACGTGATTCTTCCACCGCTTGCCATCGACGGCCCTCATCTTTCCATCCGGCGTTTTGCTCGGATGCCCATGACTGAAGAAGACCTGCTCGCCAATCAGACCCTGACTCCGAGGATGCTTGCTTTCCTGAAGACGGCTGTATCGGCAGGTCTCAACATCGTAATCTCTGGCGGGACGGGCGCGGGCAAGACCACGCTGCTGAATGTGCTCTCCGGTTATATCTCCCCTAAGGAGCGCATTGTCACCATCGAGGATTCGGCAGAACTGCAATTGAAGCAACGACACGTTGTGCGATTGGAATGCCGTCCTCCCAATTCGGAAGGAAAGTGCGGAGTTCAAGCACGACAACTGGTTATCAACAGTTTGCGGATGCGTCCGAACCGAATCATCGTGGGAGAAGTACGCGGGGAGGAAACTTTCGATATGCTGCAAGCCATGAATACGGGCCATGAGGGTTCACTAACTACGGTTCACGCCAATAGTCCTCGGGACACTCTAGCTCGGATGGAAGCCATGGCGATGATGGCGAACCTGCAGTTGAGCGAAAAGGCTATTCGGAAACAAATTGCATCGGCAGTAACGCTGGTTCTTCAAGTTGCACGTCTCCGTGATGGGACCCGCCATCTCACCCATATCACTGAAATCACCGGCATGGAAGGTGAAGTAATCACTCTGCAGGATCTGTTTGTTTACGAAAAGGGAATTTTTTCCGCTATGGGGATCAGGCCCAAGTTCGCCGAAAGACTTAGAGCCAACGGCATTACTCTCCCCGCGGATCTGTTCGAGACAACCAGCCGTCGCTGGGGCTAGGCGGGATCTCGACTACCGACGACTGAAGCTCTCGTATCGTGCAAATGTGACGCAGTTCCAGCGAAGAGTATTCAGATAGGCAGCAAAACGATTGGTTGGATCAAATCCTCGTTTCGCAATCTCGTCCCAGGCTTCGCCTGTGACTACTTGCGCGTCCAGTTCATGATCCCAGAGCACCTCGAGCGGTTGCCCTTGAGCGTCATCGTCTACACATGAGAGTTGCACGAGGAGCGAGTCGGAAGGATTGGGAGGTGAGATAACGCTATCGACAAGATACAGACGTTGGCGAACAGCCACCATCTGTCCGACCTCGGGTGCTTTCGATTCAATGCTCGTCTACCACACTACTTTTCTGCAGTAATCGTGCTTTTAAGAGAGTGCGACAAT
>QIAL01000388.1 GCA_003225535.1 Acidobacteriota bacterium | reverse complement strand
CTTAGTTTTGTCGCCCAGCCATTTATTCTGGAGCATCTTCTTAAAGAACTCGGGCAGTTGCAGATCGCTGCGCTCATCGCGAACATTCGCCGTCATATTGCTGACGACGTGTCCAAGGATGTCGAGACCGACCAGATCGATGGTGCGGAATGTCGCCGACTTCGGCCATCCGACGGCTTGTCCAGTGAGTGCATCCACCTCTTCGATGGTCAGTCCCATCTCCTGCATCAGGCGCATGACATTCAATACCGAGAACGTGCCAATGCGGTTGCCAATGAAGTTCGGAGTGTCTTTGGCGATGACGACGCCCTTGCCCAAGCGCACGTCGCAGAAGTGAGAGATAGTTTCGATCGCGTCCCGATCGGCTTCGGGCGTGGGGATAATCTCCAGCAGGCGCATGTATCGCGGGGGATTGAAGAAGTGCGTTCCGAACCAGGCTCGCCGGAAGTCGTCGGAGAATCCCTCTGCAATCTTGCCGACCGGCAGGCCGCTCGTATTCGTGGTGATGATCGTCCCAGGCTTACGGATCGCCTCTACCTTTTTCAGCAAGCTCCGTTTGATATCGAGGTTCTCGACCACGGCCTCGATGATCCAATCGACGTCCGTCAATTTTTTTAGATCGTCTTCGAAATTTCCTACCGTCACCAGCCGCGCGAGCGATGCATCCATGAACGCTGCTGGCTTCGACTTCTTTGCCGCATCGAGACCAGCGGCGGCGATCTTGTTCCGCGCCGGCGCATCGGCATCGGGCGGGACGATATCCAGCAAATAGTTTGGAACGCCGGCGTTGGCAAAATGCGCGGCGATGCGAGCGCCCATGGTTCCGGCGCCCAGGATGGCAACTTTATGAATGCGTTTCATGATCAGGCCTCGACGTTGAGTCGACTTCCATTACTCGGATTTTCGGAGAACAGTGGACTGGCAAGAGAGATGACTTTCTAATCGCCTTCGACTGGGAGTATGTCGAGGCCATGGTAATTGCACCGGGGGACATTTTTCCAGAGCAGCGGGTCACAAGTCGGTGTGTGTGGTCACATACTCGAGAGCTTGCCGCGCCATCTGTTTTTCGCCTTTGTAGGCTAGAAGTTTTGCAGCATCCTGCAGCCGGATCCAGGACGCTCGCGCCACCTCAATTCTCATTGCTTCAGAAATGTGGTCGATCTGCCCTGACTCGTAGCGCAGCAGGTAAAAGCTGACGATCTTGAAGACCTGCGCACCGTCTCCCCAGGTGCGCACGTACATGTATTTGATGTCGGCAAGTTTCGTCACTGGCGATGCCGTGACACCGGTTTCCTCGCGTACCTCGCGGAGGGCGGCCTCCAGAGCCTTCTCTCCAGGATCCACGAGGCCCTTTGGCAAGCAGAGCAGGGCCTTGTCCTTTGCGGCTGATGCTCGTTTTTTGACACTAGGAGTGGACGAAGGGTCTCCGGCCGGCTCGATTGCCGCCATCCACCACTCTCCGTCCATTTGTCGGACAACGACCCCACCGGCGGAAATCTCTCGCACCATACTGTCGGCAACTTAGCAGGAATACAGGGACTTCGCCAACTCCATGATGCTTCTATGGTAACTGGTTACTGCCCTTGGAGTAACGTCGGGTGGCACCCTCGTGCCCTTACAGCCTTGCGGCATAATGTGGCATCTTATTTGCTAGATGGGATTCTGGCGGGTTTAAGCCCGACAGTGGGGTTCGCCGTGAAAAGTCTGGGGAAGATCATTCGCTCGGTTCAGGCGTTCGGGCGCGAACTTTCCCGAAAGCCTGCTCTTCCGCCGGTCGCGACCCGCATCCCGGCCATTGGTTTGGCTTTAGGCGGAGGCTTCGCCCGCGGCATCGCTCACATAGGGGTTCTGAACGTCCTCGAACAGGAAGGCATTCCGATCCGCGTGGTGACGGGCACCAGCGTCGGAGCCTTGATCGGTGCCTGCTACTGCAGCGGACTGTCGCTTGCCGAGATGGAAGACGTGGCTCGCAATAGCCGCTTCACCAGTTTCGCGCGCTGGACTCTGTCGCGCTACGGTTTTGCCTCCAACGATCGGATGGTTGCGTTTCTGACCCGAACCCTGAAGTGCAGGACTTTTGAGGACCTTCGCATTCCGCTCGGAGTGACGGCAACTGACTTCAACACCGGAGAAGGAGTGGTGTTTCACTCCGGGACGATCATCGATCCAATCCGTGCGAGCTGCGCCTATCCCGGCATGTTCCTGCCGGTGCAGATTCGCGGACGGCATCTGGTCGATGGCATGCTGTCGCACCCAGTGCCCACGCGCCCGCTTCGTGATATGGGCGCCGAGCGTGTGCTGGCGGTACACCTAAAGGGGACGTGGTCGAACGGTGGTCCGCCGAGGCATCTTTTCGACGTGATTGGACAGTCCTTTGCCATCGCGCAGGATGCGATGGGTTCTCTCTGGCGCGGTGCAGCTGACCTGGTCGTCGAACCTGATGTGGCCGGATTCGCGTACGACGACTTCAAACGCGCTGCAGATCTGATTAAGGTTGGCGAAGTCGCGATGCGGAAGGCGCTGCCGGAAGTGCGTAAGTGGATCGAGACGACTGCCGACACCGCGTTACCCACGGTCGAGCGGCGCTCCGAGCCGCAGACGGCGCCGATGCCGGCGGACTAGACGCACACCCTCGTTTCTTCCAGCACCCAGTCAAAGGCCAAGTTGCACCGTTTACGGCATTAAGCCGCGGCGCCGACTAATAACTCAGGTTGACAGGATCGTGGCGGCGTGGGAAATTAGTGTCTAGTCAGACTAGTCATACAAGGATCTTCTATGTCGAAGGTTAGTAAGGGGTCCTCTCGCCCCATTCCGCAAACAGCAGTCGACAAACTGAGACTCGGGGAAAGGTTGGCCAAAGAACATACCCGAGAGTCTTGGCAGATTCAGAGCGCGAAAGCGCGCTTCAGCGAAGTCTTCCGGAGGGCACGCACCGAGGGGCCGCAACGGATCACACGACAAGGCAAGGAAAGTGTGGTGATGGTTGCGGAGGAGCAATACGACCGGCTGGTGGGCAAGTCTCATCAACCCGAGAGTCTTGTGGAGTTTTTCCGGCAATCTCCGCTAGTTGGCGTCGACCTTGACCTGGAGCGGGACCGTGACGCGGGACGCGACATCGAGCTATGAGCGGATTTCTGCTGGACACAAACTGCATTTCTGAGTTGGTTCGCAATAAGCCCGAACCGCGCATGCTCGAGTGGATAGAGGAGGTGGATGAAAGCCTGCTCTATTTGAGTGTCCTCACACTGGGGGAGATTCGGAAGGGCGTCGCAGGACTGTCGCAAGGCAAACGCCGAACACATCTGGAGACTTGGCTGGAACTGGACCTGCAAGCCCGTTTTTCCGGGAGGATTCTATCCATTGATCCGTCCATCGCCGACCGGTGGGGTTTGCTGGCGGCGGCCGCTAAGCGCCAAGGGCGGTCTCTATCGGCGGTCGACGGTTTGCTCGCGGCGACCGCTCTTCACCACAACCTTACGATTGTGACGCGCAATGTGAGCGACTTCGTCCATACGCAAGCGCCGGTCTTGAACCCGTGGGAAGTGTGACGCTCAAGGTTCTTGTCGAAAGTCTAACGGCTTCTTGAAATTGACGATGCTCTCGTCCTTCAGCCGAGTCTGTTCGCTTCTTCGCGGATCAACTGCCAGGCCCTCTCTACATGTCTTGCTTTAGTGTTCATTTGCCCCACCGATAGCCGCAGGGTGAGGCTGCCATTCAGCTTCGTGTGGGTGAGGCACAGATCCCCGCTTTTGTTCAGGCGGTCCATGATCGATTGATTCGTTGCGTCTCCGCCTTTGTGGCGGAAGCAGATCAGGTTCAGCGGAACGGGCGCGGCCAGTTCGAAGCGGTCGTCGCTCTTTACCCAGTCGGCGAACTCTTGCGCCAGCCGCACATGCTCGCGAACGTTGTGCTGCAGGCCTTCAATCCCGTAGTGGCGGATCACGAACCAGAGCTTCAGCGAGCGGAACCGCCGTCCCAGTTGTATGTGCCAGTCGCGGTAGTCAATCACCGCTCCCGACTCCGTGGCTTGATTCCGCAGATACTCCGGCAAAATGCTCAGGGTTTGAATCAGCGCCTTTCGATCGGCTACCCAGAAGCAGCTGCAATCAAAGTTCGCGCCCATCCATTTATGCGGGTTGAAATTGTAGCTGTCGGCCAGGTCGACGCCGTCTTGAAGATGACGAAACTCGAGACAGACCATCGCAGTGCCCGACATGGCGGCGTCGACGTGGAGCCACAAGTCATTCTTCTGGCAGACCTCTCCAATCGCTCGAACGGGATCCATCGCGTTGGAAGATGTCGTCCCCACGGTGGCGCAAACAAAGCATGGAATGAGGCCCGCTTTCCGATCGGCGTCCACTTGGTGCGCAAGTGCATCCGGCTTCATCGCGAACTTTTCATCCACTTCGATCAGCCTGAGATTGTCCGTTCCGATTCCGGCGATCATGGCCGCTTTCTCGAGGGACGAGTGCGTTTGCGTGGATGCGTAGGCTACAAGGCGGCCGTTGCCACCTTTCTTGTTCGTGGTGTAGCCGCTGGCCCGCTCGCGTGCTGCAAGGAGCGCGCACAGCACGGCGCTCGACGCGGTGTCCTGAATCACTCCACCACCGGTACTTGACGACAAGAATTTCTGCGGGAGGCCTAGCATTCCGACCAACCAGTCCATGACGTGCGTTTCCAGTTCCGTGCACGCGGGGCTTGTCGACCACAGCATTCCCTGCACTCCTAAGCCGGAAGCAAGCAGGTCTCCCAAAATTCCCGGGCCTGACGCGTTGCACGGAAAATACGCAAACCAGTTCGGTGACTGCCAGTGTGTGACGCCCGGGAGAATCAATTGATCGACGTCTTTGAGAAGCGTGTCGAACGGCTCGCCCTCGGCTGGAGGATTCACCGGCAGCGAGGCGCGAAGCTGGCCGGGCTTCACCTGCGACAATACAGGGAAGGATTCAATCCGCGATTGGTAGTCGGCGATCCAGTCCACTACGGCATGGCCGTGGCGGCGGAACTCGTCGGGCGTCATGTGAAAGGACTTTTCCTGGGGCACGGGGAACCTCGGGGAACAGCAAATGCTATCAGAGCGAGCGGAGAACAGGTCTTCCTCGTGAACCTTCGTGGGCCCTTGTGGTTATTGCTTTTCGCTAGCCCCGACCACTACCCAGCCGTCCGAAGTAGACGCGGGTCTTGTAGTCGAAGGCCACGTGCCCAGCCGCGGAGCGCTCCTCAAAGATGCGCCGCAACTCGCGCAGCATCGGTTCGTGTTTCGGATGTCCCGGCCCCGGCGCGTAAGACGACGACAGCAACCGACCTTCGAGTCCTGCATAGTCGAACTCTTGCCGCATGGGATACACGCGCTCGACGTATGGCGCCGGGTCGAA
>QIAL01000387.1:5643-12556 GCA_003225535.1 Acidobacteriota bacterium | reverse complement strand
GACGTCAATCATGAGTCCTCACAGATCTCTATGGCGTATTCGCCTATCTACAATGGCATATCTGCCATCTTGTTGCAACGCTCTTTTGTAAGTACTTTTTAGTTGTCGAACATGGATAGTTCGAGAAATCAAACTTAAGAATGAGGAATAGGGGATATGGTAACCGCACAAAAGCTTCCGACTCTCGTCAACGGCGTCAATGTTGACAATCTTTTTACAACTATCGATGCGATCAAAGCGACACCCACCGTCGCGAAGTTCAAGTTTCGCATTCAGAACAAATGGGAAGGCAGTGCTCACAACCGCTCGGCCGTAAACGGGTTTTACGGTGCCGGACAGGAATTCTCAAGACAGAAGTCATTCGTTCTGCACTCAGATGAGCCTGCAGTCCTGCTTGGAGAGGACTCGGCGCCAAACCCGGTCGAGTATCTGCTGCACGCCCTGGCAGCTTGTGTCACGACTGGCATGGTCTATCACGCGGCGGCCCGAGGCATTGAGATCGAGGAAGTCGAGTCGTCGTTCGAAGGCGACATTGATCTGCACGGATTTCTTGGACTCGATCCCAACGTCCGAAAGGGATACCAGGGAATCCGCGTCAACGTCAAACTCAAAGCCAACGTACCCGACGAGCAGTTGCAGGAGATCGTGAAATTGGGAACCGGACACTCGCCGGTCTTCGATTCGCTTACCAATGGCGTGCCGGTCTCGGTTACGGCGGAACGACTTTAGGACTTGTAGAAGACCATCCCTGGGGAATTAACCAATCAACTCGAAGGAGATACCTATGACACAAATAAAAGCGGTTCGCAGCTGGGCCATCAGTTTTCTGAATCTGGCGTTGTTGTGGAGCGCTGCCACGTTCGTTCCACTCTTCGCCCAGGAATCCCATGCTGATCACGCGGCACCGGCCAAACTGGTTCGAGATGTCCGGAAGGCAACGCGGCAGTTCCTCGACGTAAACAACGCCGGTCCGGCAGGATACGGGCCTGCATTTGGGTGCGTCAGCGGTCCCGACCACGGAGCCATGGGCATTCACTACGTCAACGGCACGCTCGTCGGTGACGGCCAAATTAAGCTGGAATATCCCGAGGCTCTGATCTACGAGCCCGTCGGGAACGCACGCCGGTTGGTCGGAGTTGAATACATCGTCGACGCCGCCACATGGCTTGCCGCAAATAACAATGTTCCGCCCTCACTCGATGGTCAGGACTTCCAGTTCGTCGGTGCTCCGAACCGCTTCGGACTGGATCCGTTCTTTGAGCTGCACGTCTGGGCGTGGCGCGACAATCCCCAAGGCGCATTTGTGGATTGGAACAACGCGGTGACCTGCGAACTGTAGTAGAGGTGTGAATCCGTGGCTGCCCGTCCATCCCTGCATGGACGGGAGTCTCCCGACACCGACTCATTGCGCTGTATTTACACCGGCAGTTGTTCCTGCATCCAGCCCGGAGTTTCCAATTTCGGCTCGGTAGTTAAATCGATCACCAACCGTTCCAATACCATGCGTTTGCTCACTGGATTCGAGCGCAGAGCCAGATCTGCTTTCGCCACCAGCCGGATCGCACGCGTAAGTTCTCGCCGGTTCTTATAGCGGCGTGCCTGCTTGATGATGTCGTCGGCAGCGAAGGGTGGAACGCGGAATCCCTGCCACAGCGCGGCCCATAGCATTCGCTGATCGCGCACGTTGCGTTCAAGGATTACCAGCATCTGGCGGAAGGTCTTCGCCAGCATGTAGATGTGTCCGATGGCGGCCTCTTCCCCTTCGCCGGAGAGCAGAATCGCATCGAGCACCTCCAGTGCCCGCACGCGGTCTTTGCTCGAGATCGCATCGGTCAGTTCGTACAGCGAGCGCTGTTTGGCGGCGAGCACCATAGTTTCGACATCGCCCAGGGTGACCCGTCTCTTCTCGCCCACATAGAGAATCAGCTTCTCGAGTTCGTTCGAGATCATCATCATGTCGCCGCCGAGCGCGTCCACCAATTCGCGGGCGCCATCGGCATCGATCTTCACTCCGCGGCCGGTACAGTAGTCCGTAATCCATCGCACCGCATCGCCTTCTTCCACGCGCGCCAGTTCCACGATGCCGCAGTACTGGCCCAGTGTGTCGCGGATGCGCTGGTAGCGTTCCTTGTCCTGCATCTCCATCTTGCGGACGTCGGCGGGAATGCTGATGTGGTCGGCGACGAAAACGACGAGCGCATCGGGATTGGGATTCTTGCAGTACTCCTCGATCGCTGCCAATTTTTCTTCGTTGGAGCCGCGGCCAAAAAGGTTCTTCACGCCGCGTACGAAGAACACTTGAAACGGAGCCATCAGCGAAGGCGTGCGGGCGCGGTCGAGAACCTCCGCCAAGTCCGTTTCCCCGAGATCGAATTCGAAAAAGCCGAAGTCTCGCAGGTCGGCGGGAACCAGATGTTCGAGAATGGCATCACGAAAACGCTTGCGGAAGAAAGCCTCGTCGCCCACGAACACGTACGCCGGACGCATCCTGCGCGATTGAAGCTCGCTCACAAAACGATCGGCTTGGGCGAAGGCGCGCATTTAGAAATAAATTCACCACAGAGGGCACAGAGGAATCAAGCCTCCAGCGGTGTAGGGTCCAATCTGAATTTAACATCGAGCCAGCCATTCGAATAGTAACCGGCTCGTATTCCTGCACAGCTCATACTCTTGCACTGTCGAGCTACGCTCGACAGCCGATGGCGGCTGTCCCCACATAAACCTGCAGCAACCTACAGCTTGGTCAGAAACTGCATGACTTCTGGTGAGCCCCAGTTGATGGGTCCCACAACCTTCCGGCGCAGCACGCCCTGGCGGTCGATGATGTAGCTTTCCGGCCAACCAGACGTGCCGTACATCCCGGCGACTTTCTGCTCGGGATCACGCACGGTCACGAAATTCACGCTGCGTTGTTTGAGGAAGCGGTGATAGGCGTCGTCATCGACATCAATACTGACACCAAGCACCACCACTCCACGCGATCGCAACTGGTTCTGCATGTCCATCATGGATGGCAGCTCTTGCGTGCACGGCGGGCACCAGGTGGCCCAGAAATTCAAAACCACGACCTGGCCCCGGAACTGATTCAGGCTCACCTGATGATCGGAATCCCGCACGGTAAATTCTTTCGCCGCGGAACCCACATGCTGAGGCCGCGAGCCGGTATAACACCCTGCAGTCACAAGGATCAGGGCCGCAGCCAATAGATAGAGCCGCTTCACTCTAAAAACCCTCCAGGATGTTGGAGACCAGAGTCCGGGCAAAATCCTGTGAGAGCCGCCGGAATGCCGGCGAGTCTTCCTCGAAAAAGCTGGAGAGGTCCTGGGAAACTTCGTACTGCTCGCGGAACAGATACGCCGGATTCTGGTAGAGCACTTTACCGTGGCGATCCGTCAGCTGTACTCGCATGCTGACGACCACCAGCACGCTGGCAGCGCGCCCGGTCGCCGTGTCGTATGTCAGTGGAGAGGCTGCCGTCGACAGAACTGTCCCCGTCAGCGTGGCGTCAGGGTCATCAGCCGCATCATTCTGTATACGGTAATGTGTGCGGGTGTTGAATTCGCGCACGACCGACGAAGTGAGCATCTGCTCGATGTGATAGGTGAGCGTCTCGTTCTTGAACGCTGGAATCGCGATCGTCTTGACGTTCTGCGGAATCTGAACCGAGTGCCCCGCGGTGTGATATCCACATCCCAGGTTGCACAGGACCGTTAGCAGCGCGACGGCCCTCCACTTCATTGAATCTTTCCTGTCGGACGAGTCGCCATCATGCTCTCAGCACATTCCACGGCGGTAACAGCGGAAATGCGAAGATTGTCGCCCGCGGCCCAGAGCCACACGCCATTTGGCTGTAAGGGATCAGCTTTCAACCACAACTGAATATCCGGCTGCCCGGCGGAACTCACGTTGCTGGGAGTATCCTCCTCGCTGCCTGTGACCACCACGTGGTCCCCAGCTAAGGCACGCGATAACTCGGCCACATCCACCGCAGCTTCCGTCTCCAAAAAGATGGCCAGGGCATGCCCGTGAAAAATTGGCGCTTGCAGCAACATCAGAGAAGGCTGGGGAGCGTCGGGGCCGGCAATCAGCCGATAATGACGAAGCGCACGAGTTTCGACGGAATCGAGCGAGGGATGAGATTTTTGCCCATACCGCGCAACCAGGTTGAAAGCTACCTGGGCGTCGAAGATTTCTTTGGGCAACGGCTGAAACGAGAGCAGATTCACAGTCTGCTGGTGCAGTTCATCCATTCCCCGCTGCCCGTGCTCCGAAGCAGGCTCGAACGCGGTAGCAACTACCCGCCGGATCACGCCCGCTTTCCGCGCGCGCAACAATAGCAACGCCAGCGAGACGGCAAGCGGGTGCGCCGTCACGCAGGGTCCCGGCTGCAACTCCGGCGGCGCAACCTGGCCTCGCTCTCGTTCGATCCAGAGAGAGCGCACGGTCGCTCCCGGCTGATCTTCCAACACCGCCGACAAGTCAATAATCGCGCTGCCGGCATCGCGAGCATCTCTCCAGGTGCGGCGCGTACTTTCCTGATCGGAAGCAAAGAAGGCGAAGTCAACGTGTTCGAACTGCTCGGCGCGCACGCGCTGTATGAAGCTGATCTCGTCACCCATCGCCTCAAGTTGCCCGAGCGACTCGTCGTCGTCGAGCAGACGAATATCGGCGGCCGGGAAGTTGCGCTCGTTCAGCAATTCAGCGAGTTCCTTGCCCTTCAATGACGCCGCTCCAACAATCGCAGCACGGTAAAGCTTGCCGCGCGAAGCTAACCCGGTCGACGCCGGACTTGGTTTGGGGAAATCGTTCATGAGGTTTGCGAAGCCTGCTTGTAAGAAGGAGGCGGCGGGCCCGAGCGGCGGCGGAAAATCCACTGCAAGCGCCAGAAAACTCCCGAAATCATATAAAGTAACGCAATTGCGAAAAGCACCTTGCGTGAGAAGAAAAAGATCAAGGCAAACAAGGCTGCCAAGAGAACGATCAAGCGGAACGGATGGCGCGAGCGGAAATCAATGTCTTTGAAACTGTAGAAGCGCCACGTGCTCACCATGAGATAACCCACAGTCGTGACCATCGCGGACCACGCGAGAGCCGTGTAGGAGGACACCAGCGGATCACCCTCCGCGAAGTGGACGACCGCCGCAATCACGCCCGCACCTGCAGGAATCGGCATTCCCACGAAGTACTTCTTCCCCGGCCGTCCGGGATTCGAAGGTTGCGGGTTACTTGTGATGTTGAACCGCGCCAACCGACTGGCTCCGGCAATAACGAAGAGAAAGCTCGCGATGGCTCCCAGTTGCGTCAGCTTAATGTGCCACTGTCCTTGGGTCAGCAGTACAGGTGGCATCAGGTGGAAACCCCATGTCCATGCCAGCAGCGCGGGCGCAACGCCGAATGTAATTGCGTCGGCCAAAGAATCGAGCTCGCGTCCAAAATCGCTGGTGGTTCCAGTCATACGGGCAATCCGCCCATCCAGTCCGTCGAACAACACTGCGAAGCCGATTGCTATCGCTGCGTTGTCGAGGTGCGCGAAGTCCGTGAGAGTGGCATGCATCACCTCCAGAATGGCGTAATAGCCGAGCGCCATGTTGGCGGTCGTGAACAGCGACGGAATGATGTACATCCCCTTGCTCAGCCTGCGCTTGCGCCGCGGGAGGAGTGGATCCATCAGTGCGCCCTTTCGGCTGACACGCTTGCCGCCGATGTCAGCGCGGACAGCTGCGGCAAGTAGGCCACGACGCTGGCTCCGCCCTTGACGCGATCGCCTACCTTTACGTTCACGCGGGCCCCTGCATCGAACAACACGTCTGTTCGCGATCCGAACTTGATCAACCCAACCCGCTGGCCGCGAATCAGGCGATCTCCCACTTTGGGATAGAACACGATACGCCGCGCTAGAAGCCCGGCGATCTGCTTGAAGACGACGATCTGCCCGTCACCTTCCACAGTCACGATATTCTGCTCATTCAGGTCCGCACAATCCGGACTGCGCGCGTCGAGAAACTTCCCGCGCTGGTATCGGATGTCACGCACCACGCCGCCGATCGGGGAACGGTTCACATGAACATCGATCACGCTGAGGAAAATGCTGACGCGAAGTCGCTTCTCTTGACCCACCACCACGGTAGAGATGTCCGTGACCTTCCCATCCGCGGGAGACACCAGGGCGTCGGGTTCCTGGGGAATGGCCCGTTCCGGATCTCGAAAGAACCACAGGAAAAAGCACGCCAGAAGAATGGGAAGAATCGCCCACGCCGGGCGGGTCAGCCAACCAAGCAGGATGCCGGCCGCGATCAGTGCCAGCCCGTAATAGTAACCATCACGAACCATGGGGGATAGTTCTAATTATATCCGCTGACGCGAGCGGATTAAATTCGCGTCCAGGCGTAAGTATAAATAAAAAAAGGCGCTTCATCGCGCCGGGCGGTAGATATATGAATCCGGCGGCGGTTACACCGCCGGATAATTTGGCCAAAAATGACTATGCTACGTTGACGCCGTATTGCTGCCGATACTCGCGCTCGATCGATTCCATCTGATCTTTGAGGCGAAGTTTCAGCTTTTTCAAACGCACTTCTTCCAGTTTTTCGTCTTCGCTGAGATAGCGTTTTTGGGTGAGTGTTTCGAGACGTTGCGCGAACTGCGTATGCTCCTGAGCCAGCCGGCGGAATTCATCGTGGCTGGTCAGGAGTTGGTCTCTCGAAGTCAGCATCCAGGCAGACCTCCAAAGCTTGATATGAGGTCACGTTAACACAGCTGTAACATGCCGGACAATGCCAAAAAAGTGGTGCAGTCTCAACCTGAGATGCCTCAAACAAGAATTTTGCTATACAAAACCGCGTCTTCGCGGGGGTTGGTGTAATAGATCTTCCGCCGTCCATTTTCCTTGAATCCGAGCTCCTCGTAAAGTCGT
>QIAL01000387.1:0-5426 GCA_003225535.1 Acidobacteriota bacterium | reverse complement strand
CTCTGTCCGCGAGGAGATCAAGGTATTGCTGCTCCGACCAGTGCGTGGTCGTCGGGCATTGCCGCTCGAGGCGAATCATCTCAGCAACATCTTGGACTGTCGCAATGCGTACGAGATAGGTCAATCGGTTTCCCGTAAAGTTGAGCTAGGAGCCAGGAGCTGGTTTTCCAAAAATCTCCGCGTCCGAACGCCGCATGTAATTCGCCTCCAACTGCTCGGGCGAGACGGTTTCACCAGTTCTGAGTTTGTCCCAGCCAACGCCGGCGATCCTGGCGGATCGTGGCCGCTCCACGCGATCCCAAATGGCGTGTTCTCGGACGGCCCCCAGTCTCTCTCTCAGGGCATCCGCAATGGCGCGATCGGGTGCCACAATCCACTGAACTGCCTCTGACTCAACCAGCTTTGCGAGAGACTGCAAATCAAGCAGCGACTCTGCAAGGCATTTGAACGAATGGCTCGTCTTCGAGGTAAGGCCGATTTCGTATTGACCGACGAAGGCTTCCTTCCGCCCAGCATCAAGGGCAACCGCGTAGCGGCATGTGACTGGTTGGATCACCTCACCGCCAGCGGCAATCATGTGACCGTATCGCGCCAGAACCTCAAGCAGAGAAACGGACACGATCGGCTTCTGGAGTATTTCCGCCAATGCCTTGACGGCCGCCAAACCGACGCGCAACCCAGTGAATGATCCCGGGCCCGAAACCACAATGAAGGCGCCAATATCCGCTTTGCGGAATCCGTGTTTCTTCAGCAGAGCGGCAATCTGTGGGACCAGTTGCGCAGAAAAGGTTCCACCGGCGAGTGCAACCTCTTCGATCACTTCGACCTTATCTGGTTCAGTGCCTTCCCCCGCACGCGCCAGCCCCACGAAACCATCTTTGCCCGAGGTGTCAGTGACAAGAAGAAGCATTTTTTGATGGTCTATCGGTGAAGATCGGTGAAATCCGTGGCCGGGGCATTATGCCTGTATCAACTCCAGCAGCACCCCTCCCGTGCTCGAGGGATGCACGAACACGTATTGATGCCCACCGGCTCCGGTCTTGATTTCCTCAGAAGCCAGACGCACGCCATTTTTTTTCAGCCGCTCGACTGCCGCCAGCAGGTCCGGAACCTTGATGCAAACATGGTGCAACCCCTCGCCGCGCTTGGCAATAAACCGGGCAATCGTAGAATTCTCAGACGTGGCTTCGAGCAGTTCCAGACGGCTCTCTCCCACCGGAACCATTACCAGGCGTACCTGTTCGTGCTCAACGGTTTCTTCCGGAGAGACACTGAGCCCCAGCGTCTCGTAGATCGCCTTAGCCGCCGCCCGGAAATTTTAGATTGCAGATTTCAGATTCAGAACCCGGAACGCCAGTAGTTCAATCGGCAATCTGAAATCGAAAATCTGAAATCTTCATGATCGCTTCCCCGCAATCTCCTCGCTCAAGGAATAAGGGTCCCTCTTGTGTTCGGCCACTTCCGCCGCCAGCCGCGCCATGCTGCCATCGCCGAGCTGTGCGCGCGCTTTTTCGAGCATCGCGTCGCGCAGCATTTCCACCAGCCGCTCCTGCCAGTTCTCCACGCTCTTCTTCAGCGCTCGATTTTCTGTCTGCAGATAGCTCTCGTACTCGGCGACGGCGGCGCCCAATTCTTCGACGCCCTTGCCCTCGCTGGCCACGGTCTTCACGATCGGAGGCGTCCAGCCGTCATTGCGCACCGCCAGCGATTGTAGCGCCCGGACCTCGCGCTCCACGCGCTCGGCCCCTTCGCGATCGCTCTTGTTGATCACGAAGATGTCGGCGATCTCCATGATGCCGGCCTTGATGGTCTGCACATCATCGCCCATGCCCGGGACAAGAATCACGACCGTGATGTCGGCAAGCCGCACGATGTCGACTTCATCCTGCCCCACGCCGACCGTCTCGATCAGGATCACGTCACGCCCCGAAGCATCGAGCACGGTGGCGACGTCGGCGGTAGTCCGCGCCAGCCCGCCCAAAGAGCCTCGCGTCGCCATGCTACGGATGTAAATGCCGGGGTCGGCAAAGTGATCCTGCATGCGTATGCGGTCGCCGAGAATCGCACCGCCGGTATAGGGACTGGTCGGATCGACTGCAATGATGCCTACCGTGTAGTTCTCGTCGGGTGGCCCATTCAAGCCTCGCTCTTTGCGGCTTGAGTGGGGATTTTCTTTCTTTCGGTATAGCCGCGCGAGTTGATCGACGAGAGTGCTCTTCCCTGACCCTGGCGCCCCAGTCAGCCCAATGACACGAGCCTTGCCAGTGTGCGGAAAGAGAGCCTTCAGTAGATCGGACCAGCCTGGCGCGCGATTTTCGACCGTAGAAATGGCACGGGCCAAAGCGCGCGCGTCGCCGGAGCGCAGCGACTTGATCCATGGCTGGATTTCACGATCCAAGCACTTCAGTGTAAAGCAGCGGCTATCAAACTGAAACTATCTGTCCCGCTGAACTTTCCGTTCCCGCCGAATTACTTGTGTTCATTGCCGAGGGGCCTGCCGCGCGCTAGATTGAAGCCAGGGGACGCTTGGCCACTTGAGCTCAGTTCCACAAACGACGACCACTGCTGCCGCCGGCACACCTGCCTGGCCGGGATGGCTTCCCCTCGTCGCGTTCCCGGCAGCGACCATCTGCTTTCGCAATCGAATGCCTGCATGGCTGTTCATGTGGGCCTTGTCGTTTGTCATCTTCTCCGCGCTTAAATGGATGACCTGGTGGACAGCCCACGACCGAGTGCTAGCGAGCGCTGGTCGCTCACTCGCCTATCTTCTGGCGTGGCCCGGCATGGACGCTGATACGTTCCTCGATGCACGGGTTCAGCCGGATCGGCCAATGCTCAAGGAATGGCTCTGGGCGACGACGAAGACTTCTTTAGGCATCGTGTTCCTTTGGGTGATCGCTCGTCGCATTCCTGCGGAACAATCCCTGCTCCGCGGATGGATCGGCCTTTTCGGTCTCATCTTTCTTCTGCACTTCGGCAGCTTTCATCTGGTATCGCTCTTCTGGCGAACGAATGGCATCAGCGCCGCTCCCATCATGTCGAGCCCCATCCTTTCGAAGACTTTGAGCGAGTTTTGGGGCAAGCGCTGGAACCTGGGCTTCCGCCAGCTTGCCCACGAATTCGTCTTCAAGCCTTTGCAGAGGCAAACAGGCGCCAGCGTAGCCGGATTGCTGGTGTTTGTTGCGTCCGGGTTGATTCACGATCTGGTGATCTCTGTCCCGGCGCGCGGCGGATATGGTTTGCCCACCGGGTATTTTATCGTCCAAGGTCTGGGAGTAATGTTCGAGCGATCGGCTCCTGCCCGGCGCATCGGCCTGCAGAAACGACTGCCCACTAGGATCTTTACACTGGTCGTCACGACCGCTCCCGCTTTCTGGCTCTTTCATCCGCCGTTCGTGCACCGTGTGATCATTCCGTTCATGCAGGCCGTCCACGCCCTATGACGAACTCCCTGGCAGAGCGCTGTTTCGATCCCATTCTTTGGCTGGCCGCCGCCGGTCACTTCGTCATTCTCGCTGCCAGCTTTCAAGTTCCCACCCGTCTGCGCTGGAAAGAAGACCTGGCACAACTCATGCCGTTCAACCGCAAGCTGCTCTGGGTGCAAAGCGGTTTCACAGTTCTGACGATCATTGCGTTCGGGACGCTCACTCTCGTCTTGCACAAGGAACTTCTACGTGGGGACCGCGCCGCCATGGCGCTGGCCTTTTTTATAGCAACTTATTGGACGGCACGCATCCTGGTCGACGCCTTTTACTTCACTCACGAGGATTGGCCAAAAGGAAGGCAATTCGCATTAGGGCACGTCCTGCTGACGAGTCTGTTTCTCTCACTGGCGGCGAGCTATTGGGGATTGCTCCTATGGCAGGTCTGGCTGAAGAGCTAGGCGCTGCGAGCCATGAGCCACGAGTTCAAACCCGAGAGCTCATAGCTCGTAGCTCGTGGCTCGAAGCTCAGTCTCGAAGCAACTGCCGGGCGATCACGAGCCGTTGAATCTCACTCGTCCCCTCGCCGATTGTGCACAGCTTCACGTCGCGATAGAACTTCTCGGCCGGATAGTCTTTGATGAATCCATATCCGCCATGGATCTGCACGCCCTCGTTCGCGCACCTCACTGCCACTTCGCTGGCGTAAAGCTTCGCCATGGACGATTCCTGCGTCGACTTCATCCCGGCGTCTTTCATGGATGCGGCGCGCATGGTCAGCAGCGTGGCCGCATCGATCTCGGTCGCCATATCGGCCAGCTTCCACTGGATCGCCTGAAAATCGCTGATCGGTTTTCCGAACTGCCGCCGCTGCTTGGAATACTTCAGCGCGGCCTCGAATGCCCCTTCGGCCATTCCGAGCGAGAGCGCAGCGATCGAAATGCGGCCGCCATCGAGCACGCGCATCGCATCAGGGAAACCTTGCCCCTCCCCGCCCAGCAGATTTTCCGCGGGAATCACGCAATCTTCAAAAATCAATTCTGCCGTATCGCTGGCTCGCAGTCCCAGCTTGTTCTCCTTTTTCCCCGGACGAAATCCCTTGGTATCTTTCTCCACCACAAAGGCCGAGAGCCCATGCGTGTGCGCCGTCCGATCGGTGACGGCGAGCACGACCACTACATCGGCATAGTGCCCGTTGGTGCAAAAAGTCTTGGTGCCATTCAGCACCCAGCTATTCCCTTTGCGCACAGCCGTCATGCGCGCGCTACCGGCGTCCGATCCCGACGACGGCTCGGTCAGTCCCCATGCACCGATGAATTCTCCAGTCGCCAGCTTGCTGACATATTTCTTCTTCTGCACTTCGTTGCCAGCCAGAAAAATATGATTGGTGCAGAGCGAAGTGTGCGCCGCCACGATGATGCCCACCGATCCGTCGACGCGCGAGAGTTCCTCGATCGCCGTCACGTACTCGACATAGCCCATGCCCGCGCCGCCGTACTCCGGCGGGAAGACCGTGCCCAGCAATCCAAGCTTGCCCAGTTCCTTGATCGTGGCTAGAGGAAACTCTCCTGCCTCGTCCCACTCCATGACATGCGGCTTGATCTCGCGCTCGGCAAACTCACGAACGCTCTTTTTCAGCTGCAACTGCTCTTCATTCAGTTGGCAATCCACGTCCCCTCCGAGACTCCCAATGGCACGCGATCGCGATGCCATCGAATTTTCGATTAAAACATAGCTTTTAAGAACGAAGAAGTTACCTCAGACAAATTGATGACAAACGGTGGAAAGCAGCATGAACATTGAGGATTTTGCGGATCACTAGAGCTTTGCCAACCGACCGGATGGTTTGGGAAAAAAAAAGATTTTCGTCCATGACACTTGGTTTCAGCTTCCGGAGCGGGCTTCAATGGGAGCGATGAAGAGTTGGAAGACTTCGTTTGACAGCAATCGCCCACGAGACGTAAGGAAAATACAATCGTCGGATCGCCGCAGTAAACCTTGCTC